>CAZNMS010000086.1:0-23640 GCA_964573505.1 uncultured Planctomycetaceae bacterium | reverse complement strand
TTGCTGCTAAAGGTTGAGCTATGGCTCCCGTTCTTGATCTCTCTGCGCCATCCGTCCGTCTGGCCCGTCCGGTGATCGACTTCGATCAAGCTCGTGCGATCGCTGAAGAGCACGGCACACCGACGTTGGTCATCTCGCGGTCTGTTGTTCGTCGCAATTACGAAGCGATGAAGTCGGCAATGCCGAATGTGGAACTCTTCTATGCCGCGAAGTCGAACCCGGCTCACCCGCTGCTGCGAACTCTTTGCGAGAGTGGATCGAGCTGCGATGTCTGCTCATGGGGCGAGATGAAGGCAGCTCTCGATGCTGGCTTCACCGGCGAGAACATGATTCACACTCACCCGTGCAAGACTGAGAGCAACATCACTCAGTGTTGGGACGCGGGCATGCGTTGGTTCGTGATCGACTGCGTCCCGGAACTCGACAAGATGGCTCGCTGGGCTCCCGACGCGAATCTCATCTTGCGATTGGCGGCAACCTCGCAGTCGAGCTTGATCAACCTGTCGGCGAAGTTTGGCTGCGATCCCGACGATGCGATGCGCATCTTGCGCGAGGCTCGCCGTCGCGGACTGAACGTGAAGGGCATCTCGTTCCATGTTGGTTCGCAGTGCCTCAATCCGGCTGACTACGAGCGCATGCTCTACAAGACTCGCGAAGTTTGGGACGAAGCAACGGCTGAAGGCTTCGAGCTAGAGATGCTCGACGTCGGCGGCGGCTTCCCCGCTCCTTATCGCCGTCCGGTCATGTCGCTCGAGGCGTTCTGTCACCAGTTGGACAACGCACTGACGAAGACCTTCGGCGATCTCAACGTTCGCATCATCGCTGAGCCCGGTCGCGGCATCAGCGCCGAGACAATGACTCTCGTCACAAAGGTGTTGGGCAAGAACAAGCGCGGCGGGAAAATGTGGTACTTCATCGACGACGGCGTCTATGGCTCGTTCTCAGGCAAGCTGTTCGATCACGCTGACTTCGAGTTGGTCACAGAGAACGCAATCGGCCGTCAGCACTTCCCTTGCGTCGTCGCCGGACCGACCTGCGACTCGCACGACATCGTTTCTGAGGATCAAGAACTCCCTGATCTCGAAATCGGTGAGTTGCTCTTAGTCCCAACAATGGGCTCCTACACCAACGCGAGCGCATCGCCCTTCAATGGGCTCGACGTCGCCAAGATCATCGAAGTCGAATAGTTCGACGCGGCAAGCGCGCGAGCTTGCCATGATCGCAAAACACCGGCGGCAGGGTCGTTGATGGAGGACATCAACGAGCGTGCCGTCGTTAATGGGGGAGTTGCTTTTGCCGCTCAGCACGGCAGCCAATCAGCAGGGCTGTCAGGAAAATTACTTCGCAGAGGCTTCCGGCTGAGGTTCGATTTCCTCGCTTTACCCGCACTCGCTGATAAAGACGGATGTAATGCCTCGTGCGCGTAAAAATGCCGCTCTCAGTCGTCTTCCTCTGTGCTGAACGCGGGGAGCAGAAAGCGCTTATCCGACGGCAAACTCATCCGAGGAGCATGCGCAGGAATGGTGGCTGCCTCTCGAACGTCGACGCCGTTGTTGGGACTCCGGCACTTCGGTGCCGGGTAATTCTTCTTACGCAGTGCCTATGAGAAACGAGTTGCTGGCCTCGTCGGTTTCAGCACGATGACAGAGTGTGCTTTTTCTTCCATAACCTTGATTGCCACTTGGCCAAAGGGGGGATCGACCCAAATGCGTCGACTGACCGAGATCAAGAAAGTCCCGTTTTCCGGACGCGTGTTTGTGTTGGGCTGCGGTGCGGTGTCTCAATGCACGGTGCCGTTACTCGTGAGGCATTTGGAGCTGCCGCCTCATCGCATCACGGTCATGGATATGGAGCCGAGAGCTGAGCGAATCTCTGATGCCGTGCAGGCCGGAGTGCAGTTCGTTCGCGATCAGATCACTCCCGAGAACTTCGATTCGATCTTGAGTCAGCACCTCGGTCCCGGCGATTTGTTTGTCGATCTTTCTTGGAACGTCGACACCGTGACGATGTTGGATTGGTGCCATCGTCGCGGCGTGCTGTTCATCAACACGTCGGTCGAGGAATGGGATCCGTATCAAACGAAAGACGGACCCGAGAAGACGCTCTATCACCGGCAGATGAATATCCGCCGGCTCGTTGGCCAGTGGGGCGGAGCGGACGCTGGCCCGACAGCGGTACTCGATCACGGAGCGAATCCCGGACTGGTATCGCACTTCACGAAATGCGGCCTGCTTGAGATCGCGACGAAGATCATTGCCGAGAAGCCACAGGACGCGCGAGTGCCGCAATTGGAACGAGCGATTGCTGATTGTGACTTTGCGTTGCTGTCGATGCTGACTGGCGTGAAGACGATTCACATCAGCGAGCTCGACACTCAAATCACGAGTTCACCGAAGCGTCGGAATGAATTTGTTAATACATGGAGCGTCGAGGGACTGTATGAGGAAGCGATCGCGCCGGCTGAACTCGGCTGGGGCACGCACGAGCGACGCATTCCTTATGGAGCGCAGGGTCATAAGGACGGACCGCGCCATCAGATCTTCTTAGCCAATCGGCGGGGAATGGATACATGGGTGCGATCATGGGTGCCCGGCGGTCAGATTCACGGAATGGTGATCCGGCACGGAGAAGCCTTCAGTATCGGCGAGTTCCTGTCGGTCACTGATCCCAAGAAGAACAAAGTCATTTATCGCCCGACCGTGCATTACGCCTATCGCCCGACGGACTGCGCGATTGCCTCACTGCAAGAGCTCCGCATGCGGGAACTTCAGTTACAGCCTGAGATTCGCATCCTCTCCTCAGACGATCTCATTGAGGGCGAAGACATACTTGGCGTGCTGCTCATGGGGCACGATTTTGGAGCATGGTGGTACGGCAGCACGCTCGACGTGACCGCAACGCGCGAACTCATCGGCGGTCAGAATCCGACGACACTGCAAGTCGCCAGTTCGTTGCTCGGTGCCATTGCATGGATGATTCGCAATCCCAATTGCGGAGTGAATCTGCCCGACTACTTGCCGCACGACGAGATCCTCGAAGTCGCGCGGCCCTACATTGAGCCGATCATATCAGTGCAAAGCGACTGGAAGCCGGTGCCTCAGAGCTTCGAAGGCGAATGGCACGAAATCTGGCAGTTCGACAAGTTCCTCGTTTCAGACACTCAGATCCCAACTGACGAACTTGAGTGGCGCGACATCGACGGTGCTGACCCACTAACGACAGTGCGCATTGAGAAGCGACCGGAGTTCTCCCCAACCGGCTACACCCGTCACCGTCACGACGGCACCCCATTCGGCGGCGTGCCCCGTCGATAAGCGACCGCCGGTAACGGATAGCCGGAGAAAAATTTCCCGGATCCGTAGCATGGGCACCTACGTCCGAACTGCGTTGAAGTGGCTTTTGGTCTCGCGACCGCAGTCGCAGGTTGCACGAGTCATGAGGTTGAGTGCGATGCGACTCAACGAGCGAGCGACTCACTGTCACAACTCGCACGCCCATCTCTCGTGTAACACGCATTACTCACCCGCCAGCCAGCGCCAAGCGAGTCGGGTCACGACTACGTAAGCGTTCTTAAAAGACGCCGGCTCGAAACAGTTCGGGCGGACTTTGGGGGATCTCCGACAAACAGAGGCAGGATCCAACTCATCTGCGAGTCGACCAGTGCGAAATTGACGATCCAAAATCGGGCATGGCTCACTCGAAGTTGCAGAGGCGATGCCGGCGCCAAATGAACCGTGCCCGCTCCGTCACTTCGACCTTTCGTCCGCGAAGCACGCCGAGAAAGAAACTCGATGTTCTGTCGGCAACGTCAACTCGGACATCTCGTCCGTCTGAAGCGGCCCGGTGAGAGATCAGTCATCGGACTGCGCACAAAAAAAGCCGCGAGGAGCATGTGCTTCTCGCGGCTTTTCTGTTTTCGCGGCGTGCTGCAGAGTGGTCGGTTAGACCATTTCCTTCAGCTTCTTGAGCGCCAACACCTTGACGACGTTGCGAGCCGGCTTCGGCTTAACTTCCATCGGCTGACCGGTGAAGGGATTCGTTCGGGTGCCGCCTTTAGTAGCAGGCTTGTGAACTCGCTTGATCTTCAGCAGTCCGGGCAAAGCGAAGAGGCCGGGGCCCTTCTTACCCATCGCCGCACCAATCTGATCTCCCAGACTGTCGATCACGGCTTGAACTTGCTTCTTGGTCAATCCCGTGCTTTCAGAGATCGCGTTGTAGATCTCTGTCTTGCTGGGGGACTTGGCGGCAGCTTCTTTCTTTGCCATCGGGGCATCCTTTCATTGTGGCTATGCCAAGAACTTTGACTGTGGAATCCGCACGACAGTGCGTCTCACGGCGGGCGGATAAATAAGGGTCCGCACGTCATCACGTCAACCAACCTACGAAAAAACTAGAGAATTTTGCAGTTTTCAACTTTGAGGCCGAGCGAGCGATCAATCGCTGCCAGTAGCCCTCATCACGTTGTTGTGATGAGGACCACAAACACGCGCGATGACTTAGAGGTTGGCCTCATCAGGAACGACATACGGAGCGCGGTACTCGCGAGTCAGCATCGGATTGGCTTTATCAGCCAACTCACCGACGAAGACTTCCTTCTTTCCGTCGAGCTTCAGCGCGGGACCGAAGCCAAACTTCGCTGTCGTGAGATCGACCTTGTTGTCAGTCAAGTGCTGAGTCACGCGAGTGAAGGTTTCTTGATTCTCTTTGTCTGCACCGAGCTTCTCTTGCACTTCCTTCGCAAGCGCCGGTGAACCGAGACGGTAAGAAATATTACCCAGATGGCAGAGCGCGCTCGAAAGGTGGCCTTCTTCGATGTCAGCGTTGAGATCCTTGTAGTTTCTCGAACGCACAGCCTTCACGAAGTTGCCGAAGTGATCGCCGCCGGCGTTGAACTTCTTGATCTCTTTGCCGTCCTTGTCGAACGCTGCGCCACCGTTGTAGCTCGCGAGCGACACATAGCCTTCGGTGCCATGAAAGATGACTCCAACACCAGCGCCCATAAATGGCGATGTCTTGAGTCCTCGGACTTCGAAGACCAATCGCTTATCCGCGAAGTCATGAATGCAGACTTGAGTGTTGGCAGTCTCGCCGGCGTCTTCGTAGCCGAAACGACCGCCGTAGCTCTGCACTCCGGTGCCGAGATCCGAAAGTCCCAAACCCCAGCGCGCGATATCCATTTGATGGATGCCTTGATTGCCGAGGTCACCGTTGCCGTAGTCCCACTGCCAGTGCCAGTCGTAGTGGAACTTCGTCCGATTGAGATCACGCTTCGGTGCAGGGCCGAGCCAGATGTCGTAGTTGACGCTCGCTGGCACGTCGTAGTTGCCCTTCGCTCCGATCGAACCGCGCGGCTTGTAGCAAAGGCCGCGTGCCAGCTTCACTTCGCCAATGCCGCCTTCCTTGATGAACTTGATGGCCTCGATCGTTCCGCCCATCGAACGGCATTGAGTGCCGGTCTGCACGATCTTGTTGTACTTGCGAGCGGCTTGAACGATGCGACGACCTTCGAGCACGTTGTGGCTGACGGGCTTCTCAACATAGACGTCCTTGCCCGCTTGAATGGCCCAAATCGCGGCGAGCGCGTGCCAGTGATTCGGAGTCGCGATGCTCGCTACGTGAATCGACTTGTCTTCGAACGCCTTGCGCAAGTCTTGATAAAACTTCGGACGCTTGCCGGTTGCTTTTTCGATCGCATCACAACGGCGATTGCCGACTGCTTCGTCGACATCGCAGATCGCTGCGATCTCAGCATCCTTCGGCCCGAGTTGCCGCTTCTGCCATTCATTGATGTGCTCGCCGCCTCGGCCATTGCAGCCGACAACGACAACGCGCAACACATCGCTCGACGACGAGCCTTCTTGAGCGAGACACAAATTCGGAACCGAATGAGCCGTCGCCGCCGCTGCCGCAGCGAGCATTGACCGTTCAAGCATTTCACGACGCGTGAGTTGAGACATGTGAGAAACTCCTCTTTGAGAATTGGGGACGTTTGGAGAGCAGTGAGTGATCACTGCATTTGGTTTGTGGCGAAGCCACTTTGCGTTCGCATTACACGTTGCCGTCATCGTCGACAGGAACGAGCAAGGGTTCGAGTTGCAGAATCAATTGCGGAACATGCACTGTGGCGACTCGCCAAATTCGGTCGTGCTTTAACTCGCCATAGTCGTGCGCGAGGACATGCCTTTGAGCGATGATGCCTTGCCACTGAATTGCTGCGTGCTCGCTTCGAAACTCTTTCGAAATGGACCGAGCAGCTTCACCGATGATTTCGATTTGCCGCTCGATCGCTGATCGACAGAGCTTGTCTTGCAAGTAGCGCTCATAGGTCAGATTGGCAGAGAACTCGACCACACACTTTGCCGCTTCGAGCATGTCCCATAAGTAACTCTGATCGTCGCGAGGCTCAGACATGCTGCCCTCGCGAAACTGAAGTGTTGTCGGGGCGATAAAGTACGCGCTTGCTGCCGAGGATCGACTTCCTTCGATAGGGGTTGCGAATTGCTTCTGGCTCGACGATGTCGACTGGGCGACCGAGGACTTCTTCGAGTTCGACTCTCAAGTCGTACAACTCCCACAAGCTCCAGGGTGCTTCGTCCTCGAAGGACAGCAACAAGTCGACATCACTGTCGGCCGTGAAGTCGTCGCGCAACACCGATCCGAAGACAGCAAACTCACGAATCTGCCAGCGTTCGCAGATCGAACGCAGGAAGTCCGGCGTCAGGCGATCTAACACTTCGCGGTTCATGAGTTTGCCTGTGGTTGAAACCAATGGGACGAATGAGTTTGAACGCGCGACTTCATTCGTCGCAGCAGTCTCATTCGTCCCATCAGCGAGCATGACTTACTTCTTCTCGACGACCCATATGTTGCGGAACGCGACCTTGTCGCCGTGATCTTGCAGGAACAACGAGCCCGGAGCTTTCTCGTTTGTTGATGCTCCGCCCGGAGTGGCCTTCGGGAACTTCAGCTTGTCGTGAATGACGAAGCCGTTGTGCTTAATTGTCGTCTCGGCATCGGCGATCTTCTTGCCGTCAGCATCGAACTTTGCAGCAGTGAAGTCGACGTCATAGGTCTGCCATGACAACGGCGGGAAGCACATGTTTTGGGCCGGCTTCGCGATCTGATAGATGCCGCCGCACTCGTTGTTCTCGCCATTGAGCCCGAAGGAATCGAGCACCTGACACTCATATTGATCGAGCAAGTACATGCCGCTGTTGCCGCGACCTTGCCCGCGCGCCTTCGGCATGAAGGGCGTTCTGAATTCGAGGTGCAGCGTGAAGTTCGTGAACTTCGCCTTCGAACGCACTCCGACGCCGAGATACTTCTCTTCAACGATCTTGCCGTTCTGCCATGCGTCGGCGTTGCTGCCATCGAACAGCACAACGGCTCCTTCCGGTGCCTTCGCTCCGAGCGTCGGAGACTGTCGCGAGACCTTCTTCGCTTCGAGCGCCACGTTCTCTTCCGCAGTGCCGGTGACGACGCCGTCCTTGATTTGAACCGCGAAGTTCGGACCTGTCAGTTTTGTGACACCGTCTTTGCTCTCGCCATTGAGCTTCACGCGAGTCTTGCCCGTCCAACCGGCTCCCGGCAGACCGCCTTGATAGACGACTCCGTCGAACTTGCCGTCGCCGAGTGCAACAACATGCACGCCGATCTTCTGCTTCTTGCCGATCTCGCCTTCGTACTCACCTTGCACAACGAAGTCGGGGCCTGCTGAGGCTTCGTCGGTGTAGACGTCGGTCTTATCCGCTGCCGTAGCTGAAACGCTTACCGCCGAGGCCATTGCAGCCAGCACGGCAAAACTCCAAACGATCTTCCTCATCAATAGCTCCTTCGAGAGACAGAACAGACTCGCGCCGCGTCGTCAAAGACGTGACAGAAAGGGAAACGTTGATTTCAGGGACCGAGTCAGCGAATCGCAACCGAGGTGCCGCAGAGCGTTGCCGATCACGAGCTTGCCCCTTGCGGCCGCTCGAAGGGACTGGCTGGCTGTCAGAATTGTTCCATCGCGACGAGTTGCTGCCGCGCGGTCAGAGCGCCAGAACCGGAATGCCGCTGCTGTAGAACGGACATGTTGTCCGTCCCGCATTGAGAGCGAGTCGCTCTCGCCCGACTGCGTTGCCTTCTCTGCCTTTCTTCGTCTGCGTGCTCTGCGATCTCCTGTTCAAAGTCTTGATTGTCTTCCGTCCGTCAGGATTTGGAGTCAGGCGAGACTCAATCGCAATGGCGGTGTAAGAAATTGAACAGGAGTTCCTCACCAGGGGCCGCCACAATGGGCGAGGAACACTGGTACGACGGACTTGTAGTCCGTCGAACGTCGTGAGAAGCGACGGACTGCAAGTCCGTCGTACCCAAAAACGGATGTGTTCCTCAGGAACTCGCCGAGGAAGCACGACCGACAGCCGGAAATCGTCATTGAAATTGAGCCGCTCTCGCCCACTCGGACGGACAAGTTGTCCTTCCGAAGAGCCATCGGGCGAAGAAGGAGCCTCGCTAGCAATTCATTAGTCGGTCGCTAAATTCCCGCCCGCGTTTCAAGGGAGTTGGACGCATTCATACCACAATGTCCGTGTCTGGGATCTAAAGAAGAGAAGCAATGCCTCATACAACAAGCGCTAAGAAAGCCGTCCGTCAAAGCACCAAACGTCGTATCCAGAATCGCGCTCAGCTTTCTGCATTGAAGACGTTGGTCAAGAAGTTCCGAGCCCTTTGCGAGAGCAAGGACGCAACCCCCGAGCAGAAGGAAACTGAGTTTCGACTCGTTAGCCGTCGGCTCGCTCAAGCGGGTGCGAAGAATCTGATCCATAAGAATGCTGCGGATCGATCGAAGTCTCGTTTGGCTCGCTTCATGAATAAGACGAATGCCGCAGCAGCGCCTGTCGCTCCAGCAGCGGAACCGACGACCTAGTTGTCTGATCCGAGTCGCATCGAATGCCATGCGACAAATTCTCCCGGTTAGTCCGGTGAGAGCAGGCACTCGAAAGAAACTTCGAAACCGGCGGTAAGCAATGTGCTGACCGCCGGTTTCTTGCTGCGCGGACCTTGAGTCAGACACGCTGACGCATCGCTTCGCAATGCTGCGGAAATCGTCCCACTCGCAACCGTTCGCGAGCAACTCTGACTCGCGAGGAGATCTCTTTGATGCAAGTCACCATTACCGCTGTCGGGCCCGACAACCGCGGGCTCGCTGATCCGATCGTGCATTTCGTGACCTCGCGCGGCGCGAACATTCATGAAATTCAGATGTATGACCATGATCAAGGTCGCATCTTCGCGATGTTGCTGCGGATCGAATGGCCCGCCGATCAAATGCCGATTGGCGAGCTTCGCGGTGAGATGACTCGCATCGGTCAGCAGAAGGGACTTGAGATCCGCACATGGTCGCGGGACGAATCGAGTCGTCCGCCTCGATTGGCGATCTGTACGACCTATCGTCCCGAGCCGCCTTTGTCCGTGCTGCGAGCGATTCGCGACAAGCGTCTGCATGCCGAGGCCGCCGTGATGATCGGCAATCGGCCCACATGTCGCGGCGTTGCCGAGCAGTTTGATGTTCCGTTCGAGATGATCGGCGACTCAAAGGGCAATCCCGATAACGCCGCGATGGCGCGGCTGATCGACGAGTACGACGTCGACTACATCATTCTCGCCCGGTACATGCGGATGATCCCGCCGGACACCTGCTGGCGCTACGCGGGCGGGCGAATCATCAATCTGCATCATGGCATCTTGCCGCCGTTTCCCGGTCCTCGTCCTTACGAAGATGCCTTCAGTCGGCACATGCTGACGTACGGCGCGACGATCCATTTCATCGTCCCCGAACTCGATGCCGGCAATCAGATCATCCATCAAGGAACATTCACCGTCTTCCCCGGCACGAGTCTCGACGAGATCAAACGCAAGGGCGAAGAAGACAACGAACCCGCGTGCCTCGTTGAAGGTTTGCGACGAGTGATCGATCGCGAAGTCGAGCTTCACTTCCATCGCGTGATCAGTACAAGCGGCCGATAGTCGCCTGCGTTGAAGTGAGGCCGTTTCTGGGCGTGCAGTCTCAAGAGAGCCGTTTAACCGCGAGCCTCTGGGGAGCGTTTCTCGATCGCAGACGGCGGTTAGAAAAGCGCTTCCCAGAGGGGCGCGGTTAAACGGCCAGGCGGCTCATTCCTCGTCGCGAGACCGTTAAACGGCTCAATCAGCACTGGTGCCGTCTCACTCAAGCGGCTTTCTCGTCGAGTGGTTCGAGCAAGCCGACCGGCACATAGAACTTCGCGTAGCGCCGCCCGTCCGAGTACAGCGGGCTATTGGGATCTTCGACGAGCACGGTCGCGCGTTTCGTGATGCGGTTCACGACGCCGAAGTACTCGGTGCCTTCAATGCAGAAGCGGACTCGGTCGCCGGGACGAATGCCGTACTTCGCGACTGCCCGCTCGCTCGGAGTGATGAGCTGATGAGTCGCTTCCGTATGCGCAAAGAACTGAAACGCGAGCGACTGAAAGCGCGGCTGCGAGCAACTCGAATCATCAAACACGACCATTTCCGTAAGATGAATCAGCTCGTGCTCGAAGATGCGTTGCAGTGCTTCGACCCGATTGCGGCATTCGATGCCGGTCACGGTGATGGGACGATCGACGTCGCTAAACGTCGTGAAGAGCAACGTTGACGAGACGGCAATCTCATACGAACCGCGACCACCGGGCGAAAATCGAGGCCGATAACGAGTGGTCGTTCCGCCGACGCGCGTCATGCGTTTCGAAACGCGAAAGGTCAGCGGAGTGCCGTTCGCTCGCGCGCTGGGGCCGAGCCGTCCGTCGAAGAAGAGTTCGTCGTAGCGCTGAAATAAGAACTCGAGGTCATGGCTATGGATCGACCGAAAGTTCGGTTCTGTGATCCAGCGCGAGCGATTGAGCAACTCGTCGTAGATGGCCTGAGTGCGCGCTTTGACCTCAGCGAGCGGTCGCTGCGTGCGACGAATATGAGTCAGCAATTCCATTTCGGCGTCCGTGCAATCAAAGGCCAACAAGCGTCAGCGCCGAGCAGTCGATCAAGAGCGATCGCCCCCGGCAGGAGCGGGGCGGAAGAGTGCTGGATTCGCCAATTTCCGGCAATCGCAGGTTGTTGCCGTCACTCGTTCCCAAGCTCTGCTTGGGAACGCACTGACGGGAAGCTCTTGCTTCCCGTCAGGTTCTGATCCGGTCTCTACAGCGATGTGAAGTCACTGCAATTGAGACGATGTCTGTTGGCTGTAGCTTTAACTGCAGGCAGGCACCCGCAGGTGATGCGCTCTGCTGCTTTCGCCGAAGTTCGGCCGAAAGATCGGGACGGGAAGCAGGAGCTTCCCGATGGCCCGTTCCCAAGCAGAGCTTGGGAACGAGTGCCCAATCGTCTTCGCGCCTTCTCCCGTCCTATCGGTCCTATGAGTCCTCTTCGTCCTATCAGTCCTATTCCCGAAGCCCCGCTGCTCAGCGGGGCCTGCAATCGAACTTACAACCCCGCGAGCACGTTCAACGCGGTCTGCACCGATACCGAGATCGCTAGCAGTTGGTTGTCACGCTCCGGCGAGGCCGCATCCAAAGTGTTCGTACCTTGACCGCCGTTGAATTGGTCCGTGCCTCCGTTGCCGCTCAACGTGTCGTCGCCGTCTCCGCCGTAGAGCACATCTTGACCGCCAGCGGCATTCACGAGGTCGTTGCCGTCTCCGCCGATGATCGTGTCGTCGTCAGCTCCCCCGACGATCGTGTCGTCACCGTCTCCGCCCGAGAGGATTCCGCCCGAGCCGCCCGGCAGTGAGTCCGCTCCGAAGCTGCCGTCGATGAAGTCGTTGCCGTCTCCGCCGTCGATCGTGTCGACGCCTTGATCGCCGTAGATCGAGTCATCGCCGTCGCCGCCTTTGATCTGATCGTTGCCGTTGTGGCCGCGCATTCGGTCGTTGCCGACTCCGCCATCCAGCACGTCATTATCAGTCCCGCCCAGCACGAGATCGTCGCCGTTGTCGCCTCGCAATGTGTCGTTACCGGCGCTGCCCGTTGAGGTGTCATCTCCATTACCCCCCGCGACGGAATCATTACCGTTCTGACCATCGCCGAAGTCGTTGCCGTCGCCGCCCGAGATCACGTCGTTGCCGTCGCCGCCCAGCATGGAGTCATCGCCAGCTTCGCCAGCGATCGAGTCATCCCCGGCTCCGGCGTTGACCGTATCGTTACCGTCGCCGCCAGTGATCGAGTCATTACCCGAGTTACCGAGGATCGAGTCAACGCCCTCGCCGCCAATGAGCGTCTCGCCCGAGTTGCTGCCCGTGAGCGTGTCGTTGTCCGCATCCCCGCGAGCACTCATCCGCACGTTGCCGAGGCTCACTCCATTGGCGCTGATGACGTCATTGCCTGCGCCCGCATTGATTTCGAGATACAGCGGCAGCACTCCGACGAGTGATCCGACCGTGATCGAGTCGTTGCCAGCATCGGTGTTGAGGATGACTCGCGTGACCGTCTGATTGGCCGTGATCGACGCGCCGCCCCGAGCAACTTTCAATCGGCTCGATGAATTGCTGAGCGTGATCGCGTCGGCGTTGACGGTGCCATTGACCTGCAGCGTTTGGAAGCCCTGCGTATCCGCGAGCACTTTGGTCCCAGCGGTATTCGAGTCCCAAACATAAGTGTCATTCCCGGTCCCGCCATCGAGCGTGTCGTTACCGACAGACCCATTCACGGTGTCATCGCCATTACCCCCCGTGATGCTGTCATTCCCCGTCCCGCCCGCGATCAAGTCGTTGCCTTCGCGACCGTCGATAACGTCGTTGTCCTCATCGCCATTGATGACGTCGTCGCCAATACCGCCACGAATCGTGTCGTTCCCAGTTCCGCCATTCATGGTGTTGGAGGCCGAGTCGACGTCGTCATCGACGATCGTGCCAATGCCGATCGCGTCAACGAGAGTTCCGCCGGTGGCACCAGTGAGTCGTACAAAGAACGTCTCATTACCCTCGGCCCGAGAATCTGTCGTGATCGGGATGCTGATGGTCTGCGATGTTTGACCGGGAGCGAACGTGATTGACGACGTGACTGCCGTGAAGTCCAAGCCTGCCTGTGCCGCTCCATTGGTGGTCGTGAAATCAACAACGACGTTCGCCGTCGGAGTGCGATCCAAAGTCACGGTGAAGTTGAGTGAGTTGGCTCCGCCCGTGCCTTCCACGATCGACGCATCGCTGATGGACGCGCCGATTTGCGGTACTGGTTGCGCGACATCGAGCGTTAATCCGGACATGAAAACAACGCCCGTGTTACCAATTCGTGTGGCCGCTCCGGTCGTCGGATTGACGCGATAGAGCACAGAGTCGGTTGGGCGGCCATCCACATAAAGAAACGTGTCGGTCGTTTGGTCGTAAGCCAAGCCGGCAGCACCGCCAGCGGCAGGGATGCCTAATGAGCCAATGCGGGTGATGACGCGAGTGGCCGTGTCGATTCGCAAAAGAGCACCGGCCAGTAAGGGGTCCGGTCCGGTTGGCATCACCATGAAGAGTTCGTTGGCGCGAAAGGCCATCGCATCAACGTTGTAGGTTCCGAGCACCGGATTGCCGTTAAACAAAAGGGGGCCCAAATCGGTGTTCGCAGCGGTCGCCGGATTGATGCGATACAGCCGCGGATCGGTACCGGTGAAAGACGCAAAGATTGCGTTCTGCGTCACATCGAAGCCCAGTGCGCCTTCAACGGTCTGTTGAGGTTGAGGAGTCAATGCGCCAACGAGCGTCACTGCGGCCGTCTGACGATTCACGGTCGCCAATTGGAGCGCTGGAAAACCCAGCACAGTGTAAAGCGTATTACCGGTCCCCACTGTGAAGTCTTGGATGGATTGCTGCCCGGTACTTCCGATCAAAGTCGATGCCGCTGTGTTGATATCAACTTCGTAGATTTGACCGGCGAACGCAGCCGCCAGCAGGCGAATGCCTGAGCCGTCGTCGTTCGTGATCGTGCAAATGCCCGTCGGATTCCCCAACAGCGCATTTCCCGGAGATGACAACGACAAGAAGAAGTACTCAGTCAGCTCAGAAGTCACGTCGCCGAGGATCCCAACGCTGACTGTCTTGACCACTTCACCGGGCGCGAAAGTCACGGACGTCGTCGGGATCGAGTTGAAGTCCGTCGCGTCCGCCGTGCCATTCACGGTCGCATATGAGACCGTCACCGGTATCGCCGATGCTTGCGACAAAGTGATTGTGAACGTGGCGTTCGACGTTCCCGCGTTCCCTTCGTCAATCGTGATATCGTTCACCGAAAGAGTCGGCAGCGTCACCGGCACAAAGTCCGCGTCATACACAAGGTCGTTGCCCGCGCTGCCATTCAGCGAATCTGAGCCGGTGCCTCCGATAACGGTGTCGTCGCCGCCGTTGCCGTTGATCGTGTCATTGCCCGATTGGCCGTCGAGCGAATCGTTGCCGGCTCCGCCGTAGATGATGTCGCTGCCCGAACCGCCGATCGCGGTGTCGTTCGCTGCGGCGCCGTTCAACGTGTCGTTGCCGTCGCCTCCGTCGAGCGAGTCGTTGTTCTCGCCGCCGTCGAGCAAGTCATCTCCGGCTTCTCCCGCGATGGTGTCGAAGCCCGCGTTGCCCGTGAGTTGATCGTTGCCGTCGCCGCCTAAGATCGAGTCGGCATCCGCTCCGCCGTAGATCGTGTCGTTACCGGCTCCGCCGTTGACGGTGTCGTTGCCGAAGCCGCCGATCATCGAGTCGTTGCCGTTACCGCCGTTGATGTTGTCCGCTCCGTGAGACGCATCGACGGTGTCGTCGCCATCTCCCGCTGTGACGATGTCATCTCCATCACCCGCATTGAGACTGTCATTGCCCGCACCGCCATCGACGTTGTCTCGACCGTCTCCGCCGAGGACGGTGTCATTTCCATTACCGGCAGTGATCGAGTCATTGCCGTGCCCGCCGCTGAGCGTGTCGTTGCCATCGTTGCCGGTGACGGTGTCATTTCCGTCACCGCCTAAGAGGGACTCACCGAAGCTGTTCGAGCCGATGAGTTGATCGTTGCCGTTACCGCCATCGAGCGTGATGCCGGCCAGCACCGGGAACTGAGTCGCTGTCATCGAACTTACATCGATGACGTTGTTGGTATCGCTACCGTCAACGAGCAGTCCCGTAAGCGTGTTGGCCGCGATATTGGGCACGCTATTCACAACAACGCCATTGCCGAGCACCTCGACATTGCCCGTCGCACCGCGTCTGACCGAGACAGAATCGTTGCCATCAATGAAGACACTCAGTTCGGTGCCAATCAGCACTCCCGTCACCGTGAGAAGCTGCCTCGGTTCGAGCAGCTCTGCGGGTCGATCATGTCGCTGAAGAGTTCCCTTTCTCCGAGCAGCGCGCACGCGCTGCCGGAATCCGCGCAGCCAAGAAGTCAAAGTCACGATGATGTCTCCAGTTGTGAAATGAAGCGGCACTCGCGAGTCCACTCGCGAACGCACTTCAGGTGTGAGTGCACCCCATAGCGCACTCGGACGTACTCGTCTGACACTCGTTCCCAAGCTCTACTTGGGAACGCACGCACGGGAAGCTCTTGCTTCTCGATAGATTTTGAATGCGGCTGCTGCCGCGACGATTTGGAGTGCGGTGATTCATCACCGCTTTCCGTCTGCGGCAAAGCCGCTTTTTCCTTTTTGGTCGCCTTTCGCTCCGCGAAAGAGCGCCTTCAAACGCTGAAGTGCCAATCCCATTTGTTTGCGAGTGGACGCCGAAAAAGACGCACTTTCGCGGAGCGAAAGGCGACCATTGGTTTGAGTCAGAGCCTTGCTAGGAAGGCGACGTTGTGAGTGGTGCTGATCCGAACTGGCGCTCAAGACGGCTCCGCCGAAATGGAAAGCGGCGATGAATCGCCGCACTCCAAGAGCGCACTCGTAGCCCGGTCTCTCCGAGACTGGGCACACTGCGGGGCGCGGCTGCTTAAAGGCCGCCGGTCGGGACTCGATGACGAGTTCGTAGGCGGCGATCCGTAAGAGGCAGCGTGTTGCAGAAAGGGCAGTCTCCGAGAGACCGCCCTACTTCTCGTTCCCGACTCACGCAGAGTCGCTTGTGTTAGCGCGAAGGCATCTAACGCTCGGGACGGGAAGCAGGAGCTTCCCGATGGCCCGTTCCCAAGCAGAGCTTGGGAACGAGTGCTGACGAGTGCTGTCCGGCGAGTAACTTGAAGTACATGCCGGAGGGCGTTGCGATAGGACGCATAGGACTTAGAGGACCAATAAGTTGAATGCGGCTTTGCCCGATGACTTTCTCTGGCCCTATCGGTCCTATGAGTCCTCTTCGTCCTATCAGTCCTATTCCCCGAAGCCCCGCAGCCCAGCGCCGTTAAGGATTTTGAAGTAGCCGAAATCGTCAGATTTCGGGGAGTGGCCTAGGACTCGACCAACAACTGACTTCAAACCCCGAAATCTGACGATTTCGGCTGCTTGCGAAGGCATGGCCCGAAAGTCCTTAACGGCGTTGCCCGAAGCCCCGCGGCCCTGCGGGGCGTGCAATCGTGATTACAGTCCCGCGAGCACGCTCAACGCTTGCAGCACCGCCGTGCTGATCGTGAGCTGCCGGTTGTCTCGTTCGGGCGACGCTGCATCCAAAGTGTTCGTGCCCTGACCGGCGTTGAAGAGATCCGTTCCGCCGTTGCCGCTGAGCGTGTCGTTGCCGTCCTGTCCGAAGAGGACGTCTTGTCCGGCTCCGGCACTCACGAGGTCGTTGCCGTCTCCGGCCAAGATGGTGTCGTCGTCGATTCCGCCTTGAATCGTGTCGTCGCCGTCTCCTCCCGCGATGATTCCGCCGGACCCGCCCGGAACGGTGTCCGCTCCAAAGCTGCTGTCGATGAAGTCGTTGCCATCACCGCCGTCGATCGTGTCGACACCTTGATCGCCATAGATCCGATCGTTGCCGTGACCGCCTTTGATTTGGTCATCGCCCGTGTGACCTCGCAGTTCGTCGTTGCCGACTCCACCATCGAGCACGTCATTCCCCGCTCCGCCGAGAACCGTGTCGTCGCCGTTCTCACCTCGCACGGTGTCGTTGCCCGCACTGCCGACGACGGTGTCTGCTCCCTCACCGCCGGTGACTGAGTCGTTGCCGTCTTGCCCGTCGGCAAAGTCGTTGTCTGCTCCGCCCGCGATGATGTCGTTGCCCGCACCGCCCTTGATCGAGTCGTCGCCCGCATCACCCGAGATCGAGTCGTTTCCGTCACTGCCATCGAGCGTGTCGATGCCGTCTCCGCCGGTCATCGAATCATTGCCCCCGTTGCCGAGAACGAAGTCGTTACCCGCACCGCCGTTGAGAGTCTCGGCTGAAGGACCGCCTCGCAGCGCATCGACTCCATCACCGCCATTGGCCGTGAATCGCACTGTTCCGAGCGACGAGTTTGTCGCGTTGATGAAGTCATCGCCCGCGTCGCCATTGATGGTCAGCACGGTCGGCGGAACCGTCGACACGTTGCCGACGGTGATCGTGTCGTTGCCGGCAGCGGCGTTGATGGTCACTCGGGAGATTGTTGAGTTCGCCGTGATAGACGCCGTGCCGCGAGTGACTTGCAGCTTTCCGCTCGATGCACCGACGGCAAAGGTGTCGGCTGCGGCGGTGCCATTAATCACCAGTGACTGTTGGCCCGGAGTTTCAGCGAGCACATCCGCGCCCGCATTCGTGCCGTCCCAGATGTAGGTGTCGTTATCACCGCCGCCCGCGAGCGTGTCGTTGCCCGCTTGCCCATTGATGGTGTCATCACCGGCATTGCCGTTGAGGCTGTCTTGTCCCGAGCGACCGTCGATGATGTCGTTGCCGTCGCCGCCGTCGATCCTGTCGTTTCCATTACCCCCGTCGGCGATGTCGTCGCCGCGCGAGCCAATGATCGTGTCGTTGCCGTCTTCACCGAAGAGCGTGTCAGCTCCGGTAGTGGCTCCGGGAACAACCGGAGGCGGCACAACGACGATTGGCGGAGTGGTCGACCCGGTGACGACGTAGTCGAGAGCGAAGACATCTCCCAAACCGGTGTTACCGATCGGAGTCGCGACTGCCGTCGTCGGGTTGACCTCGAACAACGTCGAGGATGCTCGCGACATGAGGTAGAAGACATCGCGTGCTGCGTCGTAGGCGATGTCACCTGCGAAACCGACGGTTGTTGAGAGCAGCCCCACATCCGTCACAGCTCCCGTCTGCGTATCAACGGTGAAGAGGTGATTGGCGAGCCCAGTCGTTCCGTCGCGCGGCCCCATGTATCCGTAAAGCGTTGACCCTCGAAACACGAGACCGTCCCAATCGAGTCCTCGACCGCCGGCCACACCATTCACATTCAGTTGCGCTCGCACTGTCGCCGTTTGAGCAACGAGGTCGATGACGACGAAGTTGCTGTTCGTGAAGTCGATGCCGTAGATCAAGCCGGTGCTGGCCTCGTAGGCGATATCACCTTCACCAATGGACGCTGCTCCCAGACCAAAGAGCCGAGTCGCGGCTCCCGTTTGGGTGTCGAGCGTGTAGATCGAGCTGACATCAATGCCGTACAGCGTGCCTGTGGGCGAAGACGCCATTCCCTGAACCGTGAAGCCGGGACTGCCGATGTTCTGAGAGACGGCCGTTGTCGTGTTGATCGAAGCCAGTTGCTGACCGACTCCGCCGTCGAAGGCATAGAGCGTCCGAGTCACGATCGGTGCGGCGTCATCGTTGAGAATGATGCCTTCTGCGACGCCGTCATCGACGTCTGCTCCCAGCGCGTTCGTCAGCGTGAGATAGAGGTTCTCGTCCGCTTCCTGAACGGCATCTGTAAGAACTGTGACAGTCACCGTTCGCGTCGTCGTGTTAGGTGCAAACGTGACCGGGAAATTGGTCAGCGCAGTGAAGTCCGTTCCTGAAACTGCTGACCCATTAACCGTCGAGACATCAACCGTGACCGAAGAGGCGATCGGTGACGACAGGGTGATCGTGAAGGTCAACAGAGTGGTACCCGTATTTCCTTCGGCCACAAAGGCGTCGCTGATCCTTAACCCCGGCGGCCCACCGAGGAGCAGATCGTTGCCCGTTCCGCCTCTGACGCTGTCATTTCCACTACCTCCCGAAAGCGTGTCGTCGCCAGCGTGCCCATTCAGCGTGTCGTTGCCTGCGCCGCCATCGACGTTGTCATTGCCCGCTCCGCCATAGAGCAGATCGTCTCCGCTCGATCCGCCGATGGTGTCATTGCCCGCTGATCCGTTTGCGGTGTCATTGCCCGCACCGGCATCGATCAGATCGTTGCCGTCGCTGCCATCGAGATTGTCGTCGCCCGCTTCTCCATTGATGGTGTCGTTGCCCGCGTTGCCCGTGATCTGATCGTTGCCGTCTCCGCCCAGCAGCGAGTCGTTGTCGGCTCCGCCGTAGATCGTGTCGTTGCCCGCTTCTCCGTTGACGGTGTCGATGCCGAAGCCGCCCACCATCGAGTCGTTGCCATTTCCTCCGGCGATGCTGTCCGCTCCGTGAGAAGCATCGACTGTGTCATCTCCGTCGCCCGCTGTGACTCTGTCGTTGCCGTCGCCCGCGTTGATGCTGTCATTGCCCGCGCCCGCATCGACGGTGTCGTTCCCGTCTCCTCCCAACACGACGTCACCTCCGAGTCCCGCCGTGATGCTGTCATTTCCATTACCTCCATTGATGGAGTCGTTGCCGTCTCCGCCGACGATGATGTCGTTCCCGTCTCCGCCGAGAATCGACTCCGCGAATCCATCCGAGCCCGTAATGCGGTCCGTGCCATTGCCTCCGCTGAGCGTGATGCCGCCGAGTGCCGAGAACTGAGCCGTCGTCAGAGCACTCACATCAATGACGTTGTCCGTGTCGCTGCCCTGCACCAGTAAGCCGGTGAGAGTGTTCGCCGCGATCGACGGAACGCTGCCCAGAACGACTCCGTTGCCGAGCACTTCGACGCGCCCCGCCGAGTTCGCTCGCACCGTGACGGAGTCGCTGCCGTCAATGAAGAGATCGAGTTCGGTGCCGATCAACACTCCGGTGACGGTGAGCAGCGTCTTGCTCTCTAGCGTCTCGGCCGACACGTTGAACTGTCGCCGTCGACTCTTGCGTCGTTGATTCACGCTCTGACGAAACTCTTGCAGCCAGGAAGACAGTTGCACGGCGAGACTCCTTCATAGGGATCTCGTGCGACTTCACGATTCGAGGAGACACGTGTCAGAACAGAGTCAGCAGCGCGAACTCACGCTTCCGTCGGGCAGATCCCGAACAATGTTGGACTCGTCGCTACCGGCTGTAGCGAGGCGACCAACAACGACCGACTCAAAGTCGGCGCGGCGGAGACATGAGTTTGATGCGCTTGCTCAAGAGCGTGAGGCACGTCGTCGACGTTGCCAAAACTGCGAGGCCGAAAGTGCTGCGAGTCGCTCACTTGCTTCGACAGCGCACCACGTAGCTGAAATCGTGAGATTTCAGGCATTTTAGACCGTCCGAAATCTGACGATTTCGGCTACGGCTACTCGCAGGTGTGTTGTCGAATTCAGCCGATCGCGCACGCAGCCTGAATGGATCACAGGCCAGCGCTTCGCGGCAGTTGAGAGACATCGAACTCAGTCAGTTGCTGGAAGAGCGCGATCGTTCCGTCGGTACTCGGCATCATCGCAACACGGTGTTGCTCGGAGGCCGAGAACCACTGACACGAGGTCAGCGCGGGACGATGTCTCTTCATGCAACTGGCTCAGTGAGACCAATCGCCGAACCGCAGAACCAGCATGAGCCGAGGCCCGACCGCAACGCGCTTGCGGTCGGTTCGAGCCGAGAACTCATCTACCAACAACGCTCACCGAGAGAGCGCCGAACCAGTGAAAGCTCGGCGTTGCTGAGGTCTTGCGACGTCAGCCTTATCTCGATGCGCATTGCTGGCGCACTCGCGCTGTGATGCTGATGACTGCATGTTGTTCGACGACCGGTCTGCACTTCAGACGCGCAGTTAGGTCGGGCACGACAGTGCGTGCCTCACGCTCCAGCGACTCGTTCTGACGAACGGTGGCTGCACTCGAATCAAGCCCGGAAGGCGCACTTGATCGAGGCGAACAGGACTTGCGAGGGACAAAGCCATTGCGAAGTTCGCCGTCGAAGGAGCCGGGACGAGCACGACCTTCGTGCTCGTCCCACTCCCGACCGGTGCTGTCTCCAGAACGCACCGATACCCCTCAGACGCGAGATCTCCTGACCTCAGCGTTGAAGGACTTCGCATCTCGCGAACACCTAATACCTACACCGTGCGGCGCAGCGGGCCGTGACGAAGTGTGAAATCAAGCCTGCATTCTGAGGCTTTGAAAGAAGGCTCAAGATGCGACCGACAAGAACGCGTGACTCTCGTTGACAGTCACAGTCACCGACACCGGCAAACTCAACCATTGAGCTTCGGACTGCGGAAGCTGTGCGAGTTGTTTGCACCCGTAGTTCGACTCTCTGAGTCGAGTTCTTTGCTTTCGCGTCTTGCTTGAGCGCGTCGTCCGATTGAGGGATCAGTCGAAGCAAAGACATTCCAGTCTCGGCAACAAGCCAGCAGCACGCGTCTTGATGTTGCCGAGTTGTCTGTCGTCGCCGCGAAAGGGACGCCGGATGTCAGCCTGGGGCAAGCTCGCGGTAGCGAACGCCTCGCGAGTCATTCCTTCCGCACTCTACGAATCGCAAACTTCGTCCCACTCGCGATGCCGTCGGGCGATACGCCTTCGATGGATTCTCGTTCGCGCATGCAGAAGACTGGCCGCAACTTATTCCTTTCTTGAAAGGCTGCCGATGTTGCTGCGAACTCTTGCTCTTGTCTTCTCGTGCCTCGCATCGTTTGCACTGGCTGACGAGCTGACTGTCACTGCTCGCCCCGCTGATTCGAAGATCCCCGAGTTCTATTCGAAGTACCTCAGCGCGAACGGTTACCCGATCATCGCGTCGAAGAACGTGAGCGACTTCGCCCTCAAGGAAGCGGGGTATCTCGTCAATCAAATGCTGGCGCATCGTCCTGACGTGCGCGAGGCGATGATCAAGAGTGGTTCGCGACTCTGCATCATCGCTCACAACGAGTTCACGACGGACTTGCCGGAGTTCGGTCACTTCTCAAAGCCGTCGGGCTACGACGGCATCTCGGCGAAGGACTATTGGGATGCGCGGGCTCGCGGCACCGGCGGCAGTGAGCACGATCCGCTTTGCACATGCGGCGAAGAGAACTTGCTCGGCTATGACGGCGATCCGTACTCGACCGAGTGCATTCTGATTCACGAGTTCGCTCACAACATTCATCTGCGCGGCATGCGAGCCGTCGATCCGAGCTTCGATACGCGCGTGAAAGCGACTTACGAAAAGGCCGTTGCCGCCGGTCTTTGGAAGGGCAAGTACGCGGGCACGAATCATCACGAGTACTTCGCCGAGGGCGTGCAATCATGGTTCGACAACAATCGCGAACCGGATCACGACCACAACTTCGTGAATACCCGCGCGGAACTGCTTGAGTACGACCCCGGACTTGCAGCGCTGTGCCGAGAAGTCTTCGGCGAGACGAAGCTGAGCTACAGCAAGCCGACGAAGCGCTTGAAGGATCATCTCGCCGGTTATGCCCCCGAGAAGGCCCCCAAGTTTGTTTGGCCCGAGCGACTCAATGCTGCTCGCGAAGCAATTCGCAAGAAGGCCGCAGCACGATCGAGCGATGGCGGCACTCATGAAGTTCGTCAGATCGAAGGATGGACGCTGCTCATCAACAAGAAGTTGCTGAACGACATGCCGGAGAAGACCGAGAAGGCGGTTGAGCTGCTGACAAAACAATTACAGGAAATCACGCGGGTCGTGCCGGCGAAGCCATTGGCCGAACTGAAGAAGGTGCGTTTGTGGTTCTCGCCGAAGTACCCCAATGCCGGAGCACGTGCCGAGTATCACCCGGGCGCCGGATGGCTCAAAAACAACGGCCGCGACGTCGCGATGGAGAAGGCGGTTGAGTTCACCGACATCCCGGACTTCGAGCGTGAGACGCGCCGGATGCCGAACTTCACTCTTCATGAACTCGCTCATGCCTATCACGACCGAGTGCTCGGCTTCGAACATCGAGACATCAAAGCCGCCTTTGAACGCGCGAAGGCAAGCGGCAAGTACGACAACGTCGAGCATCGAGACGCTGAAGGCCGCACTCGCAAAGGCCGGTCTTATGCGATGACCAATCAGATGGAGTACTTCGCCGAAGCGAGCGAAGCATTCTTCTCAAAGAACGACATCTACCCATTCGTCCGCAGTGAACTGGACGAGCACGACCCCGAGGTCGTGACCGTGCTGAAGGTCGTATGGCAAGCTGAGTGAGTGCGGATCTGCGAGTCGCGGAGCGCTCGCCTACGTAGCTCAGTCTCTCCGAGACTGAGCATTTTGCAGGACGAAGCCGCTTCAAGATCGCCAGTTCGAACCCAAATACGAACTCGCAGACGACGATTAGCAAGTCGCATCGTCGCGCAACAAAGGCCGCCTCGGAGAGTCGGCCCTACGGCTCAGTTCCGAACTCACACAGGATCGCAATGCCGAGTCGAGCAACTCTTCGGGAACTCATTGTCTTTCGCCCCGAAGGGGCATCTTTTGGAGTACGGCGATTCATCGCCGTTTTGGTTTGCGGCGAAGCCGCCTTTTCTTTGGCAGAAAGAATGGGAAGAGCCATTCGACGC
>CAZNMS010000085.1:4266-23731 GCA_964573505.1 uncultured Planctomycetaceae bacterium | reverse complement strand
CTCTTGTTGACCTTCATCGCATTGCTCCTTGTTGGACACTGTGAATGAACAGCTCAGTTCCCGTTCGGAATGAACGAGGAATTCAGACTGCCTCAGTTCCAAGCAAAGCGCAAGACGTGAGATGAGAAGTGGTCGACTCAGAACAAGCGAAGTTGCCCCTTCGGCTTCGATGCGGGTTGTTCGCCGATGACTGGTGTCGGCGGAATGCTGGGCTCAGTCGGTCTGGTGACAACTGGCTCCACGACTGAGTGAGGTTCCGGCTCGGGCATCGGAGCAGTGGTGCGAGTCTCGGTGGCTGCTTGCTGCACGGCAAACGGACACTCTTCGAGCTTCAGTTCTTGAATTACTCCGAGCCCGTTAAAGCCGGTGCGATAGACGAGCCATTCCTCGTTGGTCAGCGAGTTTCCGTGAATCACATAGCCGTAGAGATTTCGCAGGCCGAGGTTCAAGCTCGTTAGCCTCACGCATCTCAAGTCGGTGTCTTTGCCGACGAAGGTCCAATGCGGGCATTGTTCGGCGACTCCGAGCAACATGCGACCGCTGCCGCAGGCGGGGTCGTAAACGCTCTTCTTGGCAGCACGCTCCTCGGGTGTAAGTTCTCCGACAGTCATCTGCCCCATCATCCGAGCGATTGGAGAGGGAGTGAAGAATTGCCCGTTCTCGCCGTAAGTAATGCTTCCCTGAAACAAATCCCCAAGCACGTCGATCATTTCGCCGTGTGTTTGTTCTGACATCTCGATGCAACGAGCGAACAACTCTGCAATCGAGTCGCAGCCGCGTTGTCCCGGCTTGCCCTTCGCGTGCTTGGCGACCGTCGCGAGGTACTGCTCTTCCATCTGTCCGCCGGACAACGCCGCCACGCTCATCAACAGCATATCCTCGAACGCTACGGCTCGACTGACGGCGGAACGGCGTGCGGTCTCATCGAGCAGCTTCAAGAGTTGCTCAGCCTGTGGAAGTTGGAATTGCTCGCGTGGCACAAAGTTGGGGGGAAGGGATCAGAACAAGCGACCGCGTGGTGCGGGGTCTTTGGGAACGGCGGGAGTGTCTGCTGTGGGTTTAGAAAGCTGCGGCTTGAGGACGGATTGCGGCTCGGTATTGGTTACTGATGGCTCCGCAGAATGGCCGTTGGGGATGCTGACAATCGGAGTTCGCGCTAAGCCGTGATTGATGTCGAGATTCTCTCCCCAGTCGTCACCTGCGGGATCGAGGGCCATCCCTTTCAGAACTGGAATGCGGGCTCGAAAACTCGATGCGTCGCGGATCTCGATGCCGTTCGTCACGAGGTACTGCAACTCGCTGCGGATCTCTTCGAGAATGTCGGTCTGCACTCGGAGCTGCTGGGCGAGATGGTCACATCGCTCATTGAGTTCAGCGACGACTGTTGGCAAATCAGCGTCGGGTTCTGGAGCCGGTGCAGGTTTCGGTCGGGCCTTGCTCATGGGGCTTCGAGCCTGCCAGAGAAATCGTACTCTCGCAATCCCCTCTTGGTTCGTGGAGTTCATCGGGCCGTTGCCGCGATCGGTGACGATGTTGGCGGAAGCGTCTGCATCGAGAACGGATTGCTCGGAAGCCCGTTGATCAAGAGTCGTGCGTAGGCTGTGTACTTTGGCAAGTTCGTAAGGTCGGTCGGCTTCACTTGGTTGGCATGCTTGCTGAGTTGCAACGAAAGGTCTTCGGCGTCGTCGCTGCCGACTTGAAAACTGATCATCGAGCCCACGTTGCCGAAGACGGCATTTGCAGTCTGCTCATCGAGTTGCTTCAGGTACTGGTGAGCGATGACGAGGCTCAAGCGGTACTTGCGGGCTTCACTCAAGATGGTCGCGAACGAGCCGGTCGTGAAGTTCTGAAACTCATCGACATAGAGCACAAAGTCGCGTCGTTCTTCTTCGGGGATGTCGGCTCGGGTGAGAGCAGCTTGCTGCAAGGATGTCACAAGAAATGCACCGAGCAGCGTCGCGTTGTCCTCACCGACTCGGCCCTTGCTGAGGTTCACGATCAGGATGCGGCCTCGGTCCATGATGTCTCGTAGGTCGAGCGAGCGGTGCTCGTGACTGACGATCGCTCGCAGCGTGCGACTCGTGAGGAAAGGGCGAATCTTGTTCTGAATCGCAGCGATGGCTTCAGTGCGGTAGCGGTCGTCCCATGAGGCGAACTCATGCAGCCAGAAGCTGCGGACGATCTCATCGTTGATGCGACAGACGACTTGATCGCGGTAGGCCGGCTCGGCAAGCAATCGTAAGAGTGAGAGCAGCGTGCCGTGCTGTTCGACGGTTGCGAAGACCGCGTTGCGGAGTGTGTCTTCGAGCCTCGGTCCCCATGAGTCGTGCAGCTTCTTGAAGGCCGAGACGACTCCTGAAGTCACTTGATCAATGAGATCCGGGTTGCGACATGCAAGCGGATTGAAGGGCACGACGCGTTCTCGATCTGCGGCGTCGAAGAAGATGAGGTCGTTCTTACGATGCTTGGGAATCATCGTCACAAGGCTCGATGCGAGATCGCCATGCGGGTCGATGAGGCACACTCCCCGACCGGCCTGCATGTCAGCGGCGATCATGTTTTGCAGGAGCGTCGACTTCCCCATACCCGTCTTGCCGACGATGTAGAGATGCCGTCGGCGGTCTTCCTGAGCGAGCCCGATCAAGCGGCGGTCATCTCGAAAGCAGATTCGACCGATCGTCACTCCTCCCTCTTCTTCTCCCGAGTGGAATTTTTCTTGCGGAGCTTCCAGCTCCGTGAAGGCTGTCGTCGGCATGTGCTCGGCAAGCACGGTCGATGTCGGCGGATGCCACAACGTCGCCAGCTCTTCATGTGAGAGTAGGAATCCGCGACCTCGTGGTGTCGCGAGGTTGGCTCGATGAAGGGAGCTTGAGTGAAACGTCGCCAAGCGAGACTTCGTGAAGACTCCGAACGCTCCGACCATTGCGGTGAGTCGCTCTTGAGCCGCCTGCTTCGAGAGCTGCGGGCCATTCACGCTCAATCGGATGTGAGCCTCGAAGAGATGCCCGCCGAGCTTGTCACTCGCGGACTGCAAGTCGGCCTCTCGTTCGTGAGTACGGCTCGTTGAAGTCGCAAGAGCTTGGCTCGAAGAGTGACGATGAGAACGCACGGCGAAGAGACCGATGAGCCATGCAAGCGGCCATGTGCCTCGTCTCGTGATGTGTCGGGCATAGAACGCGGCGAGCCAATGATGCTCATGAAAGAACGGTCGATCGAGTCGTCGTACCGCGTTCTGAGCAGCATGAGAACGACGATGCGAAGCCGGTCGCACAACGATCTCGATGCGGCAATAAGAATTACTTTGAGGCTTGATGGCTCGCAGAATTGCGTTGATTGGATCGGCGTAGTTGCGATTGAGTGCGTCCTCGAATTGGGCGTGACGCAGGATCGGAAACAACTCGGGCACGAGTCGCAAGTCGGTCGACCAACATGAGGACGACTTGTCTTTTATTGGCTCATCGTCCGCGACCACGCACTGCGGATAGTTCGCAGTGATCGGTGAAGAAACGAGCGGAGCGATCGCATCCTCGCAACGTAGGCGAAGACCAACATCGTTGGTGTCGGACGCATACTCAAAGATGATGACTTGAGTCTGCCTGAGGCTCTGGTGAATCGCCGCGAGAGCCTTCTCCATGTAGCGCGGCCCGCGTTCGTTGTCTGCCGGTGCGGTCAACTTCTTGAGCACGCACGCAGACTACCAGAAAGCCGCCCCGCTGTTGGCTTGCGCATCCTCGAACGGGGCGGAAGCCCGTTGAGTCTCTGGGCCATTGACCGAGGCGAGACTTTCGTTGCCGAAAGCTGGAAGCGGCTTGATACCCGCTTCAGGTCAATGACAGAACGCGACGGGTATTTGAGCCTATCACGGAAACAGCGTCGGCGCTACGGTCGCGTTGAGCGTCTTGAGTCGTGCCGGGGCTCGTAGGATCGGCGCGGTCGGGTGGAGATTCACGAGCGACTGCCATGCTCCGGAGTGATCAAGGAAGAGCGGCTGTCGCAGTGCATCGCGTTCGCTGAGAAAGGCGTCTTGAGTCGCCGCATAGAACAAACGGCGGTCCTTGTTCCGAATTAGTGCTGACGCCAACGAGAGAATGTGGTCTGCTCGATCTTGGGTGCGTGTCAGAAAAACGACACGGAAGGCCGGTCGCTGAAACTTGCGACCGCTGCTCGCCCAACCGGCAAGCAGTGCGTCTTGATAACCGTCATACCCAAGCAACTTGTTCTTGATGCTCTGATGACTGAAGGAGTCGACCGACTCCGTTGAGTTGTCGATTTCAAACAACGCATGAAAGCGACGCCCCGACGACACGAACAAGAAGTGGCAATCGGGCGACTGCCGTTGCTCACCGGACTGAATCACCAGTTCGTTTTCGCGATGAAAGTTGTCGACGCCAATGCGGAAATCATGAGCGGCAACGAGCGTATGCACCACGACCTCAGCGACGGCGAGGGTGTGCTGAAAGCGACTCATCGCGATCTCGGTGAAGAAACTTCGCGAAGGAAGTTTCGAGGGGTCAACAGCGATCGTGCTAAAACCGTCCGGGGTCAGCTTGTAGTAGTGCAGCAAGCTCCCGACGGCTCCGGTTGTGAAGGCTCGCACGAGCCCCGCAGCTTGCAGTGCTTGGAGTCGCTCGCGAACGCGACGCTCGTCGGCGAAGGATGACTCAAAGAGCGGATTCGCTTTGAGGATCAGGTGCTTCGTTAAGGGCGTGCGAGTCAGCAATCGCAAGAGTGACTCGTCGCGGGCCGTCATGACCAGATTGTGTACTCGCATATTCTATGGACATAGCATACTCTTAGTTGTGCTCCTTTACGATTGCATGTCTTTCGTGAACACCTAAGCTCTTCAATTGCGAGAGAATGAAGCCACACCGAGACGACAACAGATAAACACACTGGCGGCACGAATGCATAAAAATGGCAAGAAGCAGCGACGGACAAAATCCAAGAGCCGAGAAAGAAATGCCAGAAATAGGCAGCAGATGAATCTGCAACGAATCGCAGATAAGTACGCACGCATTACCAATGAAAACATCGACTCTCTCAAGAGAAAATCAGTAGCTCTGATTACTTATGTTCTCACTGAGCATCGGAAGCGAAACACATTACACAAAATTCTTCCAGAAGCATTCCCGGCAGTAAATGATCACTGGCAAGCCCCCTCAGCCTCATACTCGGGCGATTTCTCGCGGGAGCTACAGTGGGGAGTTGCCCGGTTGCGCCAATACTCATCCGAACTGAATGAGTACCTTAAGCTCCGAGCCTCTTTTGGGGCAAATCTGGTGCTAGGCGAGCTCGAACTAGCCAAGAAAACGTTGGATAACTGCCAACAACGGTTTGGAGTCAGCCTCTGGATGATTGAGAGCGAGTTGTTGCTCTCTGAATATACCGGAGGCTTTGAAAAAAACCGAGAAACGCTCTCGAAGATTCTAGAAGGACAATATCACCAGAACGTCAAGCTACTCGCCGAGTTTGCCAGCCAACGAGTAGAATGCACGCTTTCCCTCCCGCACTACAGCCGTAACCTGCAAGCCTTTCTTGATCGAACAGACTATTCTTCCGTGCATGTTTCTCTCCCGACTTATCTAAAATTTTTGCTCTCTCCTGAGGTGCTTCAGAACACTCTACTAGATCAAGCTGCGTGCGCATATTGTGTCCACCTTGATAGTGCTCGCTCATTGATTGATCAATACCTTGGGCTGCTTCGACTATTTCGACACATATTATATTATCGCAGTGAATCATTGCTATCTAAAGTTGACATAGACTCAATAGCCTGGATGTCAAAACTCGGCCAGTTCGAACTTACTAATCTACTCCATCTCGGATTTGGAATTCCTCCTCGGAACGACGAGTCCACCTATCTTCATGCCTTATCTGATTACCTTACCGGAAACTTCGCAACCGCCGCCGCAAAGGCGACGGAAAGCATCATCCACAGCCCGCTCTGCTACGATTGGTACGTACTCCTGGCCAAGGCATCGATTATGGCTGGGGAAATGCTTCCGCAGTGCTTACCAGTCAACTCTACTTCACAAAAGATTCTTGAAAACACATACGAGCACCTTAAGTATGGGCCAGCATCCAGTCAGGCATTCGGTTACCTTGCTAAGGCCGCCATTGCCTTAGACAGCACGCCGCTTGGCTACCAGATTTCGGGCTTTTGCTTTAACGCGCATCCAAACAGGAAAGTTGATACGACATGGTCAAATGCTGTCGCGTCCGTCTATGCTAATCCGATAGACGCTGCGTTTCTACCAAAAAAACAGCGTGCGCTAATGATAAAGCACATTCGATCGCAACATATTCCAGGCGTTGTTTTGAAATGCGCTGAGGCCGCAAATGCATCCGCGAATGCCTTAAGTTTCAGTGAAGCTGACTTTGGAATTGCCGATCAAGAGGCGCGATTGCTTCTTGGGCGTATCTATTTATCTAAGAAGCAACTTGATCCCGCGCTGTTGTTTTTCAAGCAAGTCCTCTCAAGCCAAAGGGGGCGGTCGCCTGTTGTCGCCGAGGCACTTCAAGGAGCCTGCGCCTGCCTGTTCGCCTTGAAGGACTACGACCAAGCAGCCGAGACGCTGCTCTCGACAGAATTGGAGCCGACCTCATTATTGCATCTTGTCGATATTGGGCCGCTAATTGAACGATACAGAATGTGCGATTCGGGAGCATCGCACAGCAGCCCAGCTTGGCCAATTCTACATTTCCTTCACTTTTTGCTGGGCGGCTCTGAAACCACGCGAGAGGACGTATTTGAAGCATACGCCAATTATATGTCCGCACAACAAGTTGCTCGGCCAAGTCAAATCGTGCTCCCGTCGCAACTAGCTACAAAGAACCAATTGGTCTTTTTTCTTCGCTGGATCTGCGATCCGAGCATCATCGATTCTGATATCGAATTCGCGGGCACTGATGACGTCGAGGCGGAACGTGTAGCTGTATGTCAGTTGCTGCAGAAGATCGACCCAGAAAACTCTGCGGAATATGCTAACGAAATCTCGCGACTGGAACAAAATCGCGCCGTTCGGAAGGCGCTGCAATATGTGGCCGAAAGCAAGATCTATTTCAATATCGAGGGTGTGGAGACCTCTCTGGATAAATCATTTCATGAACGATACGAGAGATACAAAGCCATGTCGAATCTTGCGGCGAATGCTCGCCGAGGCATTGAGGTTCGATGGCACAATGAGCACGGAAGATTCGTAGTTAATGCCGATGCTTCTTTGCTTCTCTTTATCGAATTATTCGAGGAAGTGAAGCATGCGTATCTATTTAGTGATGAGCACGGCTTAGACTCCTACCTCAGTGTTCGTATCAGGCATCAAACAATTAAAGGTGCTCTTAGAAGTGTTTTCGAAAGAGCTAATCTCGTCACGGAGAAAGATAAAAATGGTGAATATGCGGAAAATCATGCATGGGAGAAGCACCTGAATGGTTTCGACAAAGATACACAACAGAGCCTCCAAAAGGCTCTCGGTGATTTTTCGGAACTCGTCGATGGCATCATTAGCGATGTATCCCAAAGGCGAATGCGAATCAAAGGTGCCGTTGGCGGCGAAGATGGTCTCTTTGAAATGAATTTTACCCAGATAGAGTTGGCGCAGCTTCATGAGGCACTGCATGGTGTTGAGTCGGTATATGAGTTCCTCGATGAGGTTTTTGGATGTTTGACAAAACGCCTGGAAATGTGCCTTGCCACTATTCGCAATTGGATACAGGCAGACCTGATGCAGCGATTCGAGCATGTTCTGAACTCACTTACAATCAGGCTTGATTCTATTTCGTCACAAGTGCCATCGACTGTTTCAACTGCAATTATTAGAACTAAGACTGAGATTCAATACATGCTTGATGAGATTAGTACTTGGTTTCAATTGCAAGGCAGTACGCAACTTGAAGATTTCCCTCTTGAAACGCTCCTTGCTGCGGCGACAGCAAATATCGCCCAATGCTTCCCGTCATCGCCGTTTGAATGCGAAACGAATTGCCCACAGTGGCTTCGTCTGAAAGGGGAGTGTTTCAGGCCCCTTTGGGACATTTTCTTTTCCGTCTTTGAAAATGTCGTTCGCTATTCAAGAGAGAATGCTGCGGAAACAACTCTGGAAGTCGGCGTTTCAGAGAGCTTAATTCACATTAGAATTGCCAATCTACTAGGCCCTGATCAGGATGCAGGAATTGTGACTGCACGTCTAAATTCAATCCGTAAGTCCGCCCCAGAAGTAGTGCGGCGCGAGGGGGGCACTGGTTATGTGAAGTTGCGTAAGCTGCTACGAAACGACCTCTCAAGAAGACAGGACAATGTTTGCTTTGAGGCGATAGAGAGCAGGTTCGTCACTAGTATTAGCTTCGAACTCGATGGAATCGTAGCATGAATGTGCTCATAGTCGAAGATGACAAAAACAAGTGTGATCAGATTGCGCAGCATCTTCAGCAGTTCGCTGATGCCGCGAATGTTTCGATTAAGATTACTAGGCGTCACTCCTATCGCAGCGGACTGAGGGAGTGTCTCGATAGCACGCCGGATTTTCTGATTTTAGATATGACAATGGCGACGTATGATCATTCAGCGTCGGAATCCGGCGGCCGCCCACGCCACTTTGCTGGCAGAGACATCTTGCGTGAGCTTCGCAGGAGAAGGGTTGTTATTCCATCAATAATCTGCACTGGTTTTGATGTAATTGGGGCAGGAAGAGAAGAGCGGACATTTGATGCTCTTGCAGCGGAGTTGGAGCAGCAATTCCCGGAAGTATTTCGTGGCGCGGTTCGCTATAATCCGTCTGAGAGCGAGTGGAAAGATGTGCTGTCTGGCTTTCTGGCGGCTTTCTTGGGGGAGCATCAAGAATGAGCACAGTGCTTATAGTTGAAGATGACCAAAATAAGCTTCGGCGTATATGCGAGGTGATTGAGGAGCTTGACTGTAGTGATGTCGTGATTAGGAAATGTGGGAATGCATTGGACGCCATAAGAGTACTACGATCCGAGGCGATTGACGTTCTCTTTTTGGATCTACAAATTCCCCGGCGAGATGGAGAATTGCCGCACAAAAGCGGTGGCAGCGATCTGTTGCGGAAGATTCTACGGCAAGATAGCAGCTGTTCTTTACCGCCCTACGTGCTCGGTGTGACGTCGCACCGTGATCTTCAGTCAGAGCACGAAGAGCTTTTTAAGAAAGAGGGATGGGCTCTTGTTGCATATGAACAGTCGCAGAGCGATTGGGAGGGTGCGGTCGAAAGCACGGTCCAACGGGCCGTTAGAAGTCGCTCTGGAAAGGGTGGGCACAGAGGGGTGTTGCTCGCATTACACGGAATTCGGACTATCGCAAGCTGGCATCGCACGCTCGCTGACGTCGCGCAGGAAGAATTGTGGATTTGTCCGATTCATCGTTGGTGGTACGGCCAGTTTTCGTTGTTTCAATTGCTTTCACCTTTCGCCAGATCCGCAAAGGTTCATTGGTTCAGAGAGCGTTATGCCGCCACAGTTAATGAGTATAGTAATCAAGGGATGAATACAATCCCTTCGGTAGTTGCTCATAGCTTTGGAAGTTACATTCTCGGAAATGCATTACTTAAGTATCGCGAAATAAGGATAAACAAGCTGGTTCTTTGTGGTGCTATTCTGCCTCGTGACTTCCCTTGGGGCGACCTGATAGAGAATGGGCAAGTGCAGTCTGTTCTGAATTGTGTTGGGGAAGATGATATCTGGCCGGTTATTTGTTCTTTCATTGTGCCCGGCACTGGGAGTTCTGGAAGAGACGGGTTTCGGTGCGAGCATAAATTGGTAAAAAACGAATCCCACAATTTGGCGCATTCGGAGTTCTTTGATGCCTTGCACATGAAGCGTATGTGGTTTCCGTACTTGAACGCCGGGGAAAGTATTGTTGCCGCGACAACAGACACTCTAGTGCGGCGTCCCTCAGGGGACCATCCGTTTTTGTCCTTTCTTATCTCCCCGGTAGTTTTTATTGGGCTCCTTGCTCTGTTTTTTTGCATTATTGTCGGTGCATCGAAGGCTATTGCGTACGTATTTGATTGCATTCTCTTGTTTGTCTTGTGTTAGTTGTTCCTGATGTCAGTGTGATGTTTGGAGGTTTGTGTTTTGTTGGGGCTTGAATGCGACGAGAGATGGTTTCACGATCTGCATATTCAGTTACGTAATGTTTTGCCATGCGAGATGAAGTCAAGGTAGCATCGAGTTGTTCCATCTCCAATTGTGTATGCATCCGAATCTTGGTTACATCGACGTTGATCGTCTGCAAGCCGAGACTTCGCTCGAAGCGGCTGCGGCAAAGTGCGGTGTAGCGATTACTCCAACAGGCAGTGGCAACGAAGTCCGCATCGACTGCCCGTTTGCATGTGCCGGAGATCATGTCGATCGCAAGGAGATCTCGGTCAACACGGGCAACGCCGAGAAGGTCTTTCAGTGCCACTCGTATCAATGCGGCTTCCGAGGCAACCTGCTGGCGCTGATGCACGGCTGGCTCAACGGCAAGAAACCGACTGGCGACAAGCTACGGGGCACCGAGTTTCAGCGAGTACGAGACGTACTCGCTGACCGAGTAAAGATCGAAGCGAAGCCGGATGTAATACGGCCTACAACAAGCTCGTCTCCGCGTGTGTTGGAATTAGAATCGACCGATCCCAACGTGCCGTTGATCGATTCGGAAAATGAAGCCGCTCGGGAACTGGCTGACATCGACACGAAGTTCATCGTCGATGTCGCGGCGATGAATCCAGCGGCAGCGAGCTATATCCGCCAGCATCTGTGCCTCACTCCTGAGTCGATGAAGAAATGGCGATGCGGCTACTTGCCGAACGATGGCGGTGGCGACAAACGTGGTTGGAGTCTGCGAGGTCACATCGTCTATCCGATGCTTTCTGAGGATGGAAAAGTTCTGTCATGGGTCGGTCGCGATCCCCTCTTTGAACAAAAGCAGGCCGAGTTCGACGCGATCCGTCCCGAGCTACGCGGCGACCACAAGGAGCCGATGAAGCACAAAGTTCCAAAGGGATTTCATCGAGGCCAAGAACTCTTCGGGCAACACTCAAGCCGCCTGCGAGAACCCGGCTACCGCGAAGCGATCGCCAAGAACGGCATCATTGTCGTTGAGGGCTACAACGACGTGATCAACCTCGACAACCTCGGTATTCCAGCGGTCGCGATCTGCTCGAACCGCATTACGCAGGCTCAAGTCGAAAAGATCACTCGCTGGTCGCAACAACTTGCGAACGGCAAGGTCACACTGCTCTTCGACTGCGAACCAACAGGCGATGACGGGGCGAAAGAAGCGTTGTGGCAACTCATGCAACGCGGCCTCAACGTGAAGCTCGGATGGACACAAGAAATGCACGGCGGAACCTTCAAGGGCCGACAGCCCGAGTCGGTTTCTCTTACAGAATTGGCGGTCCTCTTATCCTGAGTAGATTCTTGAATTGAGGGTCTGACCATGACGTGCCCTCGGGGCACATGCCGAGTGGTGGCGCGTCCGTGGTCGCTCGGCGACCAACGCAACGGACGCGGTGACGCGGACGTTGGCGGGATCAGAGTGTGGCAATAGTTTTGCCGTAGTGACGTAGCTCTCGACCGTCCGTTCTCGGCGGTCGAGTGGAGCCGCTCCGGCGGCTTTCCGGCGGTGAGCCGGAGTGGTGCGGGGCGACGTCGTGGACTGGTGGTACTCCACCGGGCCGAGACCCCCGAGGTGTGTAGCAGCGTCGGTCGCGAAGTCGCCAGCTTGTCGAAATACCTCGGGGGTCGCGGCCTGAGTCCGCGACGTCGCCCCCTCGCAGAGTGGTGCTTTTTCGGCTTTCAGAAGCCGTGTCGTCGGTCGATCTCGGATCGCCTGTCGTTCGCCATGTCCGGCGATCGTTCGGCGCCTGTAAGGCGATTTGCTGGCGATGACGAAATAAGTTTGCACTGAGTTAAAAGACCATATCTTCATTTTCAGACAAATGGCTTCGTTCGCAGTACCCCGATTCATAAGGTCGTTTCAGTTACAGATCTCATCAATCGGGAACGTGACGAACGACTCATGATTCTCTTCCATTGTCGGAACTCATACGTGTGAAACATTTCTTACAAGCACCGGGCGATAGCCCGTTCTTTGTCTAACAATAACTTTGAAACATATCTTTGGCGTAACCCGTTCGATGACGGAGTCTCAGTAGCAGCAAGCCATGACGACGGAATTTCGAACCTCTCAAAACCGCACGGAGAGTCCACCTGTTTCACAATGATTCCGAACGTGAAGTCCACCAGTTGATGGTCGGAAACCGCACGTGAAGTCCACCAATGAGGACGCTGTCGATCGAAGCTGCAGAGGATCGCCGCTCATCTTGGGCGTGTGAGGAAGTCACGCAGTGAGACGGGACCATCCTCACAGCGAGAAGATTGACGTTCGCGGCGGAAACGATTTTGAAAGTGCAGTCGTGCCATCTCTTCGGCACTCGCTCTTGCATCGACATCGCTCTTGCCAGCCTGCTTTAAGTCCGCAGTGAGTCGATCCATGACGGCAAGGAACTCTGTGCGGACTGCGGATTGGAGATACTCGTCGAACTCCGACTTTGCTGACTGCTCGCGGATGAGCCGCAGTTTTGAGGCAGCCTGTTGTTCCTCGATTTCTCGTTCGTGCTTTCGCAGTTCGCGCCACCAATCAGGTGGTGTGCGTCGACCGGCAGTGGCTTCGGCGATGTTGTTCATGAAGTACGCCATCGGTGACTTCGTAAAGAACGGCTTGCCCTTCTTGCGTTGCTGTCGCTCGATCGCGGCGAGCGTGATGTCGGACCACTCTTCCAAGAGTCGGGCCGAGTATTGATCGAGCAAGCGTCCGATTGTGAAGTCGTCAAAGCCGATTGACTTGAGTGGTTCGAAGAGAGGCGAGTCATGAGGTGTTCGTGATGTCGATTCAGTCATATTGATACGTGGACCGCGAATAAGCTCGAAGACGTAGCGACCCGGGCCTTGTCGCCGAAACATTGACTCGGGATTTGTTACACCATCCGGTAGCAGAGCAATCTCGGCCTGCACGAGCTGCTCGATGCACTGACCGACCTTCTGACGGAGTCGCGATGTTTCGAGATGACTTGCAAAACCGAGCACGTCGACCGCGATATGTCGCAGGTCGAGTCGCGGTGTTGTCTCCGACCTCCAAAAGAGTTTCTTCAGGAACAAGTACAACCGCCGAGCGGCAGGTGTCAGACGGCGATAGAGGTCGATGTCGAAGGACAATGTGCCGCCGGTCGCTTGGGCCAACTCAAAGAAGATGGGATCCCATGCGAAGCGCCATGCTCGGTTTGAGTCGGCTCCGAGCGGCAAGCTGTAGTTGAGGAATCCAAATGACACCGCGCGATGCTCGCCACGAATAGGGTCGTAAAAGGCATCGCTCTGATAGCGAACTCCAGCGAGGCGACGGATTGCAGCTCGGAAGAGTTCGAACTCGCGTCCGCCTTTGTGCTCGGTAATGAGCCCCAATCGTCGGAGACAGAAATACGGAGTCGCCATGAATTCGGGCCGAGCGTCCTTTTGCGACAACGCGATCGACAGCAAGCCCCAGAGATAAAGCTCGTCGTGAGCCGACAGTCCATCCGCAGCAGAGATCTGAATCTGCGACAGCTTGCGATTGCGATGTTTGTCCGAGTACGCGAACTGAGTCTCAAACCGAAAACCCGGCTGTAACGAAACATCCACATCAAGCGGACACAGAGCATGTTCCACGAGTGTGAGCTGTGCCCGAGCCGCTCGTATCTGACGAGCATTTCGATTGGGCCGGTGATCGGCAGCGACTGACATGTCGAGCATTGAGAGTATCATGCCCTTCGCGCATCACCGATTGACGAGAACGCGATGATGTGGCGCAACCGAAGACTTTCTCCGAGAAAGTCGCGTGTCAGACCATGATGCCTGCAGGTCGTCAAGCAGTCCTTGCCGCGCCTTGTGGTAATGTGACGGCCATGCCTGACGACGCTCACCGTGCAACCGTCATTACATCGCTCAACTTGAAAGGCGGAGTTGGCAAGACGCATGCCTGTTGGCTCATTGCGGGAGTCTGTCAGGAGCAACGACGGAGATGCCTCGTGCTGGATCTCGATAAGCAAGGCAACATCTCAACGAGCTTGCTTCCATCCGCTGATTCAAACCCCGGTACCGATGCCTTCTTTAATCCAGCGATGGATCCGGTGCTCGGCAACTTGATCCGTAAGACACAGCTTTCACACGTGGATGTGATCCCCGGCAGTTTTGCGTTGGAAAAGTACAACATCACCGATCCCGCCCAATGGGCATCGTCGGGATTGATGCTGTCGCTCGTTGATCCCCTGCGAGAGGCCGCCACTTTCTATGACTACATCCTCATCGACTGCCCGGCGGACATCTCGATCATCACCTACGCCGCCTTGTGCGCGTCGGACTTCTTGCTCGTGCCGCTGGAAGCCGCTCAATGGGGAGCCCTCGGAACTCAACATGTCACCAAGACCTTCGAGCACGTCCGCAGTCACTACAACGCCAATCTCGATCTACTGGGCTTCGTCGTCTCACGCTTCAAGAAGCAGCGGAAGTATCAAGCGACGTACCTCAAACAACTCCGCCAGCATTTCGGTGAGACGGCGTTTGATACCGTGATCCCCGACCTTGCGACTTACGAGCAAGCCGTAACCGATCGCATTCCTGTCAATCTTCATTCCCCCCATTCACATGCCAGTGCCGTCGCCCGCGAGTTCTTTGCCGAACTCGAACGCCGTGCGGAAAAGCTCCGAAGCCTCCGCGATGAACGCCGCTCTGCAAGCGTTCGGCAGCCAGTCGAATCTCTCGCTTGAATCGTCATCAACCGCTGTCCCGGCTGAGTTACAAGGTCGACGTCGGCTGTCGAATTCGTATTACATCGAGCGAACACGGATCACCCCCGATCCCGAGCAGCCACGCAAAGACTTTGATGAGCAACACATCCTTGAATTGATGGCGTCGATTCAAGCTCGCGGTATCAAGCAACCGCTCACCGTGCGTTGGCACATTGAGTCGAGCACCTACCGCATCATCGACGGAGGCCGCCGCTATTTGGCTGCCGAGCGACTGGGCCTGACCGAGCTCCCCTGCTGGATCCAAGAGGGCGATTCAAAAGAAATTCTCGTCGACCAGATCGTCCATAACTGGCAGCGAGCCGATCTCAAACCCGAAGAAACAGCCGACGCACTCGCTCGCCTGCGTGATGAATTCAACCTCACACAAAAATCCATTTCAGACATGACCGGCAAGCCTCAAAGTGAGATCAGCAAGTTCCTCGCGATCCACGACTGGGTCGCCCCCGAAGTCCAACAACTCGCTCGCGACCAAGCCGAAACCGACTCACCGCTCACGATGCGGCATCTCTACAACATCTCGAAAGCTGGTGACGCTGCCACACAGAAGGCACTCGCTGACCGAGTCGTCACCGAGAGGCTCACCGCCACGCAGGTCGAAGCCATCGTCACGAAACCCCGTTCCCCGGAGGTCACGACCATCGGCGGTCAAACACTCCGACAAATGCGATTCAAGACCTCGCTTGCTGACGTCGTGTTTACTTTTCATCGCGTCAATCCGACCAATGCCGACTTACTCAAGGCATTGGACGAAATCAGGGACGGCTTGATTCGGATGTCATGAAGCGACGGCTTCAATCTCATGAAGGATAATGCCATCGAATCATTGGAGTGGATATCGCGCATGAAAAAAGCCCCGCTCGGCCTTCAAGTTGGAAAAGCCTGCGGGGCTGGCAATTGCATTTCAGCAATCTAGTCGTGAGGTGCTGCACCTCACCGATGCCAAGAATATCCCAATGCGAGATACAGCGGAGTCCAATGAGCCTCGTAGAAGTCATACCCGGCTCCGTGAATTCCAAGTAACAGCTCATCTTCGAAGTAGACCGCCAGCACACCAGTATCAGCGATCTCTCGCCAACCAGCGTCACGGAGTGCCTGGAGATCGGCATCGTCCTCGCATTCGATTGTTCGGCAGAGTTGTTCCATCCGACGGACATCACAAGGATCGATCACGCGAAATATCGCTCCCCACATCGGAAGCGGCAAATCGTTTTGATAGTGCTGAGCGAGATCGTCGATCCAGCGAGTCGGAATCATCGAGAAGCTATCGACTAAGCGTCTCACGGCACGATCGAGAGCCTGTTGCTGATGTTGTTCAACGGAAATAAGTGAAAGAGGAGACATGATAAAAAGGAGTAAAAAATAAAAAGGCCCCGCATCTCGTATCGAAATGCGGGGCAATGAGGTGACTCGATCGACGAGTCAATACTCGGATGGCAAGAGAGCAGTGATTGCTCCCCCATCGCCATCCTCGATGAACCACAGCGGCTCGGCCTTCGAGTCGTCGAAGAACGACTGCAAATAGTCCAAGCCGTCGTGTTGCTCAGCCAAAGCCTGCAAGATGCTGAGACAACCACAAATCACGGGATCGCCGTAGAGTTCCCGAGCCCCAGGCGTCGTCACAAACAGCTTGGCGCCATCTGACCGAAAGCGACAGATTGAATCAGGATGGTCAAGCGGGATCTCTTGGGACTTCAGCGGCGGCAATTTCATGCGGTGAAATGGATCCGCCACCGACCAGAATTCGAATTGATCTGGATTGACGAGATATGCCTCGCCGTTGAGAGAGAAGACCTGTGTGGTCATAGAAGAGTTGGGGAAGAAAGTAGAAATCGTCCTTCAAGGGCGAAGGACAAGGCTTCCCCGGCGATCCGCAGGCCGCCGTCAAGGCTGCCGAGCGGCATGGATCAAGCGCTCAAGCTTGAAGCAGTATCAATCTCTCGGCGTCCCCGGTTGCGGAGCATTGCGACAGCCACCGTTGGAGACGCCGCCCGCGAGCACGCCTTGCCACGGCTAGGCACCGGATCGCCACACTGAGCCGCCCCGAGCCGGCTCCGCCCCTGAACCCCGTCTTCGCTCGCCCCGTTGCGAGCTTCGGATGCCCCGCGACGGGGCAAAGTCGCTCCCCCCTTGTTTGTTGTTTTGTGCTTTTTCGGTTTTGAGTTGTGTGACCCACACCTGCTTCAGACGGTCTCAGCGTAGCCGTCCTCGCCGTAATGAGTTCAAGGTCACTCGACGGATCGGCTGCAAGAGGCTTTTCGCTGGGGCGCGTTCGCTTGAGAACTTGCGCACCGATGCCCGCTCGCTCCCTTGAGCTCGGGTTGCGGGCGGCTGAGAGGCCGACGTCTGACGCAGGAGTGGCGTCGACGTTTTCTATTTCCTTCCCCTCACAACTCATGGCCCTGCAACAGCCAGTCATCATTGGCAAGCACGGCGGGTTCATGGCACGCGTGAATCACTTCCTTGACGCAGCAACTACATCAGGCCGCATGATTTGGACGATCTCTTCAGTGCCTTCGATTTTGACTTCAACGATCCATGCTGCAGCATTAACGGATTTTCGCAAATCTACAATTTGCTTTTCATATTCCCCTTCAGCGATCGCGGCAAACACGGCTCGAATTGCAAGCGCTTCAATCAGATACTGTCGAATTTCAATACCCGTATTAGCGGCGGTGGGCGAGGTGCTGTTTGTTGCTCGTACATCTTCGTCGTTCGTCTCGAACAGCTTTTCGATGAGACGCGGTTTCGCATCGAAGGTGTTATTGGCCCACTTATCCAATTCGCCTCGAAATTGACGAACCAAGTCTTCCTCTTTTGGCAGAAGAGCGCCTTCGCTCCTCTCTTTCGAAGCCAAACTCGTACTCAAGGCTTCTAACACAGACTTAGCTTTTGACAAATTGCCTAACTCAATTCTCGGAAATGATTTCGGTACGCTTCTCCCCTTTATCGAGAATTTGACTTTTTCAATTCCATCGAGGCTCACCTCCTTCGAGATCTTCTTCAAATGGTCCAGCATGTCTGCAATTATGGGGTAATTGACATAAGGCTCAGTCACAGGCGTGACCCGCCCAGAAGAATCCAAATGCAATACTGCGAGCGATTCGTCGGCTGGCCTTGACAATCCACGTTCCCACTCACGGATGCTTCTGGCGATATCATCCTTAAACTGTGTAATCACTCGACCGCTGACTCCCTCTGGAGTTTCGATTTCGGGTATCTCACTCGCACTGCATATACCATCGACTGACATCTTGCCAGTCCGCTTAAACGCATACGCTCCTGCCTGCTCACGCCCGGCGAGTTGATAAGCAGCCCTTTTACTTCCAATTGAAATATCGAAGCCGCCCTTCGTGAGGCTCACCGCACCTTTCAATACTGCCTCGCGTTCCATTTCGGCGTTTGTCAGTCGATAGCTTCGACTGAAGAAGTCTCCGTCCAAACGCAGAACGACAAAGCAAAGAGAGTCCGGAATGTTGGCCTCAAATTCCGCTACCAATTGAAACTTTGGATTTGCAGCGTCGCCTGAATTATCAGGCTGGAAAATCAAAGTCGCGATGTGAGTCTTGTCTATTTCCAAGTCGTATTTCAGAGCAAGTTGCTTAGCATCGGCGTCCACTGACCTCAACTTTGCTTCGACTGAATTAGCAGACAATGATGTTATCTTAATTCCGTCAACGACCGCTTTGGGAATGTCCGCAGCTAGCACGATCGGCTTGCCATTTCGAGAAAGTGGCAAAGTCTGAAGAGACGCGGGTGCGAGCGGTCCATCAACCGCCTGAAGCGATTGTCGGTCATTGAGTTTTTTGCGCATCGTCTCGGGAAGATCGACCAATTCCATGCTGGCAATTTGTTGTTTTATCTGCCGGACATCATCTTGCGAAATTGTTTGACGCTTTGCGAAACGATGCCTCAAGTCATCGTACTTTCCTATCGCGTCGGCCGCTCCAATAACCGCATCGAAGCGCTTTGCCGATGAGTCGATTTGCCCACCAGCATCGTCGAACTTTTTAGCCAGTGTCTTGTGTAATGACTCATTATTTTTGACTATATCAAGCGTTAACGGCCGGTTTTGACTAATTCGGCTTCTCAACTTTTCGCAGTCTTTCTTCCCACTCAATGCCGCCTCTCTACTGTCGCACTGAGCGGCTTTGCCACGCAGTCGCACGGCGTCCTCTGAAATCTGACGAACCGAATCTACATCAGCCTGAAAATAGCTCTCACCGCGCTTCTGGGACGCCGGGCGCACCGTGTCATCTGCCTTGGTTTGCGCGACATCCTCTGCGGGCTTTATTTGCGTCCTAGCAAACCATAACCAAGCGAAAGAACTGCAAAGGGCAATTGATAGCCCGACAGAACCGATTATCAACACGGGTGCGCTGAGTAGTCGCGGCTGCCGTCGCGACTGATCTACGGCTGGCAGGATCGTGGGATGATAGGCAGGCACATTTTTGGAGGCCGACTTGATCAGGCAAAGAGGCGTCGATTACTTGTGTGAGTCAAATTTATGGCAGTATCGTGCTCAGATATCATTTGAGGACTTTAAGCAAAGATTTTTCCTCGTGAGTGCAAATAGTGCGGCTTTTCCGCTCATAAAAGTCCTACTTGAGCATGAAGAACAACTG
>CAZNMS010000085.1:0-4256 GCA_964573505.1 uncultured Planctomycetaceae bacterium | reverse complement strand
GGTCGCGCTGTGGGGAAAGTAAGGAGTACAAATCATCCTCTTCATCCTGTTCTTCAACAATTGGAGAAGGCTGCAACCGTTTCGAATTGGAGAGACTAGGCGACTCTCCAGAACGAGCGGCTGCGACGAACCCAAAGGTGTCTTCTGGAGCAAGATTCAAAGGCTGTTGAAGATCAATACATTCAATGTTTTGCCGCCCCCGGATTTGGGATACTTGGCTGTCATGCGAGGCGACTCCGCGCCAAAGGCATTCAGCTGACGATGGCACGGAGCCTGAAAAGTAGGCGGTACTAAATGTCAGTTTTTGGCGAATGTCTTCCGGCAAGAGCGAGGACGCTTCCAGAAAAAGCTCGACACAGGAAACACTCTCGGGAACGATCAGCCAAATGGGGCGTGATTCAAAGGCCGCGAGCGCCAACCGGCCAGCCCAGCCTGCATCGCCGCAAATAACTTCCCAATAGGTCGCCGGAGAGAACTCGAGCCTTCCGCGTGGAATTGCTGGGGGCTTATCGCGTTCGCAAGGTTCACCAAGATAAACGACTCGATCTGAAACGGCCTGAGCCAGCCAGACAGTTCCTGCATTCGGAATTTGATCGATTGATAAAAGTAAATGATAGGCCGCAAAAACTTGGCGACGTGAGTAGTCAAGTCCGGCGTTTCGAATACAAGAAAGGCCCAAGCAATTCGTTGGGAAAGCAGCGCAGCGAAGGCATTGAAGAACAACGTCGTGAGAAAAGTCAAAGGTGGATATTGACTCAAATTGACCTTGAATTCGACGTGAAAGCCCTCTCGTTCTCGACAAAGTACAATACCCGCTCGTGCCGGGGTCGAGTCCGCGAGTGCTCGAGCCATAGTGCAATTCAAGGGCAACCATCAGCCGCCTCCGAATTTCGGTGTGCGCTTAAGAAGCATCTCAGTATCTAGAAGACCGGCCAAATTACGCACTCCTCGAAAACAAATGTCAGTGTAACCATTGGAATAGCGAAATCGGTCAGACTTAATCGTCGAGAGCCACGCGAGATTAGTTGAACCTATATGCAATAGGCTATTGCTATGGGCTAAGACTGCTCCCTATTTCACCAAGAGACGTAACAGTTTTTAATTTCACTTCACTAGGTAAGAAACTGTAATCAATTCCTGGGGCGAACCTTCCGCTTCCCCACTGTCCCGACGAATAATCAATTCGCACTCTCAGCGTTTGGCCTTCAATGCGAACAACGGTCCCTGACCATAACATAAAAAAAGACGGATTCTTTACTCTGTCTCCGAGCTTAAATCCATCGAGGGACTTCTGTGACTGGCCCGATGAAGTGTCAATTGTCTGGGGTATCTCTGAGTTGGAGTCGGTGCGAGTTTGATTTGCAAGTTTAGCAAGTTCAATTTCGTGCTTCCGCTGCTCTTCACCTTCACTCTTCTTGGCCTGGGCCGCAATTCTTGCAAGTTCAATTTCATGCTGACGTTGATCGCTTGCTTCAACTCGCCGTCTTAAATCCGCAATTCGCTGTTCTTCGATCCGCTCTTCTCGCAGTCTTCTGGCCACTTCTTCGGCCTCTCCTTTTTGTACTGCGATTTGTTCTTCTGCAATTCGCTTTTGGTCTATTGCGATAACGCTGACTACCGGAATAAGAACCGATAGGATCAACACAACGGTTCCGAAGATTACTCGATTTCTAGTCCATAGAAAGGCGTTGCTGGGATCCTTGAAGGATAGGTCTTGAACCGACCGAGCTGGAACCCAAGTTGCCATTGCCTCAGACATGACGTTGTCATAAGGCGCTAATTGACCGGCTTCTGCGAGTTGCTTAAGGTTGGTCAATGTGACGGGGCCTACGCGATTGCCTTCCGCCACATAGAACCATTGCATTTCATCAATCGAAGTCGGCGTCTCTCGCTCGAAGTCGCCTTCCGGAAAGAGGTCAGGCAAATCACTAGCTTGCACCCAGTTATCCGTTCGACTTTCGGACAGGAGAGTGGTTCGGGTTACGATTCGCCTTCTTTGCATTGCCCGAAGTGCTCCTGTCGGGAACGGCCCCTGGATGCGGTTATGGTTCCTGATGAAATATCGCTTGTCGGCGGTCATGCCGTGCTCCTATTACAATTTATAATTGTATTATTGAGTTGTAGTTGTTACGACTTTCTCGACAAGATGGCCATGAGGAGCAATAGGGCAAAGGCGATCGCAAACGCCCCAAAGACCAGCAGGCAAACATGGGCGGCAATGCGAAACTTTGCTTGTCGAACCTGGTCAGCGATGTGGCTTGGAAGAGGAATACCAAAGACAAGCACCGCTTGCTCGGCATCGCGAAGTTGCTGATACGTCACCTTGTGTTGATTGCAGCAAGACTGCAAATAGGCAACCGCGCTTTGATAATCTTGATCGAGACGAGCCTGATCATCAATTCCTCGCAGCCACAACAAACAAGGATTGGCTGAAGACTGCACTGCCGAAGGTAGACGCCATTCCGGAGTGAGTGCCGCAACCCTGCGAATTGAATCGTTCCATTGCCCCCGAATCGTCATTCCCTGCTCAATGTCTTTGGTGGCTTGTGCAGCGGCTAATTGCGTTGCCAAATACGGCAAAAGAACTTCGGTGAGGTAGGCGGACTCAATCTGGCCAACTTTTTGAACAAGCTTCTTTGTGGGACGCGTCAACCAGCTATCCGACCAGAATTCACCGATCAACCTGACGAGAAGCTCGTAGTCATCAGACTTCCAAGCATGGTCGATGAGCAGATCAATTTCCCCATATCGCTCTTTTTCAAACAGTTCAATATCTTGCCGCCAAGTCGAACAATAGGGGTCGCTCGCCGCGAGCTTTTTCATCACGGCGATTCGCTCATCCAGAGGTGCTCGGACCAATGCGAGTTCAATGTGCCGCTTCATCAAAGGCTGAAGTGTTTCTTTCACTTCATAAGCACGATGAAGTGACTCCGCCCGGTCAAACGCAACTCCCGCGAGCCGCTTCCAGCCGAAATCAACCGCGAGCTGCTCCCAGGCTGGGCGCGCTTCAAAATCCAGCAACTGAATTGCGTTCAGCAAGTCAGGCTCAATCTCAGCGAGACGAACCGCATCGTACCAAAATCCGGTTGAAATCAGTTCCACACACTCGGCAAGGCGGGAATTTATTTCTGTGCAGATCGTTCGATAGCTCATCCAGATTTGTTGAATTTCGGGATCGTCGGTCTGCTCAGATGACGTAATGTATTCCGAAATCCGATCGATGAGCACCCGGACGGCGCTCAGATTCTCCAGATGTTGCGGGACTTGAGTTTCAGCGTGCATAGTCAGGAGCTTCAAAGTCTATTCGGTATCACGAGCACGAATAAGGCCACGAGTGGCACGCGATATACCATAAAGAAACGGGTATTCGACCAGGCTCGGATTGATATCTCTCGGCATTATGAACGATGTTCCGGTCTCATCAAGATCAGGTCGAATCCCTAGAGCACTGGCCGGAAGGTATGTGATGTCATTACTAAAGGCTTTGGCTGCCGCTGCAAGCTCTGGAACAACTCGACAACAGAATTCTTCGAGTAATTGAGAATTGGCTTGAATTTTATGGATATCCAGTGATCGTATTCCGTTTCGAGAGCTGAATTGCATCTTAGAGTTGAATTCTGGGAGAGCCTGAATCCACTCGTCGCACTTGGTGATAATTACAACAAGCGGTGGTGATTCACCCGATTCTTCTGGTCGTCGATGCTTAGCCATTCGGGCAGCACACTCACGGAGTATTTGCTCTTGCCGAACCGGCTTCTGGAAGCGTTCAATCTGCGTGCGAAACCGATCTCCGAAATCTCGCCTGCTGAATTCATTGACGAATCGCGGATCTTGAAGTGGGTCAAACAAGAAGAGAACTACATCTGAAACGCTTAAGTGTCGTGTTGTCGGTGTATTAGTTCGATCAAAGCCGGGGAGGAAATGTTCTCCCGCATTGTCGTAGAGACATACAAGCCTTGCCGGCGAAGGAGACGAGTCATATTTCGGATGTTCCGGTAATGGTGCCAACAGGAATGAGAAAGGTTTCGGATAGAGAATCCGCTGAGTCCCCTTCGTGACAGCGTTGTACCATTGGCCTTGAAGCGCTGTCTTTGGAATCAAATCTCCGAGTGCAACCTTCTTATCTGGATTTGTTCGGAGGAAGATTGATTGCTCGTATGAATTCAGTAAGTCGTTCGAAAGCTGACTAGCATCAGAAAAATGGCTCATCGCGAAACAGTGGGGGTAAGTGGTATCAGCCGACGAGTCTTGATTTC
>CAZNMS010000084.1:0-23892 GCA_964573505.1 uncultured Planctomycetaceae bacterium | reverse complement strand
CCGATCAGCAGCCCGACGCTCGCCAACACGAGCAATCCCAGTAGCACGCCGGCTGCCGCGAGTCCTTTGCCCAACAACAGATGCAGCGGCCTGACTCCCAGACTCACCAGTTGCCGCAACGTGCCTTGTTCTCGTTCGCCAGCAAACGCCCCGAAGCCCAACAGAATGGCCATCAGCGGCAGCACGGTTTGCAGCACGAAGGCCAGAGTGAGTTGTCCCATCCGCGCGGCCAGCGTCGTATCCCGAGCCGATCGAAACTGCTCTTCGTTCTGCTTATGAGCTTCCAGATAAACCGCGCTCCCGACATGCGCATCGACTCCCGGTTCCGCGAGAGCCAGTGGTCCAACCGGCTTAAAGGCGTACTGACCGAAGTGTGCTGCCGAGTGAGGGTTCTTTGATCCCTGAGCCGTCCAGGCATGCCGATCACCCGACTCCGCTGCGTGATGTTCGCGCTCCATCCGCTGAGTTCTCAACAACCCCAGCGCGAGTGCCGCCAACATCAAGAGCAACGCGACAATGGTCATAGCGCGCCACCGCGAATCGCGTCGCAGATCGAGCCACTCTTTGCGCGCGATCAGCAGCACCGGATGTCTTGTTGAGGCCGGGGTCGCAGGCGTTGCCTCTGTGGCTTCGAGAGGAAGAGTTGTGGAACTCATGCCGCCTCCGTTCGCGAGGCTTCCAGATAGGCACGTTCCAAACTGAGATGATCGGTACTGGCCGTGTCGAGCGTCGTGACCAGCTTGCCGCGCTGCATGATGCCCACTCGCGTGCCGCACTGTTGAGCCAAGAACAAATCGTGAGTGACCATCAAGACGGCCATGCCTTGCTGCCGCAGTTCGTCGATCAATCGTGCGAACTCATTGGCCGCCAGTGGATCGAGCCCCGATGTCGGCTCATCCAACAACAACGCCCGAGCTTGCTTGGCCAGCGCGATCGCAATCCCGACCTTCTGACGCATGCCTTTCGAGTACCCGCTGACTGGTCTCGGTCCCGCTTCATCGGGCAACCCTGCTTGATGCAGTAAGGCGCGAAGTTGGGAGTTACTCAGGCTCTGCCCCGTCGCAAGGGCACTGAAGTATTCCAAGTTCTCAAGGCCGCTGAGCTTTCCGTAGAGATTCACATTCTCCGGGATGTAAGCCAGCAATCGACGTGCTCCCAAAGGGTCTTTGGCACTGTCGATGTTGCCGACTAAGGCTTGCCCGGAAGTCGGCTCGATGAAGTTCAAGAACAAGTTGATGGTTGTTGTTTTGCCGGCACCGTTGGGGCCTAAGAGACAAAAGACTTCGCCCGGCGGCACCGACAGATCGAGCCCGTTCAACGCCGGAGCACCCTGCCCGTAGATCTTCGTCAGCGACAACGCCTTCAACATGATGAGTCCAACTTCGATGAGACACTTCGAAACACAAACTCTCGATCCCGGTTATTGATCGTCAGATTGAAAATGGCGCGAATCGAGTCAGGTGCCGTTGCTTCGAACGAGACGTCTTCACGCCGCAGGCGTCAAACAATCCAGCCCAGGGTCGCGGCAGAGCCGCGCACCCTGGGTAACGGGCCTTACATGAGCCGAACGCTGAAAGCGTTCCACAAGGGATGGAGTCGCCAACACGCTCTGCAACTTCGGATGAATGTCGCCATCGTCTCACGCCGCGCATTTGTGGAACGCCGTTGGCGTTCGATTTATCTGATGCCGTGGTCCCAGGGTGCGCTCGCTGCGCGAGCGACCCTGGGCTGGATTGTTTGACGCCTTCGGCGTGAAGACCGACTGGCACGCCACCTAGCAAACTCTATTCGCGCAAATAACAACCTGAGGATCAATAACCGCAAGCCTCTGGCGAGCGCATCCTCGGCAGGAAAACGCTCCCCAGAGGGTCGCGGCTAAACCTGACTGGGCTCCACTTTCGGCACGTGCAGCCCGAGCCAACTTCGAACCTTTGGAATCCGCTTGAGCACGGCGAACTCCAAAGCCAACACCAACAACAACGAAGCTCCAAACAGCGGCAGATAGATGCCGAACAGGATCACGAGCACGATCAATCCCCACGAAACGCGAGGACTCAGCAACGCCTTCGGAGCACCGAGCACTCCGACTTCGCGACGACGCCACCACATCACGACCCCGCTCACGCATAACAGGACCAGACCGATGGCAGTCAGCAGACCGAGCAGTTGATTGGGCCAACCAAAGAGCTGCCCTTCATGCGCCGCGATGCCATATCCCACGATGCGGTCGATGAGGTGCCGATCTTTGAAATCCTCGCGACTGGTGACCTCGCCGGTCTTGCCGCTGAGAACAAGGTTCACTCGCAGCGGTCGGTTTTGAGTCATCGACTTCGCCGTCCACTCATCCGAGTCCGGCTTCGAAGGCGGTGCGATGACGACCGGATGTTCGAGGTTCAACGGACGAACCGTTGCGACGACTCGATCAAACGCCGTCATGTCTTTGGGCATCGCTCCGGGACCGCGACGACCTCGACGCGAGCCGCCGCCACCGCTTCCTCCGCCGTGATCGCCATGCTCACCGCTCGATGACTTCTTCGCAGAATCTGACGGCGAGTCGCTCTTGCCCGCGTCGCTCTTCCCTGCATCACGATCGCCCGACTTTGCGGCTCGCTCGCTGCCGGTCGTCCAATCTTGTTGAGCGACCGCAGTGCCGGTCAGCTTGCGGATGTCTTTGAAGTAGCCGCCCCAGAACTTCGCCCACGGCAAGCCCGACATCAGCAAGAACAATGCGAAGAACGAAATCCACATGCCGATGACGCTGTGAATGTCTCGCCAGAAGATGCCCGAGCCCATTCTCAAACGCGGGTAGAGCACGCCGCCCAGTCCCTTCGAGTTTCTCGGCCACCATAAATAGAGACCGGTCACGAGCATGATGATCGTCCAACACGACGCGAGTTCGACGACGTTCGATCCGCGATCGCCCATCAGTAGCTCGCCATGCAGTTTGAAGATCGTCCGCATGAAGCGTTCGCCGTCCGGGACGCTGTGCAAGATCGCGAGCGTTTCGGGATGCACATAGACCCGCAGCGCTTCACCGTCTTTGCGAACAAGCACTCGCGCTGCCGAAGTCGGTGCAGTCGGTAGCTCGTAACCCTGAGGCAACGAACCCGGAAACGCTGCGAGCGCCGCCTGCACTTGCTCGGCAGCGGTCTTTGGATTGCCGGTGACTTGCAGGTTGTCGTAATCGCGATCGTTCCAAGCTTCGATCTGCGGCTTGAAGAGATAGATCGCACCGCTGATCGACAGCACGATGACAAACGGAATGCAGACCAGCCCGGCATAGAAATGCCAACGCCAGACCGCGCGATAATCCGGCCAAGACTTGTTGTTTGGTGATGAGGCTTCAGACATGTGGACTCTGCAAAGTGGCGAATGGAGTGAGCGAGACACGAGTGCGGATCAGCGGCTGTAACCCGCTGCGTCAGCGAGGGGCGTTGGATGATGTTGAGGTTGAGCTTGGGGCGAAAAGAGTTTGCTAGGTCGCGCGCCATGCGGTGTTCACGCCGAAGGCGTCAAACAATCCAGCCCAGGGTCGCTCGCGCCGCGAGCGCACCCTGGGAACACGGCATCAGAAAAAACGATCGCCAACGGCGTTCCACACATGCGCGGCGCGAGACGATGGCCACATTCATCAGACGTTGCAGACCGTGTTGGCGCCTCAAGCCCTTGTGGAACGCTTTCAGCGTTCGGCTCGTGTAATGCCCGTTACCCAGGGTGCGCGGCTTTGCCGCGACCCTGGGCTGGATTGTTTGACGCCTTCGGCGTGAAGGCATCTCATTCGAAGCAACGGCAACTGACTCGATTCGCTCCCTGATCAAGCTGAAGTTCAAGCAGTGGGCAGCGGTCATGCTCATTCTCTCGCTCACGCTCTCACGCTTCGGCTTACAGCAGAACTCACAACCTTGTTCCGTGCGCGGCTTACAGTTCGCCGGTGACATCACCGCCATCGCGACTGTGCAACGCGCGATGCAGGAAGGTGTCCGTGCCTTCGCTCAGGAACCGCACCGTTCCATCGCCGAACATCACATGAGCGCCGCCGGTATGCCAACTCCTTGGCCCAAAGAAGCCTGTGAAGTGAGTGACGACATCGGGAATGCGGCTGTTCGGCGGGTTGTATCCATTGGTCAGCGAACTCAACGCTCCCGAATGAGCCCATGAGCCGCCACGTCCTCGTAACGCGGCGCTCGATGCTCCTCGCCAAGCCGTCATCGTTGGCCACACCGTGTTGAGGTCTGGATTCTGAATTACTCCCGAACCGTTGAATGCCGACCAAGCGCCGCCCGATGCGGCCAGTCCTTGCGTCGCTTGCAGTGCCGAGTTCACTCCCGACGAACCATTCATCGTCATCTGATAGGGAAACGGTGGCAGCGTGCCGGCAGGCAAAGTCACGTCGGCTCCGACACTGCGAACAGCCTCGCTCATGAAGACCGTGTTCGAAGCACCGTCCGTGATGTCTCGCATGCGCACCGAAGAGTTTTCGAAGACAACGCCGTCGGTTCGCCAGCGCAGGTCATAGTTCGCATTGGTGCCACTGCCGTAGCTCACCATGTAATTGTTCCCACCATACACCGAGTTGCCCGCCCCGATCACGGTCGACGGAGCTGGGTCACTCGGACAAAGCATGACCGACAGCGGAGTGGCAAACGCCTGCGCGAACAACGGATTGGGAACCAAATTATTGAACGGGCCGGTGAAAGCTGGCTGAGTGAAATCCAACGCATCCTGCAGGCCGGCCTGATCGAGATACGGCAGAATGCGAGCCTGCACCGAAAAGCCTTGCACGTTCGGCAGATAGTTCTGAGCGTTGACCATCGGCAGCGTCGTGAATGCTTCTTCGTAGCTCATTAGCCCGAGTCCAAGCTGCTTCAAGTTGTTGCGACACTGAGACCGTCTCGCAGACTCACGAGCTTGTTGCACCGCCGGCAGCAGTAGCGCCACGAGCACCGCGATAATCGCGATAACGACGAGCAATTCGATGAGCGTGAAGCCGCGCGACTTCTTCCGACGTCCGAGAAATAACATTGAATTCATGGCTAAGGCCTTCATTGGGTAGGGATGCGGGGACGAGTGCTGAATCCATGCGTGGCGCAGGCCAAAAGTGGAATCAGCCGCAAGCGGTTGAATGCATTTCTTGATTAAAGCGTGCCCGACATTGGCACATGCAGATGCTCAAACGGCCGTCGATAAAAGCTCGAATCGGGCGCGAGCACACAACGCCAACAAGCAGCCATGAGGCAGATAACCATCGGGGCCAAGCCCGATGGGGACTTGTTTCCGAGCGACTGCCTGATGTTGGGCGAGGTAATAAAAGCGACAGGATGCAAGCAGCGAGAATGGCACCGATCACCAACAACGTGATGGCACAACAGGCGCGGCATCCAGAAGCGCAGGAGCCCAATTAGCACTACAGCGCACCACGTAGCTGAAATCGTGAGATTTCAGGCATTTCCACCGTCCGAAATCTGACGATTTCGGCTACGGAAACGCGAAGGCGCGCCGTCGAATCAGGCTCGTGGCGGCGGCTCAGGCGGCTCGTGCCGCAGCGATGGCCAGCTCTCGGATTGAGGCACGATCGGTTCAACGACCGTCGCGCAGATAACGGGCTCAGAATCCCCGACGGGGAGAGCCAACATCGACAACGAATTCAGTTCAAGATCGCCAGTGGAACTGCATCCGCAGCGCGAGATCGAACGCGCGACTTCAGCGCCATCGCGAGGAGTCTGCTGACCACTCAACGAACCGGCGGCGTCCGTCTTTGCGAGAGCCTTATTCGAACAGCAGCTCTTCGAGACTTTGGCGTGCGTCTTGGCAGCATTGGGTTTCGCACAACACGACTTCGGCTGCACATGGTCCGCCGCGACAGCTTCCGGCGTCTCAATCGGCGTCCTTGCCGCCTCTTTGCGAAGTGAGCAGCAGCACGTTCCCGAGAGCTTCTTCTTAATCGAGCAGCGGCACCCGTCGTTCCGAGCGATCTCAACGCTGCCCGAAGAATCATCCCGCAGCGCATGCAAAGCCGCCGGCAATCCAATCGAAGAAGCGGCGTACCAAACCAGCAACGCGACTCGAAACATGAACGAGCCAAGCCGACGCATCGGCTTGGCTGCAGGCTTCATGTTGTCGGAGAGACGTCGCATAACCGGGTGATCCAAAGCGTAAAAAGCAACGGGCCGTAACGGTCGCAGGACATCGCGGAGTTGCAATCGTTTGTGACGAGCAAAGTCGAAAAATTCTCACGACCTAGAGGTTTCCTTCCCATTCGGCACCGGCACACTCGTCGGCATCGCAGCCGCAGCGCTCACCGGCGGCTTCGGCAACAACGTCATCGACGCAACGGCCTTCACCTTCCCGACAACGCTGCGCGGCGGCGAAGGCAACGACCGCATGTTCGGCGGCGACGACACCTTAAGCGGCAGCGGAGGCACGAGCATCGACGGCGACCTCTCCGACTCGCTGAACGGTCACGCCGGAGCCGACGTCTTGAGATCCGACCCGTTCGATGTCCGAACGCGAGACCGGTTCGACACCCTCCGAGCCGACCTCTTTGCCAGCTTCCCGAACTGGGTCGACTCGCTGTAACGAGCAGCCGCCGCAAAGAGCTCTACCGCTATCACCGCTGACCGTCTGAGCGAAGTGGTGCTGACTTACGAACTTCGGGGAAGAGTGGAAGATTTCTTCCACTGTCCCTTGATGGCTCGCAGGGCAACGCCGTTAAGGATTTTCGGGCTATGGCTTTGTAAGTAGCCGAAATCGTCAGATTTCGGATTGAAGTCAGTTGTTGGTTGAGTCCTGCATGACTCCCCGAAATCTAACGATTTCGGCTACTTCAAAATCGTTAACGGCGTTGGCTCGCAGGGGCTGCGTTTCCGTTGCGAGACACGCACGCGTCATCCTTGAAGCGACTCGTTGCGACGCTCACTTATTGTCGCTCGGTTCGCGTTTCTCGACCGGCGCGGCGGCAGACATCTGACGCTGGCAGCGCTTTGCAAGCATCGGGCAGAGCGACCGTAGTGCCTCGCGATAATTCACGAGCGATGATTCAATGCTCTTCTTCGGGATCAAGATGAAGTCGAAGCCGACCGGTAAGTCGCGCCTTTCGTGTCGAAAGGCTTCTCGCAAACGGCGCTTGATCAAGTTCCGTTTGACGGCTGAGCCATTCTTCTTTGAGACGCTCAGCCCGATGCGCGACGAGTCGCTGCCGTTGCTCTGCGCGAAGACGAGCAAGTGCTCGGTCGAGGCTTTGCATTTGCCGTCATAGACCCGCGCGAACTCTTTCGAAGTGCAGAGATGCGTCGACTTCGGTAGTGAGAACAATGACTCGGACACAACGATCCCCTCAATGTTTTGGGGCCGCCCCCGAACGTCGGACTCACGCACAACGCACGAGCACTTCGCCCTTGCCGAGCTCCAAGAAGTCTCCGCGATAGCAGCGATAGCTCGCTTCAAAGACGCCCTCAGGCAGAGGGAAGCCGCTCTGCTTCAGATGTCGCAGATAGATCGCAAGCCATGTCGGTTGCTGGACCTCACCCGCGAACTTGAAGGACGGCAAAACTTCCGGAGCACACTTCCCGTCGAAGTAAGCAATGGTCCCGCGTTTCAAATTCGGAGCCGGTCGGATGCCGGGTTCGCCGAAGAGCAAGATCGTCCCGGCGATCATGTTGACGCCGGGGACATCTCCCGACTTCCCGCCGACCGCGATCAACCCGCGCCGCATGCCGTGCCCGATCTCGTTGCCGGCATCTCCGTGAATGAAGATCTCGCCGCCAGTCATCCCTTTGAAACCGCCGCGATAGACCGCGCCAATCAGATGCCCGGCATTGCCTTTCACTTCAATCTTGCCGCCGTGCATCTCGGCCCCGACCCAATCGGCCGCGTTGCCTGTCACAAGAATTTCACCCCCGGTCATCTCCGCGCCGAGATGCATGCCCGCATGCCCCTCAACTCGAATGCGGCCCGAGGTGAGCTTCGTGCCGATCAATTTCACCTTCGTGCAATCACCGACGAAGACCATTTCGCCGTCCTCTGCCGAGCCGGTGATCTCGAAGAAGTCGCTCGCCGGATGCTGTCGATTGCCTCGTTGCACGAGCGTCGCTTTGACTTCATCAAGCGACTGCGTGCGCACGACATCCAACTGAATGGAGTCGACCTCAAGCGGGATACTGGTTGCTTCGCGGAGTTGAAACGTGAGTGGCATATTCGGGTCTCAGCCCAAGAGGTTGTCATATTCGGCATGCGAGCCGATCCAGAACCATGTGACGACATCGCCATCAACGCGACCGAGTGCGCGCCAGCCAATGCCGATCCGAATGGAACACAACTCCGCCCGACCATTCACGCGTTTAAAGTGCAGACTCGGATGCGCGGGGTTGTCTTTCCAAACACGATAATTTCGCCGAGCAAGCTGTTGGATCTGGTGAGGAAGTCGCTCAAAGCATTCCATGAAGTCCTCGGTCAACTGCGACTTCATAGCTCATCAATCCCAATCGAGCGGACTCGGCCCGCTTGAATGTCCGCTTTTGCTTTGTTCGCTAAGCGATCAAGCACGCTTTGCGATCTCGAAAACTTCTCGTCCCAAAGCTCGTCGTCTTCGAGTTCGTCGATGATTCTCGACGCGACCTCGTCCTGCTCGGCTTCAGGAATTCGTTTGAGTCGCTCGATCGCGATCTCCATGAGTTGCGTCATTGAGTCACCTCGATTCTGAGTCACGATGATGAGCTAACTACTCCGCCGAGATCCCCGTGAAGTAATCGGGCTCGCATCCCGGCTTCCACTTGATGTTGCAGCCGATGCTCGGTTTCTGAGTCGCGAGTAGTGGTCCCTTTGCGAGCACGGCATCGCAGGCTGCTCGTAGGTCAGCGCCGGTCGCCGACTTGCCGTTGCTCGGTCGGCTGTCATCGAACTGGCCGCGATAGGTCAGTGCGAGATCGCTATCGAACAAGAAGAAGTCGGGAGTGCAGGCTGCTTTGTATGACTTCGCTACCGACTGATCTCCGTCATAGAGGTACGGGAACGAGTACCCCGCCGCCTTCGCTTCGGCAGCCATCTTGTCAGGAGCATCAGAGGGATAGTTCGCAGCATCGTTCGAATTGATGCCGACGATCGCGATCCCTTTCTCTTGATACTCACGCGCGAACTTCGCGAGTTCACTGCGGATGTGAACGACGAACGGGCAATGGTTGCACATGAAGACAACGAGCAGCCCTTTTCGGCCTGCGAAGTCCGCCAGCGAAACCGTCTTGCCGTCGACATTGACCAATGAAAAGTTCGGAGCCTTTGTGCCGAGCGGCAGCATTGTCGATGCGGTCTTAACCATTGTGGGAGCTTCCTCAAAAGGCGGCGATGAGCCGCAGTTGATCGAACTGTTGGGACCAATAAGACAAATAGGACCGATAGGAACTGCGTCGTCCCATCGGTCCTATGAATCCTATCCGGCCTATGTAATTAAAGTGACGCTTAGCCGCGTTTCTCGATCGGCACGAATTCGCGGACTGTCGAGCCCGTATAGACCTGCCGCGGACGATTGATGCGCGGCTTCTCTTCTCGCAGTTCTTTCCAGTGAGCGATCCATCCGGGCAAGCGGCCGAGAGCAAACATCACCGTGAACATGTCCGCCGGGATGCCCATCGCCTTGTAGATAATGCCCGAATAGAAATCGACGTTCGGGTAAAGCTTGCGCTCGATGAAGTACTCGTCGCGCAGAGCGATCTCTTCGAGCTTCTTCGCGATATCAAGCAGTGGGTCGTGAATGCCCAATCGCGCGAGCACGTTGTCGCATGTCTTACGCAGAATCTTCGCACGCGGATCGAAGTTCTTATAGACGCGGTGACCGAAGCCCGAGAGACGGAAGCTCGATGTCTTGTCCTTCGCCATCGCGACGTACTTGCTGACGTCGCCGCCGTTCGCGTGAATGTGCTGCAGCATCTCGATGACGGCTTGATTCGCACCGCCGTGCAACGGTCCCCACAAAGCGCAGATGCCTGCGGAGATCGAGGCGTAAAGGTTCGCTCCACTGCTGCCGACCATTCGCACTGTCGACGTCGAGCAGTTCTGTTCGTGATCAGCGTGCAGAATCAACAGCACGTGCATTGCGTCTTCAAGCACCGGGTCGACATGAAATGGCTCGCAAGGCACACCGAACATCATCTGCAAGATGTTGCCGCAGTAGCTCAGTTCATTGCGCGGATACATGAACGGCTGCCCGACGGACTTCTTGTACGCGAACGCCGCGATCGTCTTTGCTTTCGCAAGCAGACGGATCATGTCGCGGCTTTCGTCGGACTCGGGGTAGTACGTCGACAGCGAGGCGACCATTGCGGACAAGATCGCCATCGGATGCGCGCCGCGCGGAAAGCCTTCGAAGAACTTATTCATGTCTTCGTGCAGCATGCTGTGATAGGTCAGCTCTTCGCGGAACTTGAGCAACTGCTGCAGAGTCGGCAGTTCGCCATACATCAAGAGGTGAGCGACTTCGGTGAACTTTGAGTGCTCAGCCAGTTGCTCAACGGGATACCCGCGATATCGGAGGATGCCCTTCTCGCCGTCGATGTAAGTAATCTTACTGAAGCAGGCGCCGGTGTTGGCATAGCCCGAGTCGAGCGTGATTGCTCCGGTCTTATTGCGGAGTTCGGTGATGTCGATTCCGACTTCATTCTCGGTGCCGACTGTGACAGGCAGGTCGTATTCCTTGCCCTCAAGAACCAACTTTGCCGTAGCCATGAAACTTCCTTCTACCGGAGCATGAATCAATGGTGACCGTGACATCCACTCGAGTCGTTGAGCGGAGCCAATATGGCTCGACACCGAGGCGACGACGAAGCCATTCGAGCGGCCTTAGAGGCGCGATCAAGGCCGTAAAGCGAGGCGTATCCTAAGAGCGTCCCTCCGTTTCGCAACTTGCCTCAGAGCACGCATCACTCGCCTCGAACGAATGCTGTCGAACGCGCGATGACTCAGCTTCTCATGCGGCAGCGCGACCGAATTCCGTCTTTCAAACGTCAGGCTATAAAGCTGCCGGAATGTCTCGCAGTCGACAGAGAGAGGAACTCAGATGGCTCATGTTTTGGCGCTCGATCAAGGCACAACTTCAAGCCGCGCGATTGTGTTCGCGTCCAACGGACGAGCAGTTACTGCGGCACAGCAAGAGTATCCTCAGATCTATCCGCAGCCGGGGCATGTCGAGCATGACCCCGAAGCCATTTGGACATCGCAACTTCAAACGGCCAAAGAGGCGATTGCTCGTTCTGGCATCTCGGCTCAAGCGCTCGCAGCCGTCGGCATTACCAATCAGCGCGAGACGACAATTCTTTGGGATCGCACGACCGGGCAGCCGATCTCAAACGCGATTGTTTGGCAAAGCCGGATCACCGCTCCAACGTGCGAGCGACTCAAACAAGAAGGACTCGAACCGCTCTTTCGCGAGAAGACCGGACTCGTGCTCGATGCCTACTTCTCCGGCACGAAGATCAAACATTTGCTCGATCGCATTGAAGGAGCACGCGCACGGGCCGAACGCGGCGAGATTCTCTTCGGCACCGTCGACACGTTCCTCGCATGGCGACTTTCTGGAGGCAAGCTGCATGTCACCGACTACAGCAATGCGAGTCGCACGCTGCTCTTCAACATCAAGACGCTCGATTGGGACGACGAACTGCTGCGCATCTTGAACGTGCCGCGCGCGATGCTGCCGACGGTGCGACCTTCGAGCGAAGTCTATGGCATGACGGACGCGGCGGTGCTCGGAGCGTGCGTGCCGATTGCGGGCATCGCCGGTGATCAACAAGCGGCGACATTCGGGCAAGCATGCTTCGCTCCGGGACAAGCAAAGAACACTTACGGCACTGGTTGCTTCATGTTGCTCAATACGGGCGAGCAACCCGTCATGTCAAAGAACGGGTTGCTGACAACGATTGGCTGGGGACTCAACGGAAAGGTGACCTATTGCCTTGAAGGCTCCGTCTTCATTGCTGGTGCGGTCGTGCAATGGCTGCGAGACGGACTGCAACTCTTCCAATCGGCATCTGAAATCGAAGCGCTCGCCGCTCAGGTATCGAGCACCGACGGCGTCTATTTCGTTCCGGCGTTTGTAGGACTCGGTGCTCCGTACTGGCGACCTGATGCGCGGGGCACGATCGTCGGCATCACGCGCGGAACGACGCGAGCACACATTGCTCGCGCCGCATTGGAGTCGATTGCGTATCAGACGCGCGACGTGCTCGAAGCAATGGAGCAAGACTCGGGACAAAAGTTGAACGTGCTGCGGGTTGACGGCGGAGCCTCAGCCAATCGTCTGCTAATGCAGTTTCAAGCCGATCAACTCGGAGTCCGCGTGCAACGTCCCGTTGTGCAAGAGACGACGGCATTGGGAGCGGCCTATCTCGCCGGACTTGCGACCGGAGTATGGAGCAGCCCGGATGATGTCTGCCGTAATTGGGCCGAGGACGCAGCCTTCGATCCTGTCGCTGAACGCGCTCTGTCGGATGCTCAATATGCTGACTGGAAGCGTGCCGTCGAACGCTCGCTCGAATGGCAGACATAGGCGACGATCGGAACGACTTAACGACATCCGCTTTCGAGAACATTGTCAGAGCCGTCACTCTGGCATCCCTCGCTCAGAATTCGTCTCATTCGCCGCACCCTGAATCCCGCCTGCACTCACTCCTTCCTCAGAGGTTCCTCATGAAACGGCACTTCAATCTTCTGCGCACTTGCTTTGGTTCGATGTTGGCTGCTGGCGTTGTAACGGGAGTTACATCGGCTGCGGATGAGATCGACTTCAATCGAGATATCCGGCCGATCCTGTCCGACAATTGCTTCGCGTGTCACGGACCCGATGCCAATCATCGCAAAGGCGATCTGCGGCTTGATGTGCGCGAGGATGCGGTTGCCGCGAAAGCCATTGCTCCCGGTAAGCCCGAGATGAGCAAGCTCATCGCTCGAATCCTCAGCACCGATCCCGAGCAGATGATGCCGCCGATGGATTCGCCGAAGCGGCTGACGGCGGCTCAGAAGGAGTTGCTCAAGAAGTGGGTTGCGAGCGGGGCGGTGTATCAAGGCCATTGGGCCTATCAGCCGCCGAAGAAGCCGACTGTTCCGGCGGGGGCTCAGCCCGTTGATTTTCTCGTGCAGCAGAGGCTCAAGAAGATTGGCCTCGCTCCGTCAGCAGAAGCCGATCGCAGGACGCTCGCGCGGCGGCTGAGCTTCGACTTGATTGGCTTGCCGCCGAAGCCCGAAGACGTCGAAGCGTTCGTCGCTGATAAGTCGCCGGAGGCCTATCAGAAGTACGTCGAGCAACTCATGGCCTCGCCGCACTACGGCGAGAAAATGGCGATCAGTTGGCTCGACGTTGTCCGGTTCGCGGACACGATTGGTTATCACTCAGATACGCCGCGCAACGTCTTCCCGTATCGCGACTATGTCATTCGCGCGTTCAACAGCAATAAGCCGTTCGATCAATTCACGATCGAGCAACTCGCGGGCGACCTCGTGCCGAATCCAACGATCGAGACAAAGGTCGGCTCGGCGTTCAATCGGCTCCTGCTGACAACCGAAGAGGGCGGGGCTCAAGCGAAGGACTATGAAGCTCGCTATCTCACGGACCGCGTGCGAGCACTCGGCACCGTTTGGCTCGGGCAGACGATCGGCTGCTGTCAGTGTCACGATCACAAATTCGATCCGAGCACGGCGCGCGACTTTTATTCGCTCGGTGCGTTCTTCGCGGACATTCAAGAAGGCATCATCGGAGCGCGCGAGCCGGGCATGCCGGTGCCGTCGCTCGAACAAGCGGCTGAGTTAGAGAAGCTCAAGCAAGCGGCGACGGAACTCGAAGCACAGTTCAATGGACCCCAACCGCAACTCGCCGATGCCTTTGCAAAGTGGCAAGAGCAGCAAGCACTCGTCGCAAAGAGCGAAGCGTTATGGAGTCAGCTTAAACCTGCGAAAGTTGAGTCCGTCGGTAAGACAAAGCTCGCCGTGCAAGCGGATAACTCGGTGCTCGCGAGCGGCCCGAAGCCTGATAAAGAGACCTATAAGCTCGACATCACCGGCGCGATGAAGAACGTTGTCGGACTGCGGCTTGAGGTGCTGCCGGATGGATCTCTGCCGGCTCAGGGACCGGGACGAGCGGGCAATGGCAACTTCGTGCTGACGGAAGTTGTCGCTCAAGTGCGGCGTTCTGATGGGAAGGCCGCTGAGCTGAAGTTTGCGAAGGCACGCGCTTCCGTCGAGCAATCCGTCATCGCTGACGGCAATCCCTACAAAGCATGGAGCGCGGCTTCGACGATCGACGGTGATGAGAAGGGCGCTCAATGGGGATGGGCGGTGCTGCCGGAAGTCGGCAAGGCTCAGCAGTTGTTGCTGACGCTGGCTGAGCCACTGAGTTTGGATCTCGGCGACGCTCTGCAAATCGAACTCAAGCAGCAGCACGGCAACGGCAGTCATACGCTCGGCAAGTTCCGTCTCTCAGCGACGTCAACGAACGATGCGCTCGACGCGCCGCTCGGCTCGGCGGTCCCGAGTAAGGAGCTTGTCGACTTGCTGGCGATCCCGGCGGATAAGCGGCAGCCGGCTCAGTCCGACAAGCTGTTCGCGCTCTTCAAGAACGTTGCTGCGGAACTCGCAGACCTGCGCGGGAAGCGCGACGCCGCTCGCAAAGCCGCGACGGATTTTGAAGCGGCGTTTCCGAAGTGCTTAGTCTCGATTTCCGGTAATCCGCGCACGGTGAGAATTCTGCCGCGCGGGAATTGGATGGATGACAGCGGGCCGATCATGCAGCCCGCGCTACCCGGCTTCTTACCGGGAGCGAAAGCGTCAACGCCGGAGAAGAAGCTGAACCGACTCGATCTCGCGAACTGGGTTGTCTCGCGCGAGAACCCGCTGACAGCGCGCGTCTTCGTGAACCGCTTATGGAAGCAGTTCTTCGGCAGCGGACTGTCGAAGACCCTCGATGACTTCGGGGCTCAGGGTGAAGCGCCGGTGAATCCCGAGTTGCTTGATTGGCTTGCTGTCGAGTTCATCGACAGCGGATGGAACGTGAAGCATCTCGTGCGGCTGATGGTGACAAGTAGCACCTACAAGCAAGTCTCGACCGGCACGAAGGAGTTGCTGCAGCGCGATCCCGAGAACCGCGAACTCGCACGACAGAGCCGCTATCGGCTCGACGCGGAACTCGTTCGCGACAATGCCCTCGCAGTGAGTGGCCTCTTAGTGCTGAAGGTCGGCGGCCCGAGCGTGAAGCCGTATCAGCCCGACGGCTATTGGGAGAATCTCAACTTCCCGGTGCGTTCATGGCAGGCGGATCAGAATGAGAACCAATATCGGCGCGGCCTCTACACATGGTGGCAACGCTCGTTCGTGCATCCGAGCATGCTGGCGTTCGACGCGCCAACGCGCGAGGAATGCGCGGCGGATCGACCGCGTTCGAACATTCCTCAGCAAGCACTCGTGTTGCTGAATGATCCGAGCTACGTCGAAGCCGCGCGAGCCTTTGCTGCTCACATCGTGCAGAACGGCGGAGCGGATTCCGCGTCTCGGCTGAAGTACGCGTTCCGTCGAGCATTGGCCCGCGACCCGCGTCCTCAAGAAGCCGAGCAACTGGCGAAGCTCGTCGAGAAGCTCGCGGCTCAATACGCGAGCGATCCGAAGTCTGCCGAGTCGACGTTGAAAGTCGGTCTGTCGCCAATGCCGAGCGGCATGAACCCGGCTGAACTCGCCACTTGGACGAACATCGCGCGAGTCATCCTTAACCTGCATGAAACCGTCGTGAGAAGCTGAATAAGCACTTTGTTCGTCGCTCCCCATTGACCGTGGGCGACGGACTACAAGTTCGTCGTACCGGATTCCCTTCAGAATTGTGGAGGCGCCCGGCGGAGAACTCTTGTTGGGAACTTGACTTCAACCGGTCTCTCGACAGCGAGTTCGGTCATTCAAACTTCGGAGCCTGAACCAGTCATGGCATCACATTGGAAGTACGACCGTCGTACGTTTCTGGCAGTTTCCGGAGTCGGGATGATGACTTCCGGCACGGTCGTAAGTGCCGAAAAGAAGAGTCTGATTTCGAGCATCGACATTGTGGCGCTCAAGCGCGGACGGACTGGAACTGATCCTACATGGTTTCATCCTCGAGCTTGCCGAGTACCGACAACTGATGGAACACTCGGGTTGATGACGCTGCAGACCATTGCAGGCTCGGACTTCTTTGGCCCCGTGCATTTCATGACAACGCGCGATCTCGGCGTCACATGGACCGAGCCGCAACCGGTGCCCGCGCTCGGACGTGCGAAACGCGATGACGGATGGGACGAAGGCGTCTGCGATGTCGTCCCCGAGTTTCATCCTCAGACAAAGAGCGTGCTCGCGCTCGGGCATTCGGTCTGTTATCGCGGAGCAAAATTCGAAATCGCTCAACCGCCGCGCTGGCCCGTCTATGCCGTTTGGAAGGACGGCCAATGGGGACCGCGCCACAAGCTTGCATGGGATGATCCGCGAGGTAATTATATCTACACCAACAACTGCGGTCAGCGCGTCGTTTTGCCGAACGGCGACATTGCCTTCGTGATGACGTTCGGAGCGTTAAATACGAAACGCTCGGCGGCCGGAGTGCGCTGCTCGTTCGACGGCGAGACGCTCGCGATCAAGCAAGTCGGTCCTGAGATCAAGCACGCTGCCGGACGAGGCTTGCTCGAACCGTCGCTCGTGCATTGGCGGGACAAGTTCTTCGTCACGATCCGCGCGGAAGATAATCACGGCTATGTCGCGATGAGCGATGACGGGCTCACGTTTTCCGAGAAGCAAGCCTGGAGCTGGGACAACGGCGAGGCCGTCGCGATGTCGTCGACGCAACAGCATTGGCTCGCGCACTCGGATGCTTTGTTTCTGGTCTATACCCGCAAGGACGCCAGCAACGTGAACGTGATCCGCTGGCGAGCTCCGCTCTTCATGGCTCAGGTTGATCCTCAAAAGTTGCGGCTCATTCGAGACACCGAACGCATCGTGCTGCCGCTCATTGGCGACGGAGTGAAAGCTCCCGACGACGTCCCTATCAGTGGCAACTTTCACACGACAAACATCAGCCCGACCGAGTCTTGGATCACCGACGGCGAGTTCCTGCCGAAGCGATACTACAAAGGCGACATGTACCTCGCGCGGATCAAGTGGGCTGAGCCGAATCGCGGTCTATAGAGCCTGCGTCTGACGGTCGTATGAGCCGCAGACGCACACGAGTTCTTCAGCGTGTCGCCTGTGGGAGAGTTGCCTTCATCGAGCGTCCTATTGCTGTTCACTCGCAGAACATCGAGAAACTGCGCACGAAATAACGCCGCTCCAATCAAAGCTGAGTGGCCGTAACCGACTTCTTCGACGAGCGGTTCTTCTTGGTTCCATTCGCAGGACTAGCCACTCGCGGCGGATTCATGGGGCTGGATGAACTCGGCTCAGCAGTCGCATTGAGGTTATCGATCAACCAATGTGCCGACTGAGCCCGGTCATCCAATGGCAGCGCCAAGAGTTCTTTCGCCAAACGATCGCGCTCCGCTTTTTCAATCAATTCTTGCTGGCGAATCCATGCTTGCATCTCGGCGATGCCTTCTTGAGTCATGGGCTTCCTCTGAATGACGAAGTCCACGCCGTCAGGTTCACGAATGAGTCCCATGCCAATCTCCAATGTATCTCTCAATGAGGTTCTTGGCAGTTCTCGTGTTGATCGCGAGAAGCACATCGCTCACGCGATGTGCCCCGAGTGACTCGATGTAGTGCGCATTTAATTCAGCTCTTGCGTCAAACGCTATGACGCCATCAAGCCCAAATCGAAGCTCAGGCTTGCTGCGTGGGCAACGAGATTTCCCGGTCTCTACAAGTGCGGCCATCCCACGAGCGATCGCCTTCCCTGCGTTGAGGCGCGTGGAGCAATTGTTACATGGGCGAGTTTCTGGGGTATGGAGTTCGCTCGCTCGCAGCTTTCAGTTCGCGCTCTCCGTCAAAGTTCCCGAAGAGTTGCTCGGCATTGCGAACTTGTGTGATTTGGGAACTGAAATGTAGGGCCGACTCGCCGAGGCGGCCTTTCTTGCGTGACGAAGCGACTTGCTAATCGTCACCTGCGAGCTCGTCTTTGAGTTCCAACTGACGACCTTGAAGCCGCCTCGTCCTGCAGAATGCTCAGTCTCGGAGAGACTGAGCTACGAGTTCTCCCTCGGGTTGAACTTCGCTCGCACGACCGAGATGCCCAATCACGAGTCGCAACCAGAAGAATCTCTTGCGTTGCGCATTGGTGTCTTATAGTCTTAATACACCGCAGCAGGCTCAGTGGCGAAAAATATGGCTTCAAACTTTCTCTTTCAGATTCACCCGACATCCGGCGTGCCGATCTATCGGCAGTTGATGGATCAGGTGCAGGCGCAGATTCATGCGGGTCGCTTGCCGCTCGGGGAGATGCTGCCTTCCGTGCGGCAGATTGCAGAAGAGTTGCAGGTCAACCCGATGACGGTTTCGAAGGCGTACTCGTTGCTCGAACGCGACGGAGTCATCGAACGCGTGCGCGGGCAAGGCATGCGCGTCAAAGGGGCGTCTCGCGGGGTGCTTTCGCTGAAGGATCGCCGAGAAAAAATTCTGCCGCTGTTGGAGCAAGTCGCGGCGCAGGCGTTTCAATTGGGGCTGACGCGCGAGCAAGTCATCGCCGCTCTGACCCCGTTGTTTAAGGAGCGAGGTCATGACTGATGCCGTCTTAGAAGCACGCGGAGTCACGAAGCGATTCAAAGAGCACACCGTGCTTGATCAGCTCGACTTCACGCTGCAACGAGGGTCGGTGACGGGGTTGCTCGGCAAGAACGGGGCGGGCAAATCGACGTTGCTGAAATGCGTGCTCGGTTTGCAGACTGCTCAGTTCGGGACCATCACAGTGCTCGGTGAAGACTCGCGCGCGCTGAGCGGTTCGGCGAAAGCACGGCTCGCGTATGTGCCGCAAGAGGTCAGCCTTTATCCGTGGATGAAGGTCCGGCAAGTCGTTGCTTACACCGCCGCATTTTATCCGCGTTGGAATGCACCGCTCATCGAACGCATCATGAAAGATTGGGAGATCAATCCCAATGACCGAGTCGGGCCGCTCTCGACGGGGCAGTTGCAGAAGCTCGGCATCTTGTTGGCATTGGGACATGAGCCCGAGTTGCTCATCCTCGATGAGCCCGTTGCAAGCCTTGATCCGACGGCGCGGCGGCAGTTCTTAGCAACGTTGCTCGACATCGCGCTGACCGGAGATCGAACCGTGCTGCTGTCGACGCACATCACTTCGGATCTCGAACGAGTGGCGGATCGAGTCGCTCTCTTGAAGCACGGTAAGATTGATTACAGCGACGAGCTCGCGACGTTGAAGGAGTCGGTCAAACGGCTGCGCGTGAATGCTCCGTCTGGGTTGCCGAGCGGTCTTAAATCACTGCCGGGATTGTTGAAGTGCGAAGCGAATGGCACGACAGCCGTCATGAGCGTGCGCGGCTTTGAGTCGGATCTGCCGGAGCGATTGGCTCGCGAATGGAATGCCGAAGTCAGCGTCGAGGATCTGAACCTCGAAGAGATCTTCTTGGAGATGCATGCGGACTAAATCCTGGAGTGCTCCGGCTTGACGGAGCCCTCCGACTTAGCGGCGCGACGTTACCGCGCTTCGTTTGAGTTCATCGTCAGATGCGAACTTTGGACGCGCTGCACTGCGAAGTCGTTTTTGGCAATGCAGTCTGATTCTTGTTGAGAGCTGAGTGCCGCTGAGTCGGAGGGCTCCGTCGAGCCGGAGCACTCCAGGAGGTTGCTATGTGGGGACGCCTGAAGTCGGTTGCGATGACTTATGTCATGCGAAAGCTGTTTTGGATATTCGCGGGGCTCTACTTGTTTGGACTGCCAATCATGGTGTCGCTGCTCACGAAGAACAGCGATACGTCGGCCTTAGGCGGTGCGTTTCAGTCGCTGTTTATCGGGGCTTACTTCTGCTTCTTGGCAGGAGCACATCTCAAGCAACAGTTCGCGAATCCTCGATCCCGTACGCTGCCGGGATTCGGTGCTCCGCATTTGGTGGTGTCTGTCGGGCTCGTCGCGCTGGTGACAATGGTCACCGCCAGTTGCGCGGCGATGCATAGCGCCACAACTTGCCTCGGCACGATCGCGATCGCGGTGCATGTCAATTTTCTGGCTCATCGACTCGGCAGCAATCCTTCGAACCCTTCCGCATGGATCTTCGTCGTTACGGTCGTGGGGATGGCTGATTCAATGGGGCGAGGCTTAGGCATCGCGATCATCACTGGGCAAGAACCGACTTTGGCGATTGCACTCTTGGTCGGGCACGCGTGCGGATTGCTTCTGCTGCTTGATGACATGCTGAAGTTGGATGAGGACTCGCCGAGCTATCAAGTCGTTGTGAATTTCAACGCGTGGGACATGCGAGTTCCGGCTCAGCGAGCACTCATTCGCAATATGTCTCAGCGCGACAGCAGGTACTTACGATTGGTGAGTTGGGCGAGTCGCAAACGCTTGGAACGTGCGACGTCCGCACCTGCGACAACGTCGGCTCAACGGATCGCGCTGTTTGGGCTCGGAGACAACTGGCCTTCGCCGCTGCTCTTCAATCAGTTCGCTGTGGCAGCGATTGCGATTTTCTTCCTGTGGTTGATCGGCGGAAGAAACTCGATTCGCACCGCACATGAATTGTCCCTGCTGATGCGGATCTTCCTGGTCGCGATCATGGCCTTCGTGTGGGGCATCTGGTTCATGTGGGGGCAGCGGTGGTCTCGACTGGGATACGAGTCTCTTCGGCCTGTCAGTCGGGCAGAGTGGGTATGGGAGAACGGCGTTTCGATCGGCAAGACGGTAGCGCTGAATCACTGCATCGCAGCGCTGCTGCAAGTGCTTATCGTCGCAGTCGTACTGCCGGAATTCCTACATGATCCCAGCGTATGGCTGGTGCTGATGTTTGCGACCGGCGTGCAAGTGCTGGCGTTTGGACTCTTCGCGTTCGTGTCGTCATTTGGCTCGATGCTGGCGATGGGCATGGTGATGGGAATGCTGAGCACCGCGCTGATGATTCCGGGAGCCTTCATGCCTGGAGATAACGGGCTCAACGTGGCTCTGATGTTCGCGCTGACGGGATTTGCGATTGCAATCGGCAGCGCATTGATTGGCCTCGCGTTTCGACGTTGGTGCCGGATGGACCTGCCGTAGTTTTGGAGTGCGGCTATTCATCGCCGCTTTGGTCTTCGGCGGAGCCGTCTTTGTTTTTGAACTGCGGTTGCGAAACCGCTTGAAGCGTGAAATCGAGGGCCAATCGTTTAACGGCAAGCCGAAGGCGACGGGGTTCGCTTGGCTTGCAATCGCGCTAAACGCCGACGCCTTCGGCTTGCCGTTAAACAACTCAGTTCAGACTGAGGGACGCGACGAGCGAAGAAAAAAGAGCGGCTTTTGGAGTGCGGCTATTCATCGCCGCTTTGGTCTTCGGCGGAGCCGTCTTTGTTTTTGAACTGCGGTTGCGAAACCGCTTGAAGCGTGAAATCGAGGGCCAATCGTTTAACGGCAAGCCGAAGGCGACGGGGTTCGCTTGGCTTGCAATCGCGCTAAACGCCGACGCCTTCGGCTTGCCGTTAAACAACTCAGTTCAGACTGAGGGACGCGACGAGCGAAGAAAAAAAGAGCGGCTGCGCCGCATTGGAAAGCGGTGATGAATCACCGCACTCCAAAAGGGGAAGACTCATGCCGAAACAAATTCGGTTCTTACTTGTAGTTGTGATTACACTCACGATCTCGTTGTTTGTGACGAGACTCGGAGCGGTGCTTTCGCGGTATCGCAGCGAATCGCAGAAGTTCGCGGATCTTCCCTTTGAGGCGCTGACGCCGGCGGATCCGACCATTGTGAACGATGCCGATTCGCCGCGCCCGGATTTGACGCTGTCGCTGCAAGGTCGCGCGATCAAGGGGCTCGACGATGGCTCGGTGCCGTGGATGACGATGTCGTTCAACTCACCGGGCAAACTGGTCAGCATCTTTGACCGGGGACGCGTTTTTCAGTTGCGGGACAAGCACATCAAAGAAGATCGGCGCGAGTTCGAGTTCCCTCAGCGCAAGGCCGATGCAGGCACGATGTATGGCGGCGATGTTGCATGGTCGCCGTGGAGCGGGGGAGTGATTGCGACTGTCGGTGAGTTTCCTGTCGTGCAGTTTTGGGATGTTTCGAACGGCAAGCTCATTGCGACGATCGACGATCAGCATCCGACGATCGCCGCTCAGCCGATTGCGGAGAGTTCGTCGAAGAAGCATGCGAGCGGTCTGAGGTACTCGGACACGGGAGCGCGACGGATTACGGCGTCTCCGAGTTCGTGCTTGTTTGCGATTGGAAAGATGGATGGCACGATCGAGTTGTGGGGTGATTTAAAATACATGGAACGACCCGAGTGGCTGACGCGAGATGTGTTCGGCATTCCGTTCGTCGATAAGAACGGCTCCGGGTACTCGCCCGAAGAGGTCGCTGCGATCAAGGAACATGAAGCAGGAGTACGAGTCCCAGTCGCTTCGCGCAAGTACGGACTTCTGATGCGGAAGAAGGTGCATGAGGGCGAAGTCGTTGATCTCAAGTTTTGCGAGGGCGGTCTGAAGTTGATGTCGGTCGGCGGTCATAAGGTGACGGGGTATGAGCCGATGAAGGCCGCTGATGGTCAGCCGGCCGGTTACTCGATGCCGGTGAGATCGAACGAATTGGTCTCGGACGTTGTTGTGTCAGAAGTGGGATCGCTCAACGAAGTTTGGCGGCAGAAGTTGGATGACGTCGGAGGGACGATCGCGCTGCCGGTTCATGAAACGGTTGGCGGTCCGCATTGGCAGAAGGCTGACTACGCCAACTTCTTTCGCTTTCACGACCGACCGTTTGCAGTCCTGAAATCGTTCTCGGGCGCGCAATTGGGATCGCTCAAGACGGGACAACTGACGGGCACTATTACGCTACCGAAGCCGGGGCCTGCGTCGTTTTTTCAAGGGGTCTCGTTTCATCGCGATCAAGATGCGCTGCTGACTCTGCATACCGAGTACGCAATGACGGACGGCAAGACCGACAATCAGAAGATCACAACGGTGCTCTCGTTGTGGCAGGTCGGCTCGAAGAAGCGGATCTCGACCGCTCGGTTTGATGGCCAGTTCATGGCCGCCGGTTGGAACCGCGACGGCATGATGCTCGGGTTGCTGAGATTCGATCATCGTCTCGCAAACGCGCCCGCCGTTCAGACCGGATTCTTTCCGTGGGAGACGTACCGCCGGCCCGCTCATCTCTTTCATCTGTGGGACCTGCGCGTGATGCCGATCAAGTAGCTTGGGATTCCATCCCGAGCCGCAGCGGGACGCCGCTCACATTCACTCGTTGAATTCGCCGTCATGAGAGATCTTGCCGTCTCGTTTTCATGCCGCCCGACGCCCTTCGGACATTGGGAACTGCCTCTGTCCGACGCGTCTGCGAAAGTCGGATTAAGATTAAGAGCAAGATTAAGATTAAGAGGGCTCATAACCTGTAACCGGCGATGTGCAATAAATGATACACGCGGTCGTAATCTGACTCCGAAGCCCTCCGGTATGTGCGGCTAGCGCGCCGCCACTCACGCGCTTCGTGAGGAGTCGTTGCCATTTCGCAACATGCTTGAAGATGCCTCGCAACACAGTGCGAGATGACACCCAACGATTGGCGGCACAAACCGAGTTCGGCTCAGTCAATTCCCGCCGTTCTTTGAGCCTCTCCGCTAAGCCCAGTCAGGGGAGAGCTAGAGTTGCGACGCTCGCACTGCGAGTCCTTCGCAAAGCACCTGGAACTGCCGCAGCGAATTGAATGTTGGGGTGTAACCGGTATTCCGGCGCGGTCTCCGGCGGGCTTGTCCCGTCGGGACCAACGACTGGCAG
>CAZNMS010000083.1:0-23944 GCA_964573505.1 uncultured Planctomycetaceae bacterium | reverse complement strand
CACTGCCACTCAGCAAACCCCGCAAGAGCACGGCTCCTGCCGACATTGTGAGTGATGCTCAACCGCCTGACTTTCTTTGAGAGTCAGGCTTCTTTGGGGTGCTTGTCGCTGGCTTTGCATGTCTCGGACAACTCAAAACGATCAAAGACGCAGAAGGCATGCTTGGGCGATGAGAGTGTCGAAGTGAGCATCGACTTGGTCTGGCAACTTTCCTCCCGATACCAACAGTCCTAACTCCATGTTGATCGTGAAGGCATACTCGGTGAAATTGGCGCTCGACACGAACATGCGACAGCCGTCAGCAATGGCGCACTTCACGTGCAGGATGCCAATCTTGCCGTTGTCATCCTTAGTTCGGTTCTCCTGCGGCCAATAATAGACCGCGCAGGCATTGGCTACGTTTTCGCCCAGCGCGACAACGCAGTCGTATTCTCCTTGGCCTTCAATCCGATTCGGTGTTTCGACAATGAGTCGAATTTCGACGCCGCGTTCGGCTGCCGCAATCAGTGCTTCTCGGATTCGAGGAATTCGATAGACCGCGTAACTGACAATGGTCAGTCGTTGTTTTGCCGTGTAGATGACTTCGAGAATTGCTTGCTCCGTCTGACGAAAGCGTTTCTCGGTGGATTCTGGACCAGTCCAGACGACCTCGACCGCCGCTTCATGCCGGTGAACTTGTTCGCTCTTGGCTGCTGTCACTAGCGCCAGCGCGACACCATCAGAGCCAACACTCGCCGCACGGGAATGCCAAACATCGAGAAAGTCTGCGGTGGCATCACGGAAGTCGGGCGTCGGTACGCTCGCCAGAATCGCTTGCCGCGCGGCGGCTTGATCCGTTCGTGCGTGATGCATCACCGCAGTCGCAACAGACAGCATCACGGAATGAGGCAGGCGATCCGCTAATCGTGTCGCCGCAGATCCGAGTTGCTGGAATTCATCGTCCATACGAATCACTCGAAGAATGCAAGGTCACTGCGTTCGACGGTCGAGACCAACACCGCTCGGTCGAGGTACTTATTGCCGCGTTCGCACGACGTTTCCGGAGCGAACAGGCAAGCATGGCACGAAGCCGAGTGCAGTGTGATGCCGTCGCGGTAGGGATGATGTTCGGCACACAGCGGATCGCTGGCGCAGAGCCGCATGTTGTCGAGTGCTTGGTCGAGATGTCGCTCCAGCGTTTCCGGTCGTCCGAGCGAGACCAATCCCCCCAATGTTCCTTCGCTGTCCGGAGCGGCGGTGTAGATCAGGACTCCGGCCATTTCGGATTCGCCGTCTCCAGGGTTTCGAGAGTAGATGCGCTCGCGCAGTGACGCTGTCGTGTATCCGCACTCAACGGACAGTTGTCGAATGAGGGCGTGAGCAAACGAGTGCAACAACACAAACCGGATGCCGGGGTAATAGTCAGTCGGCGGTTCCAAGCGACGAGCGCTTCGCCAGCGCTGATGAGCCTCATAGAACACGTCATCGAGACCATTGGCCCGATTCACCCATCTCTGGACGACGTCTTCCCTGAAATGAAAGAACAAGCCCTCGCCGCGAATCTCTGACGCAGGAACCCAACTCGGTTGAGTTCGAGACAATGTGGCCCGCTGACTCTCGGGAAACGCGGCTTGGTTGTCGTAATCACTCGGCGATTCAATGCGAGTGAAACCGACCAACGCTCGCACTTCTCGCAATCGCTCGGCCAGCACAATTTTCTCGAAGTACTTCGAGTAGCGCTTCGGGGGGGCGACAACTCGCAATTGAAAATCGCGTCCCTTCTCGACGGACTCTGGATCGGTGAAGACCTTCCATTCTGGGGTCTTCAGGTCGCTTGGTTCGGAATCCTCATCGGGCGATTCAGTCTTCTTGACTTGCACGACCTGCCAGATCTCGGCCGCCGAGTACTCGGCGAGGTCACGTAAGTTCGGGGCGACTTGTTGCAGCAGTTCGATGTTCTGCTCACTTTGAACCTTCTCCAAGGTGGTCCAATGCTCTTCGACAAGCTGCTTCAACTTGCCCGACGCTTGAGGGATTGCCAACGCCGAAAGCGTGATACCAAACCAAGCATTGGAAGCGCCTTGCAGCATCGGCTCCATGAGCACCGCTTGACCGCCCGCAGCATGGCATCCCGTCTCGTCATGATCTCGTAGGTGAGGCCGTCTCGCCCGGCACGTCTGCATCGAGTTCGTGTCGATCTTGAAGGCGTCTGACATGCGTCGTGACTTGCCGCAGTTCTCGCCTTCGCAACGGACTTCGATTCCGGCGGCTTCGCCTGTCGCTGTGAGTTCGAAGAGTTTGAGTCCGCCGGTGCAAGTCGTAGTACCACGATGCACGAACTCGCGCCACGGAAAGTCATCCAAGTGGCCGTTCTTGCAAGCCACGATGAAGCGTGCGGGCACCACCGTGGGCGGCTTGCCTGGCTTGGTACAGTTTGTGTGGACGTAGCGAATTTGATCCGTGCGAAACGCCGTCTCCAGCTTGAACAGCCCACTCCCCAAAGGAGCCAATCGACGGCAATACGGACAGACCATCCAGCGCGGAAATGGAGCAACCGGAATGCCGATTAAAGTCGACGGATCGAACTGTCCGAACTGCGTGGACTCGGGTGCGATCGGAGCGGACCTCAATGACCTCACTTGTTGCCCGAGAACGTCTTTGACCGACGCCAATAGTCGCGGCTCACCGATTTCGACAGTGTCTTTGTAGGGCCAATCATCGAGTCCCATCACCATCACCGACAAGTTCGGCAGGTCGATGATGGCACCGATGCCGAACGTCGTCAGAGCCTGACTTGGACGGAGTTCGCCAACCTTGCAACGTTTCGAATCAGGTCTCATCACGATGCGGCTCCTTCCTCGGCGTCCGTCTCGCCGTCGTCATCCATGCGATAGTCGTCCAAAATCAAATTCGCCGTCGGTTCGACATCGCGTAGAGAATTGAGACAAGTGAATTCGTCCCAGGCTTGAATGCTTGGACGACGCAGCAGCTCCACGGTCACACCATCCTTCTTGATGTCGTAGCCGAGCAAACAGCCTTGGGCGGTTCGTTGAGCCTTCTTCTGCCACAGATCCATTTTGCGTTTGAGCTGCTGCCGGACTTCAGTTGCGGTGTCAATTCCTGCGATCAGCTCAGCTCGCCGCGCGATTGCTTCAATGGCATCTGCGACGTACTGATGTGAGCGCTGACTCGCCATCAACATGGCTTTGTCATTTGAGTTGAACTCAATGCCCGGCTGTCGAATCAGTGATACCAGCAAGGCCGAGAGACCACGCGAGGTGGCTCCGGCTGAGAATGGCGTGACCGACAGGGCTTCGACGTGTTTGTAGAAAGTCGAGTGGTAATGCTCGAAGGTCTCATAGTGAGACAAGTCTCGTGGCCGAGCCCAGTTGTAGACCGTGCAGACCAGACCGGGATGCTTTCGACCAACGCGACTGGTGGCTTGGATGTATTCTGCCGTCGTCTTGGGCTGACCAGCAGTCACCATCAAGCCCAAACGCGGCACGTCCACACCGACCGAAATCATGTTCGTCGCCAGCAACACGTCGATCGGACGTGCGACATATTCGCCATCGGGAGCTTTGCCTTTCTTGATCTTGTCCAGCACTTCGGGATCGAATCGACTTTCCAGCAGGTCGAGCGTTTCCGGGATGGCCGTTGAACCCAGTCTCGACGTGAGTTCCTTCACGGTGTCCGGCGTGTAGAGCGTGCGATTCGCGAGTTGGCGATCTGCCATCTTCTTGAGGCGCGTGCGGACATCGTCATCGACGAGCCGCTTCATGCCACCGAGTTCTCGCAGGCTGTTGAAGTAACCGACGAGAGTCATCCATGGATCAGCATCTAATCCATGTCGTTCAAACAAGACCTGCCCAGCCGCCAAGAAGGCGACATACACCCGGATCAACGCGGCTTTGAGCCTCCGACCGGGAGCACAGATCCCGATGTATTTTCGCCCCGGAGTCTTCTCGCTAGATGCACGTTGCAGCGAAAAGAAGTTGTCCTGAATGTCGAGTCCGCTTGGCGGAAACGTCTGAAGCTTCCTGAGAAACAAAGCGTGAAGTTGATCCTTCGCATTGCGAATCGTCGCCGTCGACGCCACGACTTTGGGACGAACTTTGGTCCCGTTGACATCCCAAGTGCAGAGCTTGTCGACCGCCGTTTCATAAAGTCCGACCAACGTACCGAGCGGCCCGCTGATGAGATGTAACTCGTCCTGAATGATGAGATCCGGCGGTCTCAACGGATTCTGAGCCAGCACCCGAGCTGACGGAGCATTGCCTTTCGCTCGATGCACTCCGTTGATCTCAAGTTCGTTGGCTTCAGCGGCAAGATGCGGCGAGCGGAACCCGTGTCGTTCGCAGTAGCCATCGACTTGCCCGAATAGCATTTGCACCGAGCCATTCCACGGAAGCTGAGCAAACTTGTCGACGGTCGTAATGAGGAGTGCTGGCAGTCGGCGATAGATCTCTTCGTCGACGACCATGATCGGCAGACCTTCGCCGGGTGCTTCCTTCATCGAGAACTTGCACTGGCCGAATTTAGCTCCGCAGTAGATCAATGTGCGACCAGCACCTTCGGAGTACTTCTCGACCTTGATGTGCTTGCCGGGATCAATCCGAGTTCCACACCACGGGCAATTTGTGAGTTGGTGAGGTGTTCCTGAACCACCAACTGAGCCTGAACGTGGCTTGGCTCCGTGAGCCGACTTCACAACTTCGTCTGCGTCGTCGGTCCAATTGGGAGTGGTGCTACCACCGACCCACAAACCAATGCGGAAAGGAGTCTTGCCCCAGCGAGCATCGCCGTTACTCAAGGTTGTCCGCCGAATGTCTTCGCAAGCGCAGATCAAAGCCGAAGCACGTTGGAATTGTTGCAGCGTCAGCAGCCGGAGCGTGTATCGCATCAGCACCGCCACTCCGTGCTCACCCGATCGGCCTTCGATCGTGCCTTGCAGTCGCCTGAGTCCCAACGTGTAAGCCGTAAGACCGAGATAGGCTTCGGTCTTACCACCACCCGTAGGGAACCAAAGCAGATCCGCAATGGCGTCGGGCGACTCGCTGCGTTCCGGGTGATCAAGCTGCGTGATCCCCGGCAGATTGAGTAGCACGAACGCAAGCTGGAACGGATACCACGATCGGTTCTCGGGCACGTCGATGAGTTCCATGTTCGGCTTCTCGTCGCCGCGTCGCACCTTCTCTGCAAATAGCGAGTGCGTCCGCTGAAGCCACATTGCTCGATTCATGAATTGAAATGCCTGGGCCGCTTCGTCGTCCTTGTCGAGCAACTCTAGCCCAGCTTCGATGCGTTTCAGGGTTGTCCGACAACGCGAGAGTGCCTCTTGAGCGACGTCCTTAAAGCGGTGGAGCCCCTCAGTGGGGTCGGAAATTCGACCTGCCTCGCGTTCAATCCAAGCCTCGTAGGCCACGACCAACGGATTGAGCAGCGAGCGATATTGTTTGGGGTTCGTTTCAGCCAAGACCTTCATGTCGAGCACGAGGCCAGCCAGTTTTGCGAATGACGGATTGATCTCAGCATCGTCTGGGCGTGGCGGAGTTGACTTCGGCACTTCGTAACTCGGCACAACTTTGGTGCTGACACTGACCGCGAAATTCGGATCCGCCGAAATAACGGCCTGCACTCCGACACCATGCCCCACAGCGAATTCCACATGCCGACGGTAGAGCATCGCGAGGTGATCGTTCTCAGCCTTCACCGTCGCGTCGGTGCCGTTGAGTTCCAGAATCGTGTGTCGCTTGTGGATGACAGCTTCGCCACCGACACCTTGCACGCTCAGTTCCGGCTGGAAAATCCAAGCGGTATCGCGGAGCTTTGGGGGTTCGTGCTGGTCATTGACGAGGAACAGCGTGATGCACCTGTGGTCGCTGCGTTTGCGAATGAGCCCTTGCACCACCACATGATTACACAGGTCATCAACCACGATCGGAGTCACGACTCCATCGACGAGCTTTAATCGTTGCTGACCGCCGCGAGGAACTCGCTTCCAGACTCGCAGTGGTGCGCCTGTTTTCTCGCTCCGTTCATACTCACTGAGGTGCCGCAAGTACTGGCCCCAATGAGCCGAGACCTCGATCTCGGTTGCTTCCAAATTCACCGAAAATGTCATTCCGAAGGATGACGGTATCAGCGCTTTATCCTGCGACGGAGCTTGGTCCGTCGTGCCGTCTTGCGAGGTATCACGGCCACCGAGTGCGAGTTCATCCCCATCAAGGATTTCGCCGTCGTCCTCGTCGCCTTCTGAGTCGTCCGAGGCAGACTTTGCAACGAGCTGTGCCAGCTCACGTTTCACTGCTCGTAGTTCATCGCGCTTGGCACGATTTCGCGGAGCCAGCACGCCCACGAAATACCGAGTCCCCGGCGGCTCGTTTATTTCCTCTTCGGCGCTTCCCGGTCCCAACAATTCTTTGAGCACCATCTCTTCGAGTTGATCTCGCAGTTCGAGCGCTGACGGCTTTTGCATAAATGGCCCTTCCGATCCCGATGGTCATAATTGCTGCTGTTTGTCGTTATCAATCGCCCGAAGAGCATTCAATCCGCTTGATGCTCGCTCGCAGTGTAGGCTTGATCGGAGTGCGTTGGCTGGTCGGGGTATCGCAAACGAAGCTCCCCTTCCGCGACCATCTGAGAGAGGAACTTTTCTTGCAGTTTGTCTTTGCTCCGGTCCATCAAACCAGCAAGTTCCGCTGCCGACAGGAAACGTCCTGTGCAAAGCTGCTGAATGATTCTCTTCGTCAGCTCGGGGATCAGCCTTTGCTTCTCGCGAGCCGGTTTTGCAATTTCAAGCAAATGTGAAACTATTTCGGGCGAAGTGCCGGCCAACTGGAGGCCAGTGTCGTTCCCAAGGGGGGATGCTTCGACCATTAAGGGGGAAGAGGCGGGCGCAAAGGGGGAAGCGGCGGCGGTAGTGGGGGAAGCCCATGTGGGCAGCCGATAGCTCGCTCCCCGTTTCTGACCAACTTGGTCCAGAAATCCGCGAGAAGCCAAGCCTTGCAGCATCTTCGAGAGTTCAACTGGATGCTCCATGCGAATCAGTTGGAGCCGACTATTGGAAACTTCGCCTTCCAAATCTGCGGTCACGAGTGTTTGGATCTCAATAGGCGTCAGCGTGTCGTAGTCCGGTCCAAATAACTTCCGCAGTCGCGTCTCCGATGCTGGCGGGATGAGGCTGGACATCGGGAGCACGAATTTCACGCGATCAGGTTCGACCGATTCTGCCACTGTCGGCGAACGCCATTGTTGTGTCTCCCAGCCGCGACGAATCTTGTCGATGCCAGACCCCGCTTTGTCGCCCGCTCCAATCAGTTGGAACATTTTCTGGAGGCTGGGATTTCGGCATTCGCTCACGGCACCCTGCCGAAGTTGCTCAATCGAGACGAGGAGCGTTCCGGGATTCGATAATTCAACACGATCCGGAAAGCGTTCGACCACGACTCCGCCCATGCCACGGTAGTCCGCGTGAATCAGAGCATTAACCAGCGCCTCTTGAATCGCTTCGTGAACCGGCGATTGTCCGGTGCGAACCGGATCAGAAAAGAGGGTAGGTGTGGGTGGCAAATAGGCAAATGGTAATTTCAAATCGGCGGTCAGCTTGGGATAGACTTTTTGGAAAAACTGAAACAGGTTAGGCACCCAAGTACCATCCACAGTCAGTCGGTCAGTCCAGCGATCAGCGATGATATTTGTAGGTCGTTCCCGGTAATCTAAATGATGTTTCATTCCGGTTGCGGCATCATTCAGAGCGTTCTCGCCGCCAAACATCAACAACCCTGCGACTGTCAAGCCTTCCTCGCCTGTTGAGCGATTCTTGGACCAGCCACCAAGCTTCAGCAGGAAACCTGCCGAATCTTCATTGAGCCACGGGTGATTGGGATTTCGGGCGGAAAACCGATTGCGATATTGCCTCAATGTTTCGGCATCAATGTCTTCAAGACTAAACAGAGGCAGCATTCGGCTATCGGCAGGTTCGAGCGACTGGTCGGCCAGCATCCGACTGACTTCTTCACGCGAGCAGTGATAGTCGCCTTCGTAATTACGTCGATAGGTGCCATCTAGGGGATTTGCACCTACGAAAACTGGCCGTTGGCGGCGATCAGCACGCGGCACCTGTATGACCAAGACTCGCTTGCCTGCGGTATCGACGAGGCGAACTTGCTCTTGAGCGAGCAAATTGACGCTGACTTTGCCTCGATTATTGGCGGTGTCCCAACACGTCTTCAGTGCCTGCTCGGGATTCTTTAAGTCTTCAAGAAAGAACTCCCCATTGGCCTCACCGACGCCGAGCACAATCGTGCCGCCGTTGGTATTCGCCATCGCCGAGTACGTTTCCCATACATTTGCTGGGACACCGCCTTTCGCTGATTTGAATTCCCAATCCTGGCTCTCACCTGCGGCAACTGCGGTGAGGATTTCTTGGCTATTCATTGCTTGCGATCCTTCAGAATCATGATTGCCGCTCAGAGCGTGTCGTGTTTATTACTTAGACTCTGCTTACCAATCACCTACCCTAACCTCCTGCGTCCTCAAGTATGAATCGCAGACGATTGTTCTTTTGGATCGCAGCGACGATTTGTCCTTCTTCGAGACCGAGGTCTTTCAGCAAGAGTAGCGTCAGTAGAATCCTCAAGCGTTGCGTTAGGAAAAACAATTTCTCGCCGTTGAGTTCTGCAAGCGTCTCCAGTTCGTCGGTGTAGTGTGTAAAGTAGTTCCTAGTATTAACAATCTTGTCGATGAACTGACTGCAGTTGTGGCACACCAGCTCTGTCGCACCTGGAGCAAGATCGTCCAAACGTTGCCTCAGTCTTTTCCGAAGCGAGAACTCATGACCGTGCTCGATTTTCTTGCGAAGGCTTGTCTTGAATGGATTTGAAAGGTGAGCGGGTATCGCATTCGTAAGTGCGGCGCGGATTGGCTCATACTCTTCCTCTGTCATGTAGCAACTCGTGCCACGTATGCGATCAAAGGCTTCAATTGCTTGAATTAGGCTGAGAAACTGAAAATTCAGGAATTGCTTGTCGTTGTAGAGGGTGCCCAGAAAGAGGTCATACACGGCCTTAAGCTGATCGGAGCGTGCAAACCATGCATTCAAGACGCTGCCAAGTTGATTCTTGATGTCACAGAAGCGGAATAGCATCTCCCAATGTCGAGGCGCGGGCTTTGTAGATTCCGCCCCTTGGGCGAAGAATACACGCGATGTCCTTGGAATCGTGCATGTGTCAATGGTCTCTGAACCTGACTGAATCTCTAGTTTCCGCAGTCTAATTGGGTGGCCAATCATCAGAGCCAGAAAGTTTCGAAGTTCGAATACAAGCTTTCGCAACTCACTGAGCGTTAGAATTGATTCTGTTGATACCACTACGCGATCTTGATACTCGGCTGAAACCGACATGTGCCCCTCGGAATGAACGAAGGATGGCTGCGTCTTCAGGGTCACATCTAGGCTCGTAATCGGAATTTCGAACGTCTCTGGATAGTTAAGCTTGTGATTCACGACCCCTTCGGTGCGTTGGCTTCTGTCGACTTCAATCAGTGGTTTTGAATAAATCCACTCTTCAAACTCAGTGTACTCGATCGCTGCCGACTTGATTTGCAGATCCGATTCCGATTCCAAATGCGAATTCGAGATTAGGTATTCGGCTGAGAATTTCGAACGAGAGTCAACGCCAGCACTATTGACTTCGAGACCAATGTTATGAGTCCGGAACGCTGTGAATGGCATGGCGTCGCAACTGCCATGAATTATCTGAGACGCCCAGTTGGATTTATTGCTCAAGACGTTCGATGGCGTTTCACGCGGGATGAGCCCAAGCAGATCGAGTGTGATCTCGCCAGATTGAAACGTCAGAGTGCCTGCAACTCTCTTCTCTGGATGGTGCGGAAGCCACCAGTGGCCGTGTATTTGAAAGTCTTCCAGCAGTGAGTAATCGAATTTGGTCATGCGAGCCCGCCTCACTTCGCCTCAAATGAAAATAGAGCTTTTTCGATCTCCGATTCACCGAGCGTTTCTTTGATATCAACGATCTTCCGCTGTAATCGCTCGATGACAAGAGAGTTCGATTCGTCTGTGAATGCAACGATCTGAATCGGACCTTGCCGCCCAATCCTGACGAACCGTCCGATCCTTTGCTCAAACACCGCTGGGTTCAAAGGCAAATCATAAAAGACCACGGCAGCGACTTCTGGCATTGGTACATCAATGGCCTCGGTCAAAATTAAGATTCCCCCGGCGTGAGCGAAATCGGCGATGCACTGCTCACGCTCGTTGAATGAGTGACCTCCGCCCAGAGTTCTCACATGAGGAAAGTGATCACGAAGCGCGCTTTGCAAGTACGTCGCCGTATCGACAAACTTCGTGAATACGCATATGCGGCGATCCGACGCCCCGAACGCCCCTACCGAATTCAACTGCCGCACCAACGCATCGAACTTGGAATCGGACGGCAATTCTTCAAGTAGACCGCAAAGAGACTCTGCGATCTTCGCCAACGCGATATAGCTCTGCACGATGTCATCAGTGTCGTCGAGGACCGACTCAGCCAGTCCAAGTTCATCGGCCTCATCTCCCAATTCAACATCGCCAGCGACACCGTGAGCCAGCTCATTGCGCCGCTGCTGAATGCGGCGAAGCCGCTGCTCCAATGCAAATGGGCTTGACGACGCCGAGTGCAAAAGAGTCGCTGCCACGAGCCTAATCTGGGGATTTGTCGTGTTGAGCGCCCGCAATGCTTGCTGCAATCGAGCATGCAGCTCTGCTTCCTCGGGATGCCGCCGATACGTGATCCACGTCATTTGAATTTCAGGCAGGAGAGGCATTCCGTCGCGGTCACGGATTGAATCACGATTCCAGACAGTGACCCTTGCATCACGGTAAATCTCGGCTTCGGCCCCCATCTCGCCTTCAGTCCATAGACCACCAACCTGAAGTAGAAGCACTCGCATCCGGTGAGAGTGATCCATCAAGCCGAGGAGCACTTTTGCACGTTGCGTCTGTGGCGAGGCCAATTGGACTTCATCGACGACGAGGAGATCCCAATTACAACGAGCCAGGATCGCGGCGATATCGGACTGTTTGGCGAAATCGAGTGACGCTACGACAACAATGCTTGTCGGCCACATCTCCGCACCGACCGGTTGAGATCCCTCTAATTCACGAAGACGACGGCGATCAATAACCATGACGGGCACGTCCGTCTGACTGCGAAGCAGCATCTCTTGCCACTGCGCGACCAATGCCGATGGCGCAAGTACCAGGACACGTCGTGCTTGGTTAGAGGCCAACGCATGGTTGACAATCAATGCCGAAGCAAACCCTTTTCCCATGCCCGGAGCACTCACCAGTAGGTGCTTCTGGGGCGAATTCGCCGCAAAAAATGATGCTGCGAATTGGGCCTGATGAGGGAAGCAGCCCCGATCGGCAAAAGCCATTTCTAACGTGGTATCGTTCATTGCTTCGCCTCCTCTCTGCGAGCTTCGGCGGCACGCGCCTTGAGTAGCATCCATTGCCGTCCAGCCGCGAGTGTTTCGTATTCCTCGACCGTGATCTCACGCTTGAAGTGGAACACGACGTTTCGGAGGTCTCGAAGTTGTTCGAGTTTGGCCCTTGTACGAACTCGGTCGCCGCCCATGAGCGGCTGGAAATAATTCCAACTGCGGCCATCTCCGATGATCTGCACGTAATCGTTGAATGTCATATCCTCCAGCCGCGTCGGAAGACCTTCTTGATATTTGTCCTTGAGGCATTCTTTGGCACAAGCCGTGAGGCTTTCCGGCGAGACTGCCAAATTGATAAGGGCTCGCAGTGCAAGTTCGATCTCGGCGATGAGAACAAACGGGCTCGCCACGCTGTAGAGGTAACGAAGAATGTCCATGGCGGTCACGATACCTTGCAACCGACTCTGCTCTCCGACGAGTACGCAGTCATGCTGGTCAATGAAGTCGAACCATTCGGCGAATTCATCAGTGACGCGCGCGAAAGTCGGCTTGTCGAGACAGTCTTCAACGAGCAATTCCAGTGGATTGAACTTCTGGTTCTTAGTAGCGCCTCGACCAAGCGTGACAACCGCATTTGCAAACGATCGGTACGAGAACAGTCCCAAGACCTCACGGCCCACAACCACGGGAAGTTGTGAAAACCGATATTCCTTCAACTTATCCAGCGCTTCCACAGCCAGAATGTCGGGCGCAACACAGACGACCTTTTGATTCTCTGGCAACACGCTATTGAGTCGATGGAACAGTTCAGTTACGGGATTTGTCGTTTTTTCAAGTGCTGTCATGGAATCGTTGCGGATAGTCATTCGGCTGTCCTCCAAAAGCTTGTCGGGCGCCACCACATCCAATGGTCATGCCGGGAGATCATTCGTCATCCTCTCGATCGAACGGATTGGATTGCTGTTTGGTGGGCCAGTTGGGTGAATCCTTCCGGGGGCTGCCTCTTTTGTCGTGCAGGTCCTGGGCGACTTCTTCGGCGTAGCGTGAGTGTTTGAGTTTCAGCAGGCGGGCGAGGACTTCGCTGCGGGCGGGTTCCCTGATCGTGTAGCGGACGCCTTGGTTTTTCTTGAAGAAGGTGCCGAGTCAGCGTGATTCCTCTGGGGCATCGCCTGGCCACGCAGTCCAATCAGTGTTTTCAATTTCATCCGCGGTGACCGGCAACCGGCTGTCATGACATTTTCCTTGTTCCTGCATTTCCCATCGTCTTGCCCATACCAGTTTATGAAGTAGCAGGTCGCTACCTGTTTGGATCCAGATCGCATCGAATGCTGTTGGGCATTCACCGAGCTTCTCTTGAATGGAATTAATGATTTTTTGAATGAGTTTCGCAGCCTCGCGGAACGTTGACTCGGCTACGTCTGGAAGAGCTTTGGCTCCGATCGAATAGTGCTCATCAAGATGTGCCACCCGTTTGTTTCGATGGCTGCGAATCGGCTCGATGATTTTCTTGAGTCGCTCGATGCTCTTTTGCAAGTCGGCAAACTCAGGCGAGGAAGGCGGCGAGAAGGCCAATTCAGCGAGTCGTTCAATCGTCACACTTTCATCACGCGATGGTTTGTCTGTCAGCTTGGAGATACTGAGAATTAATGCGTCGATCATTGCGTCTTTTGCAATGACAAAAAACTGAGGCGCTATGCTATTTAATAGCCGTGCTTTGCCTGGAGTTCCACAAAGCGAATCAATGGTTTTCAGTAAGACGAAGGCATCCTGAGCTTCAAATTTCAACGCATTTAGTAAGTCTGCGGTCGTCGCTTTCGCCATAATTATTGCTCTCAAGCATCTGCTGTGATGTCCCATTCTTCCAGTCCAACAATGCGAACGTCAGGCATCGTCATCGTCGAACAGACTCGGACTAGGAGCTTTTTTCTTGGCCGCCCTTTTTGCGGGCTTCTTTTTGTCGTGCAGGCCCTGGGCGACTTCTTCGGCGTAGCGTTCGTGGTTCAGCTTGAGCAGGCGGGCGAGGACTTCTCGGCGGGCGGGTTCGCTGATCGTGTAGCGGACCCCTTGCTTCGTCTCGTGGAAGCCGTGGCCGAGATCAAGGTCGGTCCAGCCGTAGGCGGCGGCTACCGCGTAGTCCATCTCGGCCTGAAGACTTCGGAGATGCTCTGTTTTACTCTCCAGAGCATCAGAGTCATGAAACAAGTGATACAGCTTCGTTAGACCAATGTTACGGTCGATCATGATGGCCTTGCGGTGCTCGTGATAGCTAATTGCAACTCGCGGCAATGTCCCGTGTTCGATTTTGTGCGGAAATGGAAATGTCTGAAACGAATCCGTTGTCGTGTACCGCAGATGCGATTTGAGTGTTGATGTGTTTCTAGTTACCCAAGAGATATGGAGGGACGACTGTAGCGTGGCAAATGGCCCCCATTCATCCGTAGGAAGAACATACACTTCGTTAGAATAAATCCAATTTTTAGGCACAAACGCCCAATTGATATAGGTGGTAACGACAGGGCACACTAACACGTTTTTGCACTTTTCCACTGCCTCGTAGAGCGCCGCCCTTTTATCCCAATACTTCCAGTAGCATTTTTCATGGATTTGGGTGGTGATTCCATCCCTTATAGGCTTAACCATTTCGGTGAGTCTGTTCATTGCGAAGTGGAATTCCGAAGCCCTCTCAAAGTCAAAGTCTCTGAAATTTATCACCATGCGTTTTGGTGATTGGTCTGGCGAGGAATTGAAATCTTCAGCATTCAGATATCGAAACAAGATGTCTCTGTAGCGCGAATCTCTGTCAATCCATTCCTTAGCCAACTCCGGCTCAACGACAAACCCAATCCCCACCAATCCTGTGCCTTTCGATAGCCAGTTCGCATTTGATGAGAGCCGGAAAGAGTCACCTTCGTCACTCTCATCTTCAAACCGGGAATTGATTCCTTTGCACAGAACACCGTTTAGCACGCATGATCCCTTCCAAGATGGCTTGGAAATGAAGACCTGCGAGACGAACACGCCTGCAATACCCGGCCAAGTCATTGTTCTGGTAGCCCTGTAAATAGCACCGCCGAGGTCAATGATATGCGACAGGCCAATCTCACGAGTATCGCCTTCACTTAGCGAATTTGTCGTAATCAACCCAAGACCAAACCGAGTTAGTTCCCATGATCGCAGCATAAAATACACGACAAGATCAGCATGACCTTTTCGATGAGACCAACGGCCCTTGAAAAACGCTGCATAGCCGTCTCCCAAGACTTGTCCAATACGCATCCCACCGAGAAACGGTGGATTCCCAATGAACGCATCGAACCCGCCTCGCTCGACCATGACTTCGGGAAACTCGACCGGCCAGTGAAATGTCGCCTGACTGCCAAGAGCCTTCTGAGCTTCCCTTCGGAACGTCGGCAGATCGCTGTCGTTGAAATGCACGGCCACCTTGATTGCCGCATCGTCCCTGGCTGCTCGCTTGTCGGCAGCAGAACCGGGGACGAACTCGGCGGAGATCAGCATGTCAGCAGCACACTTGAGCCGGTCGATCTTCTCGTTCGCTTCCCGCAGCATCCGGTCCTGGGCTTCAACATCCTCGACCGTGTTGGCCTGCATTTCCGTGAGTTGGCGACGCAGAGTGATGGCCTCCTGGATCTTGTCGTCCAAGAAGTGCAGGAGCAGGCGGTTGTCTTCGCCCTTGCCGTCGAGGCTGAACTTTTTCAGTTGATCCAGGTTGTGAATACCAACCAATGAATCGCCGCTGCGGAGGGCGTGGTCGAGGAACTCAAACGGCTTGTCTTTGGCCAGCGTCAGCAACCACAGCGACAGCTTCGCCATCTCGACCGCCAACGGATTCTTGTCGACTCCATACAAACACCGCTGAGCCACAAGTCGCAGTGCATACGCCTGCCGCTCGTCCGGGTCAGTGGGTATCAATTGCTCGTGCGGTGCGCCCGAAGCTGCTTCGCCCGCCGGTGTGATACCAGGAGTTTCGGGATGCGAACGCTCGGCTTCGTCCCACGCTTCCAAGACTCGCTCCGAAAGATACCGGCAGGCTTGCACCAGGAAAGCTCCCGAGCCGCAGGCCATGTCGCACACCTTGAGATCCAACAGTTTGGCTGCGGGATGCAGTTTCCAGTCGCTCTTGGGTTTGCCTTCCGCCGGACCATCAAACACCAACGGCTCCAGCGTGTATTGCACGATGGGCTCGGTGAGACTCTTGGGCGTGTAATGCGTGCCGCTGCTGCGACGGTCGGTGCCCGATGTCACAAATACACTGCCGACCGTGATGACCACCGGATAGTCGGTAGTATCAAACCGTACCAAACCGGCAAACGGCTCGACTCGCTTCCACAACACCCCGTCCTGACACGCGGTGCGAAAGCGGTTTTCAAGCGGCTCGGTGATGGGAGTCTTCAATGCCTTCTGAAGAGCCTTCTCCGTGCGACCGGTGACATCGTGGAGATAGCTCAGCAGCGCGTCTTCACCCTTAGCCGCAGCCGCTTCGAGTGCGGACAAGGGGATCTCTGGCTCTTTGTCCTTGCTGCCTTCCAGCCCCAGCAACGGCTCGGTGGCGCGCTTGGCCGTGTGGTCCAGCAAGCCTTCGTAGACGTGACCAATCTGCTCGATGTCCAGCCACCGAAAGCTGAGTTTTCTGGCTTCGGACAAGCCGCTGTTGCGTTTCGGCTTGAGCATCTGCAGCGCGTCGAGCAGATGCAGCACCGTGCGATTGTTGACCGGCAACGGAGTGGCTTCCGTGTCCTTCCAAGTTGTTCCGAACGGGCGGCCTTCCAAGAACGGAAAGCGGTCGGGATCAAACAAGCTGCCGCCATAAGCCGGCAGCTTGAACCGGTCGTGTCGCACTCCAGCAAACACCACGCGGAACGTCGTCAGCAGGCGCATCCACGCATCAATGTGGCCGCTGACATCCAAGATCTCTTCGCCGAACTGATCGGCCTTGCTCCGTAACTGCTCACGCAGCGTGCTGACCGCGTAGTTCTTGTCGTACAGCTCATCCCCCAGCAGCAGCAGTCCTCGTTCTTCGGCACAAAACAAGAACACCAGCCGCATCATGACCGTAAGCGCCGCTTCGTAGAGCACCTTCTCCGGCACATCGGCCAACAACGTCCGCCCATGATCCTGATCCGCCTTGTCGAGCGACTGAATCAAGACCTCAACCGCCTTCCGCACCTGATAGCCAAGCTGGTCGGTAACTTCCTGCTGGTTCTCGGCGCTCTTTGTCAGCAGGGTTTCGAGCGTCTGATCCTCGGGCACGCTGAAGAACCGATCGGCACCCAAGAGCGTGCGGAATGCTCGCAACGTCAACGGCTCTTCCAACAGCAGATTTGAGTACCACGAGGCATAGCCGGTGGTCTCACCCTTGGGGGCATTGACGAGCATCCAATGCTCGCCGTTTGTGACCAGTCCCAGTCGAATGCCAGTGTCATGCAGGAGCTGAGCCATGCGCGTATCAGGCGATGTCTTCCACCGCGAATCTGCCACCGGCTTGGTGAGCGACTGGCTCTGCGGATAAGCCTGAATCAACAGCCGAGCGGTCTTGGTCTGCGGATCATTGACCACCCAGTCGGGACGCAGCGTGACGCCGTACTCGTTGATGTCGGTCTTGAGCGTCTGAGGAATGGCCTGCCCCTCGGCGAGCAACTCTTCAAAGCCGAGCGTCTCATCCAAGACGAACTTGATCCAAGCGCGATGAATGGACGGATCAGGCCGTTTGCTATGGTGATTGTCTTCCCACTCCTCAAACGCCTGCCGCAACCGAGCCGCATGCTCGGAGTTATGGGCATCAAGCCCCTGAGGAAAGACATCCTTGAGAACCATCAAACTGAGAAACGGCCCCGAACTCGGAACGAGCTGCAGCCATTCGTTATGGTGACGTGCGATCGACATGATTACTCGTTTGGCTGATTAGCGAGGATATTGATTAGCTCGTCACAATGAGATCTGGGATTGCCGCCAGGAAGTGGAGTGCTAATTCCTCGGTTGTGAATGTGCAGGATTAGTATCATCTGCACGAATCTCCAAATGTCGTGTTCGTCAGGCTCCGTCACTAAATCAGTGATGTGCCAAAGGCGCGCGTACCCTGGTGGGTGAGTGGAGTGTGTGTTGTTGCCAATATAAGCGCTTCCAGCCGTGCGCCACCCCAACACGCTTGCTATCGCCGCTTGCCGCATCCAGCGATCGCTAGGCGATAAAGCGGGGCAGTCAAGTAACCAATCTGCGGCGAACCGATCCGCCTCGTTCTCCTGTTGAACCGAAGCGGCGCGTTGATTTTCGTCAACAGCAGCAGGCCGATACTCGTGATGCTTCAGGACAATGTGGCCTATTTCGTGCAATATAATCCATGAAAACGCCTTGGCAAACAGCTCCCCCGCTTTGGGCTGATGCTTCTCTTCCAAGCATGTGTCAATTAGAAGGGCGAGATCTGGGTCAATTAAGTCAGTAATGGCATTTGCAATTGTTCCAACGAGTTCTTGCTCCAACTCGTTATGTACTGCCCAAGTAAGTAACTTTCCCGCAGCATCCAGCCTTTCTCGAAAGCTTGCTCCAACTTGTTCCTGCGTTAACGCTGCCTTTAGCACCTCGATTTCGGCAAAGTTTGCAGTCAGATATGCGTAGCAATGTGCCATTAATCTTTGAGCGTGTTTCAATCCAACTTCAACATTCGCCCCATGCTCGGCTTGAGTGCATGTGATCCGCTTAGAATGCGGGTTTATTGCGAATGTGATTTTGTAATCTGCGATGAGCTGCTCTAGATCTGCCGTCTTTTCAGGAACACTTTCCAGCAGTATGCCTACAATTAAGTCGCCATTACTGAGACCTGCACTGAGTGTCGAATCGCCTGTACTCATTTCATTGTCCTCATTTTTTCGGGAACGAGGATCGTTACTGCGACTGGAAACATTCGTGGCTGCGGATCGGCATAGCGGGAACGAATCGCAGCGGTCTCGCGTTTGATTTCCTCGGGGATCGACTTCACGCGGTCACGGAGAAAGTCTTTGTTGCGTTCGAACTGATCGCGTTCAGGATCACTGAAAAGTTCAAGCTGGCGGTATTCTGGCTCATCGAGTTCCGCTTCGATGGAGCGTTTGAGTTCGAGCATGATGGCTTCGATGTCTGTCGCCTCTTTGTCCGCTCGCTCGCTCAATTTCTTTTGCAACGCTCCCGTGCGTTCCTTCATCCGGACTTCGAGCGATTGAGCTAACGACGGAGCCAGCTTGTCCCACATGGTGAGCAGACGTTGTTGCATAGACTCGAAGGGCTCATCGTTCGTGGCGGCTTCGAGCAACTTGTCGACCTCGCCCACGTTCATGCGTGAAAAGCGACCTTCTTTGATCAAACCGCCCGCCGAAATGATCTCTTCATGCAAGCGATGGCTGTCACCGCCAATGACGACCAGCCGGGCATGAGCGACGATTGCCGGAGTATTCAACAGGTGATCTGGCACCAATCTCGCGGTGATGCGATGCAGACGCTTGCGACCTTTGGCAGACCAGACTTCGGCTCGTAGCAAACGCAGGCTCATTTGCACGAGCCGATGATTGAGATGCACGAGTACGACATCGTCTCGACCAGTGGAGGTCGCTTGATCGAACGTGATGGGGCGAATGTCTCCCGTATGCGGATGAGCCAAGCCTTCCGCACAAGCCGCCCATGTGCCCTTGAATGCCGGAAGTTCGAAAACCGGTTGATCGGGAAAGGCTTTGCATGGAATGAGCGGCGGCTGATCGGCCAGTTGCAACGCGACTTCCACGACCTTCCGCACGTTGTCTGACGACAACCGCAGCTCGCGCTGAGTCTCGCGGTACTGCTCCAGCAACTCCTTGATTTGCTTGGCTAAATCTCGCTCGAACTTCAGGAGCTTGCCTGCTGCCGATGTCTTGGCTTCGGTACGAGTAGTATTCGCGAGCGTGTAGCCCTGTCCGAGCATGGCTTGCTCAACATCGTCGGCGAGCACCGTTCCATAGCTGCCCAAGTCTTCGCGGATGGTCTCGACCTTCTGAGCCACGCGCATCAGGAATTCCAAGTCGGCATCGAGATCAGCCGCTCGAGTGCTGAAGCCTGATTCCTGACGCTCTTGATAACCCTCGCCCACGAAGTGATAGACGTTGACCTCTTTGGCCTTTTGACCGTGACGATCCACACGCCCGTTGCGCTGCTCCATGCGATTCGGGTTCCACGGGATCTCGTAATGGATCAACTTCGAGCAGAAGTTCTGCAGGTCGAGACCTTCGGAAGCGGAGTCCGTCGCGAGCAGAATCCGCACGGCACTGATATCGGGCGAAGCCTGAAACGCCGCCTTCACATGCTCGCGGTCTTTGGAGTCCATGCCGCCGTACATCGTCAGAAGACGGTCGCCGCCCGCGAAGCCCTGCGTGGCCAGAATCTCCATCAACCACTTCTGAGTGGCTCGGTACTCGGTGAAGATGATGACTCGCTCGTTGGTCCACTTCTTACCAGATCGCAAATGGGTGTTGAGCCAAGCAATCAACCGCTGGGCTTTGGTGTCCAACTGGGCGATCGCCTTTTCCGCCCACTGTCGCATCTGCTTCAAGAGGGCGAGTTCTTCGGCATTCGGCTCGGTGAAGAGTGACGACGCCACATCAATCGCTTCGGAGGTGGCTTGGTCGTACTCAGTGTCGTCTGCGTAGTCCTCGTCAATGCGGTCGATCTCCCGCTTGAGAATGCTGGGACTGGACTGGCGGGGCGACTTCGCCTTGCGAGCGTTTCGCAAAGATTGCTCGTGCTTTTCCAGCGTCGTGGCGAAGGCGGCGGGACTTGAAAACAGTCGCTTCTTCAACGTCTTGAGCACGAACTCGGTCGCCATCTTCTCCGCGTTGCTGGCTGCTCGCTTGATCCGCATGGTTGCGTACTGCTGGAGAGCCGAATGGATCAAGCGTTCTTCGTCGGTGTAGGGAACCTCGATGGGATTGAGCTGCCGCTTCGGGAAGCGAGGCGAGCCGTCCCATTTCGGCGGAAGCTCTGACTTGAGGCGCCGCACCATGATCGCGTTGAGCTGCTTGCGATCCGGCGGTGTGCTGCGGGCGAACCGCTGACTGTCGAGCAACTCCAGCAGGGCGGAGAAGCTCTCGGGATAGCCGTTGTGCGGAGTCGCGGTCAGAAACAGCTTGTGCTCGAAGTGCGGCACGAGCAGTTGCAGAGCTTGCGTTCGTAATGAGTCGGTTGCGTATTGCCCTTTACCAGAAGGAGCGCAGTTGTGGGCTTCATCGCAAATCAGAAGATCGAACTTGCGCGGATAGATGGGCTCGTTCTTGCGCGGCAGCAGCTCCTCAAACAGTCGCAACGGCCGTTCGCGTTTGAGGAAGTCGATCGACGTAATCAGCCGAGGAAAGTGGCCCCACGGGTTGACGTGAATGCCACGCTCTCGCCGCAGAGATCGCATCAGGTTGCTATCGACGATGCGGAATTCGAGACCGAACTTGTCGCGCATTTGATCTCGCCACTGCACCTGCAGCGACGACGGGCAAACGATCAACATCTTGCGAGCGCGATGCCGGATGATGAGTTCAAGCGTCACCATGCCCGCTTCAATCGTCTTTCCCAAGCCAACGTCGTCCGCGATCAGCAAGTTGACTCGCGGCATCTGAATGGCGCGGACAACTGGATCAAGCTGGTAGTCCTCGACCTCAATACCGGCTCGAAATGGCGACTGGATGTTGCGAACGTCCGCAGACGACGAGGCACCCCATCGGACGGCATCCAAGAAGGCATCGAGTCGACTGGGGGAATCGAAACCACTCGGCTCTGGAAGGGCGACTTTGTCGATAACCCGAGCCGCCGGTTCGAGTTCCCAAACGACCTGTAATTCTTCCCCAAGCCCGTCGTCTTCAACGGATGACAGAGTTAGCAAGCTCTGCGGTGCGGCGGTTTGGACCTGCAACCGCACTGGCGGAAGTGTGCTGCCCGCGATGTCGGTGACGATCCATTGTCGTGATCGCACAGACACAAGTTGTCCCTGCTCCGGTAACGAAGCTGTCATCGTCGACATGTTGTGGACTCAAATGGTGAAGCGGATCCAAACGGCGAAGCAGTCGTCGCACCTAAAAACATTGCGAGTTTGCGGTTGCGAACCCCGAAAGGCAACTTCGACTACGCTGACCTCATTTGTAGAGTTGTGGCCAATTCTGTTCAATTGACTCAATGAGCGCACGCCCGATTCAGAGCGATTTAGCTCTGCAGCAGCATGCCTCAGCACAACTGCCGGCGCAACCTCGCTATGCGGGAGTGGAATCCATTCTTCAAAGTGGACTCCATCGAATACCGATGCTAACGGCCAATCTCCCCCCCAGACTGATATAGGATTTCCCCTCGCAACTAATCCCAAGAGATCATTGTCTCGCGCGGTCCTGTGGGATCTCGATATCCATTATATGGTCAGAAAGAGGCAGCTCGCAGTCATGGCGATGTGTACGAAATAGGCTCCGACCGAATTCAGATTCGCCGCTAGTGTCTTCGGCGTTGCCATCGAATCCGTTGATGAATACGGCGTACACACCACCCTTGTGACCACCCTTAGCCGAAATCGAATACTTGCCATCGACAATTTCACTTCGACTATGAGTGACTTTCTCGCCATCTTTAGTCGCCGACTCAAATGCTATGATACCGGCAGGTACCGGCTTGCCCATATAGGTAATCGTGCCACTAATCGAGTAGAGGTCGGACTGGCGTTTGCCGCAGCCAAGAACACAAGAAAGAACTAATAGAACTACTAGGGCGCTGGTCCGACAACTCAATGGATCGGCAATTCCCATTTACTCGACACCTCCATTCGTAGCACCGTCGCTGCGGCTGCCAAGTTGTCGATGGACTGTCAGGTTTATGGTTGAATTCACAAATCTCACCGCCCCGTCTGCGAACAACATATGGCAACCGGCACCGTGCGAACTGCTAGCGGTTCGCATTAAGTTGTCATAACAAGTCGCCGGAGTGCAATTCACGAAATTGATGGGATCAACAGCCGAGAAAAGTGTATTCCAAGATGGCCACTCACCCGGAAAGCTGATGTCGTTGTACCTCATTCCCGTCGCCCAGCTATGCCATTTGTCCTTTGGTACTGGTGGCCCAATCATCCAAACAGACTCTCCAACAAGGTAGGTGTTCGACGCTCCGTCCGTGCAATCAACGATTCGAGTTCCAGAATTGAGATGGAGGATGCCATTATTGAAGAAAACTCTAAGTGAGTCAGCGACGGCGACACACCATGCTTGGCTTGCGTCTCCACCACCTGCACAGCCCATGTAATTTGACTTAAATTCAAACGAATTCTCGTCGGAAGGGCAGAGAAACACGGGCGGTGAATGGATACCGAATTGCACAGGCTGATTTGTCGAAGAAGTATTGCGAGCAAGTCCGGCAAATGAACCGTTCATATCAAAGCGATCATAAATCGATTGCTGGTCGATAAACGGGAGAATCAGCACCGTCCAAGGTGCGCGCTCTTGAACTCCTTCAATTCCTGCCAATGGGCATACATTCTTTGTTGACCCGGCACCGATTGGAAAGATGCCGTGTGCTGAATGATAGTTTTGAAATGCAATTCCAAACTGCTTCAAGTTGGCTCGACACTGAGTTCTCCGTGCAGCCTCTCGTGCCTGCTGAACTGCCGGAAGCAACAGTGAAATGAGTATCGCGATCAACGCGATCGTCACTAGTAGTTCAATGATCGTGAATCCCGCCGATACATCGTATTTGCGTCTCATTGTGGCCCCGCAGTGTTTCATTGACGAACTTGAAAGCAATATACTTGTGCGTGCCTATGGAATGCATGTGTCTAGTTATTCCCCAGCCTGCTCATTGCAACCCCTCGTGCCGGTTTGCCATCGTTCTGTGCCGGCCTAAGACGGCGTTCTCGCCATCGAACTTCACGTATCCATCGGCGACGAGCATGATTGTCTTGGCTGTTCGTAATGCCCATTTTTGTAACTCCGCCGTTCGTTACGCTGATTAGATCGACTTTCGAAAAGACCACGTTCAATGCCGACAAAACACCGGGCGAACTTATGTCGTTGTAACAACTCGCTGCAACCAATTTGACTCACTCATCAACAAGGAGAATGCACTCGCGCTCCTGGCACTTGTCTGGTAACTTGGCAGGCGATGACTCCACTTGAGCATGTGCCGGATGACTTGGAACTACTCTACGAACTCCATGAGTGGCGACATGCAACGGCAATCTTGGCAACAGATTTCCCCGCCGAATGGGCAGAGATCGTTGATGTCCTACGCGGCTTTCGACTGAAGCGTTCCGACGTTGCCGCAAAGGGTGGCAGAAAATCTCCTGTCGCGAACTCGATCGACGGAGCCTTCTACGTGCGCAGTTGGGTCGAGAAGCGATTCGATACCAAGATCCAGATCGACGCCGACACCCATGACTCGCCGACTCATAAAGTCGACTGCTTCAAGAACCGCATCGCTCTGGAGGTCGAGTGGAACAATAAGGATCCGTTCTTCGACCGAGACCTCAACAACTTCCGTCTGCTGTTTG
>CAZNMS010000082.1:0-24054 GCA_964573505.1 uncultured Planctomycetaceae bacterium | reverse complement strand
CGACCACAAAACTTGACACAGAATTCGAGATCCTCGGACTCAAGTGACCTAGCGCCCGCGCGAGGTCGCTTTTCCGGCTCTCCGTCATTCGTCTTGATGGCTGTGAGTGGTAAGGAGATAGATCACTCAGCTCCGCCATCGACGCTTGCACCACACCGAATGTTGACGGCGTTCCGGTTCGTTGTTTGAGAACTTCATCCCGCTGAGGCTCGGGATGGAATCCCAAGCTACTTGTTCACATGAACGCCTCATCGGGCGGGCCGGCACAATGGGTGAGGAACACTGGTACGACGGACTTGTAGTCCGTCGAACTTCGTGAGAAGCGACCGACTGCAAGTCCGTCGTACCCAAAAACCGATGTGTCCCTCAAACGCCGAGCAACAGACATCGGCTGTAAGTTGGCGCCGCCGGGGGTAGGGGGAATGAGAGTGGGAGCGTCGTTCAAATCTGCCGGAAAGAGCTGACGTTGCCGACAGAACTCCTGCATTCACGTGGGGCAATTCAAGCGAAACGAGCACGTTGAAAATGTGCTCCACGAGTTCTGTGGGAGACGTCAGAGCTGACTCAAGTGATGCATTCGTGCGAGTTCTGTGTCGGCGAAGGGAAACAGAGAAGACGCATTTTCCGAAGGCATCCGACACAGAAGATTCACCACATCCTGAGTCGAGTAATTGTTCTGACATAGTGCTCGACTCAGAGACTCAAGCGACTGCGGCTGAGATCTTTCAAGCGTTGAAACCGCACTTGCAAAAGAGCAGACGGCCGAGAGCCGCCATCTTAGGGATAGTCGGCGAATAACTTCCGATTTTGCGTCGCGTAGGTTGGACGCCTACGTCCGACAGCGACGCAGCACGGACGTAGGCGTCCATGCTACGAATACGGGAAGTTATTCTCCGACTATCCCTTACGACGCGCTGCGCGTCGATTGACCGAGGTTGCGGATCGGGTCTTCGGCGCTAATATCGCGCCGCCCTGAGTTGTTCAGGTCAAACTTATGGAGAACGGTGATGATGCGACTGCTGCGAGGATGTTTGCTCGGACTGATGTTGCTGACGGGTGTCGGCTCGGTGCGAGCGATCGATGACTATCAACTCGGCCCCGATTCGATGCGGAAAGACGGAGTGCCAAAAGGAGTCGTCACGCAGTCAAAGTTCAAAGCCGACAAAGGCACGTTCTCCGGCACCGAACGCGATGTGTGGGTCTACGTCCCGGCTCAGTACGACAAAGCAAAGCCCGCTTGCTTAATGGTGTTTCATGACGGCGGCGGATACGTCGGTGAGAATGGCGGCTTTCGCGCGACGGTCGTCTTCGACAATCTGATTCATCGCAAAGAGATGCCGGTCACGATCGGCGTCTTCATCAGTCCCGGTTCGGTGCCCTCCGCAGTGCCCGGCGGGAAAGGCCGCAGCAACCGCAGCTTCGAGTACGACTCGCTCGGTCCCGACTATGCGAACTTCGTCATTGAGGAAGTGCTTGCTCCGATCGAGAAGCAGTATTCGATCTCGAAAGCCCCCGCCCATCGTGCTCAATGCGGCATCAGTTCTGGCGGCATCTGCGCATGGACCGCCGCATGGGAGCGCCCCGATCAATTCGGCAAAGTGCTCAGTCACATCGGGAGCTTCACCAACATCCGAGGCGGGCACGTCTATCCCGCATTGATCCGCAAGACCGAGAAGAAGCCGATCAAAGTCTTCCTGCAAGAAGGCGAGAACGATCTCGACAACTTGCACGGCAATTGGCCGCTCGCGAACCGCCAAATGGCAGCCGCGCTGAAGTTCGCCGGCTACGACTTCCAGTTCGTGATGGGCGACGGTCGGCACTCAGGCAAGCACGGCGGAGCGATCCTGCCGGAGTCGCTGAAGTGGCTATGGAGCGACGTGAAAGCCGAGTGAACCGCATCGCCGCAACAACGCGCGGCTGAGTTCTCACTGGTATGAGTCCGTAGCTTGACTCTCTAAGTCGAGCGCCTTCTTTGACGCGACAGACGCAGCGAAGCTGCAACCGATAGTCGCCTTTCGCTCCGCAAAAGGGAGTGTCGGCTTTTGCTCCGCAAAAGCTTCCTTTCGCAGAGCGAAAGGCGACTATCCGCGCCAGCGAACATGAAGTCGAGAACGAGTAGTACGAAGAATCGGAGCCGTACGTCTTCGCTCGATGCTCGACTCGGAGAATCAAGCTACGACGCGCCCGACTGGTTGACGTCCCAAACCACGAATCAAACGACCGCTTGTCATCATCCTTCAAAGGACCATCGTGCAATCTGCTCAAACTCTGATCGCTGCTTTGATTCGCAATATCGAGACCGCCGTCATCGGTAAGCCGGAAGCGGTCAAGCTCTGCGTCGTCGCGCTGCTTTCGGACGGGCACTTGTTGATCGAGGACTCGCCGGGCGTCGGCAAGACGTCGCTCGCAAAGGCGATCGCAAAGAGCGTCAACTGCACCTTCACCCGGCTGCAATTCACGCCCGACATGTTGCCGAGCGACATTCTCGGTTCGAGCGTCTTTCTGCCGAACCTCGGACAGTTTGAGTTTCGACCGGGGCCGATCTTCACGAACGTCTTGCTAGCCGACGAAATCAATCGCACCACTCCGCGAACTCAGAGTGCGTTGCTCGAAGCAATGAATGAAGGGCAAGTCTCGATCGAAGGCGAGACACGCCCGTTGCAGCGCCCCTTCTTTGTGCTCGCGACTCAGAACCCATTCGAATTCGAAGGCACGTTTCCTCTGCCGGAGAATCAGCTCGACCGCTTCACGCTCTGCATCTCGATCGGCTACCCGGATCCGCGCGTCGAACGCGACATCCTCAAGAAGCACCGAGACGGGCAGCCGTCTGACAAAGTGCAGTCGGTGCTTGATGGAGCACAACTCGCCGACTTGCAGCAGCAGGTGCGGCAAGTCGCGGTCGACGATTCAGTCAGCGACTACTTGCTGCAGATCGTCAGCGAGACTCGGCGTCATCCCGAGCTAACTCTCGGAGCCAGTACGCGCGGAGCGTTGACGTTCTATCGAGCGGCTCAAGCATTGGCCTTTGTTGAAGGGCATGCCTTTGTGAGCCCCGACGATGTCAAAAGAATTGCAGTCCCCGTGCTTGCGCATCGAGTCATCAGCAAGGGCCTCGTGCGCGAAGGCCAGCGCGAGCGTGCTCAATCAGCGATCCGACAAATCCTCGATCGCGTCCGCGTCCCAACTTAATTCAACAGCGTACGTTCGCGTTTCCGTACGCCGAACTCGTGAGGGTTCGGTCTTTCGATGTTTGATCAGAAGTCTCACGACTTCTGCTACCTGAAACTTAAGCCTTGAAGACGCGGCTACTTCTTCGGACTGTCGCCGATGAACTCGGCGCGGGTCAGCGTTCCGTCGCTGTTCTTGTCCATCTTCTTGAATCGCTCTTTGGCTGCGGCGATGTCTTTGCCCTGCGCAGCGATGTACTCGTCGAGCGTCAGCTTCTCTTTGCCGGGATAAAGCCGATTGAATCGAGCCTCTCGCGATTCGTCTTCGGCAACGGGTGATGTGCTTTTTGTGACAGCCTTCGGAGTGGCCGCTTTCTTTATCGACGGAGCATCCGAGCCGACGGGCGGAAGATGCTTCTGCAGTTCGGCGAGCAACTCTTTGTGCTCGGGCTTTGATGCGAGACTGACGGTTTCGTGAGGATCGTTCTGCTCGTCATAGAGTTCTGTCGCGACGATCTTTGAGCCTTTGCGTTCGCGCCAAAACGTCGCGCGCCAGCGCTCAGTGCGAATGCTGTAGCCCATCACTTGCCCGCCTTCAGGACCGGCGTTTCGCGGGTATTGGCTGATCGCCACTTTCTGCATCGGAGCGTTCGGGTTGTCGATGTAGCGCTTCAAGCTGAGTCCCGCCGCATCTTGCGGTTGAGGCAAGCCGCAGACATCCGCCAGCGTCGGATAGACGTCAACGAACTCGACCGGAGCAGAGCACTTCTTCCCGGCGGTTTGCGACTTCGGAACGCTGATCAGCAGCGGTGCGCGGGCTGCGATTTCAAAGTTGGTGTGCTTGTGCCAAAGGCCGTGCTCACCGAGCTGCCATCCATGATCGCCCCACAACACGATGACGGTGTTGTCGAGCTGCCCCGTTTGCTCAAGCGCATCCAATAGCCGACCAATCTGCGCGTCGGTGTAACTCAGGCAGGCGTAGTAAGCGTGCCGCAATGTTCGAGCGAAGTCGGCCGGGATCGGGTTCCCTGCGGGCACTCCGGGGTAGTTGTGAAGTTCGCCGTTTGTGTGTCCGACAAAGCTCGGCGCGCCTTCAGGCAGCTTGTCCGTTGACGGAACCGGAATCGTTTGAGGGTCATAAAGATCCCAGTACTTCTTCGGTGCGACGAACGGCAGATGAGGCTTCAAGAACCCAACAGCCAGAAAGAACGGCTGAGCCTTCGTCTTTAGAGCATGAATCCGCTTCACCGCTTCGGCAGCGGTCGCTCCGTCGGGCAGTTCGTCGTCTTGCTTCGGGCTCACTTCGTATGAGGGACCGCGTTTTGAGCGGCCCTTTGCGTCCTTCTGTCCGTCCTGCATCGGGGTCGCAAACTCCTCTACATCGACGTTGTGCTTCGTGACGATCTGCTTCGTCCAATCATTCAAATCGGTGTCGACCGCGCGACCTTTGGGATACCAATGCGGCTCGTTCCATGAGCGGCCATCTTCGAAGCCACTGTGATAAATCTTACTCAGCGCCGCGCAGTGATAGCCGTTTGCTTTGAAGTGCTGAGGGAGCGTGACGCAGTTTGGCTGAGCGGTCCGGAAGTGCGTCTCAAGATCCCAAACTTTGGTCGTGTCAGGTCGCAAGCCAGTGAGAATGGCCGTGCGAGACGGACTGCAAACTGCCTGCTGGCAATAGGCTCGTTCAAACACGATGCCGCGCGCTGCGAGTCGATCAATATGCGGAGTCTTCACGAGCTTGTTGCCGTAGCAGCCCAATTCAGGGCGCATGTCGTCGACTGCAATAAAAAGCACATTGGGCTTCGAGTCCGCAGCTCGCAGCGGATCAAGCATGAGCAGCGTTAGCAGCGACAAAGCAAGAGCAGCGAAGTGAGTGTGACGACGATTCATGTTCGGCTCCGAGTCGAAGAATCAAAGGGATGCGAAGCGAAGTCGGAAACTGCAACGATCGCAATGCGACATGTCTTGCGGCGAAGCGGCCAATGGCGCCGCAGATGACCGCGCGCAGAATCGTTCGAACTCGTGACTCAAAGGGCAATCCTGCTGACGATCCGCATTCGAGAAACGACGCAACTTCTCGGAGCCGTCTTCGTGTTCTCGAGGATTGATCAGCGAAGTACTGCTTCAACCCGCCGAGTGTAGGACAGACATCTTGTCCGTCCGGTCGGGCGAGAGCGGCTCCACTCCAATGACAATGTTCTGTCTCTCGGTCTTTCTTCCTCTGCGCTCTCTGCGGGCTTCTGTTCAAATTATTACACAGCCATCGCGATCGAGTCCCGCCTCAGTTTGATGCCAACAGAAGGAAGACAAACAAGACTTTGAACAGGAGATCGCAGAGCACGCTGAGGAAGAAACGCAGAGAAGAAAACGCGGACAGTCACTTCAACCGCTACCGAGGCACTGCCTCAGAGACTCGCTCATTGTCGACATCAGCGCGACCGACCCGGACCTTTGTGACTGAAGATGTCGGCTCCGGTTGATTACGCTCGATAGCGCTCGGCGCCGGCACACCTCGAAGTTGCAATCGCTTGTCCCTCCCTACCGTGCGCAATGCGGGCGAGCGTTGAGACGCTCGGCTCGCGCAACAATCTCCTCAGACTCCGAAAGGATGCTCATGCTTCGTCTCACTGTGTTGTTAGTGCTCGTCGCCAGTTCGATCGCTCAGGCTGCTCCGCCGTTGAAGTTCAATGATCCGTCGCCGCAGCGCTATGACCTCTCCACTCGCGCCAGCGAGATTGATCCGCGTGCCAAAGAGCATCCTGAGATCGACTTCGTATTTACGAAGAACGGCAAGCCGACCGACACCGAGCGCGCTTGCGTTGATACGCGGATCGCTCCGTGCGGCAAGCTCGTTGTTTGGCTGATGGGACACAACCAACAGTTGTTCGAACGACTGTCGGGATACGGCCTGCACTCGATTCAGGTGCATTACGCCAATGGATGGTTCGGCAAGCTCAACAAAGAGCCGCCGCCATCAAGCGAGGAGTATCTCGGCAAGATCCGCCTTGAAGCCGCGACGGGCGAAGACTTCTCGCCGGTCATCGACATTCCAAAACCCGACGGCATGCAGGAGCGCGCTTTCCAATTGGTGAAGTGGCTCGCGAAGACGAACCCGCAGGGGCGCTGGCAGTACTTCATCAGCGCCGACGGAAAAGGGCTCAATTGGGAAGACGTCATCGTCTCGGGCATCTCGCACGGTTCGACGACCGCCGCGCGGTTCGCGAAGCATGTGAAGGTTGATCGAGTCGTGATGCTGTCCGGTCCGCGCGATCAGCTCGAACCGTGGCAAGCGTTGCCGTCTGCGACTCCGTCGAACCGCTACTTCGGCTTCACGCACGTCCTCGATGGCGGATGGGGCGGGGACCATTACTGCCGCTCATGGATCATGCTCGGCATGCACAAGCACGGCCCGCTTGTGGATGTCGATGAGTCGCGACCGCCCTTTGAGAACTCGCGGCGACTCATCACAAACGCGGATGTGAAGAAGGATGCGAACCGTGCTCACGGTGCCGCTCAACCGGGTTCAGCCGCCGTGAAGAACGCGAAGGGCGAGTATCTTCACGAAGCCGTTTGGCGCTACCTCTTCACTCATCCGGTCGATCAAGTCGGGAAGCCGACTGAACCCGAAGGCGACTGCCGATTGGATCTCAGCAAGAAGTAAGGGGCGCGGGTGCAGCGCGTTGTAGCATGGCTGCTTCGCCGTCTGATGCAGCCTCTGCACCTCAATTCTCGCTCAGCCAAAGATCGCCGTGCGCTCTTCGCTCGAAAGTAGCGCTGCCTGCAGCCGTCTTGGCGCGCCGAGATCCTTAAACAGCAAGTCGCCGTGCCCGAGCAGTCGCTCGGCACCGGCTTCTGTGAGCAGCATGCGCGACTCGATCGCCTTCCCCATCTTGAGCCCGATGCGAGCGGGAATGTTGGCGTCGAGTGCTCCTTGAATCGTCGAGCGACTCGGCTGCTGAGTCGCGATGACGAGAGGGATGCCGGCAGCACGTGCCTTTGCTCCGAGTCGAAAAACTTGCTCCTCGATCGCTTTGCGTTCCTTCTTATTCCGACTGATGAGATCGAAGTACTCGTCGATGACGCAGACAACGCGCGGCAACGGATCCGCAGTTGTCACCATCAACTGCGAGATCGCATCGCAGCCCTCCATCAGCCGGTAGCGCCGGTCCATTTCGTCAGCGAGCTTCTCTAAGACGTCGACTGCCGATTGCTCGTCGGGATAGACGATCGGCTGCCATAAGAACGGCGACTGACGCAGCGCATGAAACGCATTGCGCTTCGGATCAATAAGCAGAAGACGCAGCGTCTCGGGGGTATTGCTCACGATCAGTCCGGCGATCGCGGTCCGCAGCCACTCGCTCTTGCCGCTGCCCGTCGTGCCGGCAACGAGCACATGCGCGTGCTCGGTCTTCGCGAAGTCGAGGCACTGCAAGCGGCCTTCAAGATCAACGCCAATCGGCGCCTGCGATTGACGCACTCCGGCAACAGCATGCGGCAACTGAGCACGAATCGCGGCGAACGGGACTGATTGCCGATCGGGGCGTTGCACGTCGATGACGAGTTGCCCGCGATCCTGCATCACGAACGGAACGGCATCGAGCTTGAGCCGCGTTTGTAAGTCTTCCGGCAGCTTCTTCACTGGCGCGACTTTCTGCCCGCGTCCGAGTGTGAGCGGGAATCGCAAGAACGTCGGACCGACGATCGGGTCTGCGGCCAATGTCGCTGTCACGGAGAACTCAGCGCAGGCTTTGATGAGCCGCAACCCGAGTTCGCGATGCTCGGCGGTGACAGTTGTCTCCGGAAGTCGCGCGGCTTCCTCATGCAACGGAGCGACCGGCAACGGCTGACCGGGAATGACTCCCGCAACGCGACCGACATGCTCAATCAACGCTTGCCGCGCGGCCTCTAACTGAGCGGCATCAAAGAGTTGCTCATTGCGAGCCGGAGTGAAGCGGACGAGCGCCAGCGCATCGCTCGTTGCTGCGGATGTCTCTCGCGCGGCTGACAGCATGAGTTGATAGAGGCACGCTTGCCCGAGATCCGCAGCCGGTGCGGACTCACCGAGTTTGAATTCGATCGCGAGCGCCCGGCCTGACGGAGTGGGCCGCAGCACCGCATCCGCAATCCCGACGAGCTTCACACTGTCAGTCCAATGCGGCTCACGGAGCGTGAATTCGAGTTCCTCTTCGGTCGTGACCCACTCGGTCAGCGTGAGCCATGCAACGCCGCCGCTGAGACTTCGCTCTTCATGCACGACCCAACAAAGTGATGCGAGCCAATCGCACAACGCTTTCGTCGCTTGCCAAAAGGCAAGCACTTCCCGAGCAGCCTCTTGCAGTGCTGCGCATTCGGCTTTCAGTCGCGGCATCACGCACTGCTCGTAAGCGAGATCGCTCAGAGCTTGCTGCCAGAGTTCGAGTGTCGGTTCGAGATCCGAGAACGAATCCGCAACACACTGCCGCGACTCGCCCTGCGTGAGTTCGGTGATGATCTGATGAAACCATTGGCCGAGCTGTCTCGTGAACGTCGCTTGCTCAGCCGGTACCGCCGAGCGGCCTCCCGCTTGAACAAGAGCCGCTCGCACATCGCTGACACTGATCGTGACTGCCATAAGAAAAATCCTCATCGAGCCTTCCGCTCGCTGATTTGAATGTACGCAGAAGGCCGAACCTCAGCCGCTCAAGACTTCGAGTTGAAATTGGGTTCGAGCATCAGCACTCGGTAGTTTCGGTGACACATTGGCGGAGTGCTCAGCAATGAAAGCAGAGAACTCTCCGGACAAGTAGCTTGAGATTCCATCCCGAGCCTCAGCGGGATGAGGTTCACAAACAAGTTGCGAGAACGCCGCCAGGATTCGGCGCGGAGTCAGCGTCAAAGGCGAAGTGACTCAGAGAGATTGAACGACTCGTTTTTTTTATCGAATGGGTGTGGCCGGCACTCCGGCGCTGAATTTGAGTCGTCTCCGTCCGGCTCGCCCGGACGGAACAAACGACTGGTCGGCTACCACTGCGAGCGAGTAGCCGATCAGTCGCGACTCCCGTCCGGGCAAGCCGAACGGAGAGTGATCAAGTCAGCTCGTTCTTGTAGCTGTCAGTCGTTGGCCCCGACGGGACAAGCGCGCCGGAGACCGTTCTGGAATTTCGGTTACACACTTATCAAACACCGAGTGCCCGTCGTCGCGAATTCTTGTTGATGGAGAAAGAACGCGTCGCACTTCGCAGTCGCTAAGCCAGTGATATTGATCACACGGTGCGCGACCGAGATCGCACCGTTCACTTCTCCGTCAACGAGTCGCCCCGATGCATCGCGCCGCCCTCAGATCTGCATTGCTGCTGATCGTGCTCTTGCTCAATCAGCATCGCTCGCACGGGCAGACTGAACCTGCGGCACAGCCGACTCGCCGCGACTACATGCGCAGCGAATTCTTGACCGCCGATCGAGACGGCAATCGCAAGCTCTCAAGCGACGAGTACGCCGCCTTCGCACGGCAAGAATTTCCGCTCGACATCAACGCGACTGCGAAAGCCGCTCGTGACTTTCGACTTGCCGACGGCAATCGCGATAGCCAGTTGGATCTCGCGGAGTTCTTCTCCATTCCGACGCTGCTCCCCGCATGGGAACGCGAACCAACAACCGATCCGCTGCAAGCGATCGTCGCGCGATACATCGAGAAGCTCGATCACGGATTCGAGGAATTCAGCGAAACGGGCAATGGGAAGATTCCCATCAAGAGTTTCGTCACTCGCTTCGCGATCGTGCTCGGCGTTCCGAACGAAGCCGTCGCGCAAATCGAAGAAGCCGACAGCAATCGCGATCAGTTCGTCGATCGACGCGAGGCGCGACTGCATCTCGAAAGGCTGCTGGGCATCAGACGCCCGAACGGAGTACCGCTGCGTTTTCCCGATGGTCGAGTCGTCAACTATCAGCGCTGGCGGCAGTTCGATCTGAAATGGGCCGAAGAGATCTCAGTGGCTGAATATCTGCGAGTGGACAATGACGCGAAGTCACTCGCCATCTTCGCAGCTGCGGACCTCAACCATGACGGCAAACTGACCGTTGAAGAGTTCAGTCGATGTCCCGTTGGGGTCGTTGATGTGCCTGCTCGCTTCTTGCAGTGGGATCTCGACTTCGACGGACTTCTGTCACAAGCGGAATTGTTGGAGGTCATCAGCGGCGAACAGCAGGCGCTGGTTCGCGGCCTCTTCCCCGCGTTCGACGACGACCGCGATGGCAAGCTCTCTTTCGCCGAGTTCAGCTTGACGCCGCTCAGTAACGAAACGTTGAACTGGCTGCGGTTCCCCAGTGACAAAGACGATGACCGCAAGTTGTCGCTGGCGGAGTTCGACTTCGGGGGCCTCTCAGCCGCCTATCCGCTGCTGCGCTGGGAGATGTTTCGCCGCTACGACACTCGCAACACCGGTCGCTTAGAGAAGTCTCAATTCGACTTCATCGGAAAGCCTCAAAAGCGACTCTTCGCGCTGCATCAGAACACAAAGCAAATCGACGAGATCAATTTGCACGACGCGAATATCCCGGCCCATTTTGGTTGCCACTTTGCACTCGGCCCGCAGCCGTCTTCGTTCTGCGTCGTCTCGCAGGAGATGGGAGAATCCGTACTCATGAAAGTCGACAACGACAAAGCGGGACCGATCTGCTCGGGCACCGCCCCCGATTGGTCTCCGGATGGAAGTCGAATTGCCTATTGCTCCTCAGACGGGCTTTCGAAGCTCACGATCTGCGATCCCGACGGCACCGGTTCAAAATTCATCACCCGCGGTTATCTCCCTCGCTGGGCACTCGACTCAAAACGAATTGCATACATTTGGAATAAATCAGTATTTGCGATTGATATTGAAAATAATCAGAGCATCGAAATGCTCAATACCCGGTTACTCGGCCCGAGAGAGTCGCCGAGCGAAGTCGACTGGTCGCCCGATGGAACTCAACTGGCAGTCGTCCTCACGATGCGCGGCGACTCGCGATCTCAGATTGCCATCTGCAACGCAGCTGGAGCGGTCTTTGGATTTCAGCGTTTCTCCGTCGAGCCGGTGATCAGCAGCCTAAGTTGGCATCCCACTCAATCGCGGATTTCGTTCGTGAGATACTGCCCCGATCGCCGACGTCCGCAGATCTACGAATTCGATCCAACATCAGATGCAGAGCCCGAACTGATGAAAAATCAGGATCCGCACTCGTCCCCGATCAGTATTCGATGGGCTCGCGACGGCAGTCGCTTGTGGATGCAATTCAGCGACTGAGGCCCCCGAAAACGTCATTCGTTCCGGAGCAAATCGACCAGTGCAACGACATCGAATTGTCGATGGGGTCGCCGCAAGTGCCTAATGCGTCATCGCATAGAAGATGATGTTAATCCCGAGCGGGTATGCCTTCGGCTCGGACATCTCGCGGAAGTAGTCGCGATCTTCGCCTTCACGTTCCCATCCGTCGCCGAGATCGGTGTTGTGACAGATGATGGCCATCATCCGACCGCTGTCGTCAAAGACGCCTTTGTAGTGGACCTCGCGCGCGTCGTCGCGCTCCCATGTGATGCCCTGACTGCGACCGTATTGAAAGACGCCAATGCTCGGAATCTGCGGCTTGTCTTTTAGGTCGTACACACAATGAAAGACCGGATGCTCTTTCGGCAGCTCTTGCGGTTCACGGTCCGGGAAGACGCGTTTGAATTCGTGATAGAAGTTGAACCACTCGGCCTCGCCCCAAAAGTCGTCGACCATCAAGAAGCCGCCGTTGAGCAAGTACTTCCGCAGCGCGGTGACTTCATCCTCTGAGAAGTGCAGATCACCCGGTTCAATGATGTAGATGAAGGGGTAGTCAAACAGCGCCGGGTCAGTGAGTTCGAGAATCAACCCATTTGGGTCCGTCTTCATCGAGGTCAGTTGTTGCAGGCGAAATGAAAAGTTGAGATCGGCATCGGGGTAATCCGTCGCCCACTTCCCCCATCCGCGATACGAGTTGTATTTGACTCGCACGAAGGTGAAGACGTCCGTCTTGAACTGCGGATCGACATCCCACAACGGCACGCCATTGCGATCGACCGGCGGCATGCCCGGAACCGGACGCCGCCGACCTTGAGCAATCGTCTTCTCACTTGCGACCCATCCGACGAATGCGGCAGTGAGCAGCAGCAGCAAGACGCTCAGCATCGCTTTTCGTCTGACGAGTCGCTTCATGGCAGAACCTTTCAAGGCCGAGGATCGAAGTCTTGCTCAATGCTCACAGAGGCCGCCGCACTGATCGCGATCCGAGACCTCAATGAGATCATCGCGCTTCGACCGGAAGTGATGCGATCAACTCTTTCCAATTCGCAACGTCAGGAATCCGGTCAATGGCGTCTTCCAAAACATCGACGTCATCAATCGCGTCGATGGCCGAAGTGACATCGCGCGTCGGCTCACCGAGTCGCCGCCGCCCAGTTCGCAACAAGATGCGGCGGGCTTCTCGCGCGCTGCCTTCCAGTTGTCCGACTTCCATACCCTGCAGTAACCCCGTCTGAAGTCCCTTTTGGAGTCCTTCCTGACGTCCTTCTTGACGTCCTTCTTCAAGGATTGCTTGATAGGTCGTTGATTCGCGCATTGCTGAAATGCTCCTCAAGAGTTCGGCTGCTTCGTTCGGCTTCATGCGAAGGCCCAGCAGCAAATAAGTCGAGGCCCACAATGCCCCTTGTTCGGCCTGAGGCGTCTCGGATGAGACGCGCTTCGACATCGCTTCAATCACCTGCGGTAATTGATCGTCACTGACCTTTGCCAATGGCGCCAGCGGCAACGTTGCGAGGCCCCCTTCCAGAAACGTCTCGACCGGAAGCTCCCAAAGTCGGACGACACGATATCGAAACCGCAGTCCCGGTTCCGAGTCCAACAAACTGTCGCAGCTCAACAACCCGCTGAATGCGGGCCCGTCAGCCTCAGGACGTAGCAAGACAACGACGGATTCAACTGGCAGTTTCTCGCGCCGCGTCAGCAAGACTTTGTACTCAAGCAATCGCCAATCGCCCTCCGAGTCGTAGCCGGATTGAAACTCCGTATGCAGCAGCCATTCTCGCGACGATTTGATCCGCAGCACTTTGTCCGCCGCCACAACGACCGTTGAGAGATCAGAGTCGATCACCGTGACTTCTTCGAACTCTGTCGCTCCGAGCAGCCGCGCCCAGCTTGCAGGATCGAGTTCCAATAACCACTTGAGACTGGCGTCGAACGGCTTATGACTTGTCTTCGATGATGCTTTCACAGTCGGCCCTTCAATGGAGTCACAATTCCTACATACCGCCTCTGACGATGACTCACGCTCGCGCTTTCCTCAACCGAACAAAGTCGTGACCGGCTTGCCGTCGAACAGTCGATGCGGGCGTTGAATGCGGTCGTAGAGCAGCGTCTCTTCCGAGACACCGAGTCCGTGCAGGATCGTCGCGGCAAAGTCAGCCGGAGAGACCGGGTTGCTCGCGGGATAAGCGGCATGCTGATCGCTCGCCCCATAAATCTGCCCGCCTCGAACTCCGCCGCCCGCGAGGATGCCGGAATAGCAATTCGGCCAATGCTCGCGCCCTGCATTACCGGCAGTGATCGTCGGACGGCGCCCGAATTCACCGACCCATGCGACAAGCGTTTCTTCGAGCAGGCCGCGTTCCTTCAGATCATCAAGCAGCGCCGACAAAGCACGATCGGCCGGCGGGATCAAATCGTTCTTCAAGCGATTGAAGTTGTCGCCGTGCGTGTCCCAAAAGTTCTTGCCGTCGTTGTGCCAGTTGACGGTGACGACCGGCACCCCGTGCTCAACGAGGCGCCGCGCGAGCAGCACGCTCTGTCCGTGAATGTTCCGCCCGTAGCGGTCCTTGACTTCATCCGGTTCTTGCTTGAGATCGAATGCTCGACGGACTTCAGGAGCCGTCAGCAACTCAACCGCGCGTTGTTGCTGTGTAGAAAGAGTTCCAGTCTGCGCGGACTCAATCAAAGCCGCTCGTTGTTGATCGAGCGTCTCGAGCAACGAATGCCGACGTCGCAAACGATCGCCCGAATTACCGTCGAGCAACCGCAGCGCGGGGATGTCCCAATTCGGCTGCGAGGGATCGCCATGAATGTTGAATGGATCCCATCCGTGCCCGAGCCAACCGGCATGCTGACCGCCCGCTTGTCCGCCGGGAGCTGCCGGGTGAGACACCGTCCATGGCAGCGCGACGAACGCCGGTAAGTTCTGCCCGATGGCCGGTCGTTTCCATTCGCCGGACTTCTGCAAGAAGGACAATACCGAACCGAGATGCGGAGTATCTCGTTCGCTCGGCGGGTCATTATCGCTCGGCCAAACGGGGGCTTTGTGACCGGTCAATGTCGCATGCGCGCTCGAGAGATGAGCCGGATCCGAATGACTCAACGAGCGCAAGATCGCGACCGAGTCCACTCGCTGCGCCAACATCCGAAAGTGCTCGCTGATCATGATGTCGGGCACGTTCGTTGAGATCGCTTTGAACTCACCGCGTACCTCGGCCGGCGCATGTAATTTTGGATCCAGCGAGTCTAACTGCGACGGTCCTCCCCACATAAAGAGGAGCACCAAAGAGCGAGCCTTTCGCTTCGTCAGAGGCTCCGCCGCTCCGACTGGAAGTACCGACATTGCTCCGAATGCAGCACTCGCTTGCAGCAGTGCGCGGCGGCCAAATGGAGACGAAGAACAACGGCTCGTGAGTGGCAATCGCATGATGTCTCGACTCAATGGGAATGCAGTGACAGCTCGCAGCATTGGCACATGACGAAGTGCCCTTCATTCAGCCGACACTGTGATGAAGAGCAACTTTGACAGTCCATTCGCGATTCATGCGAGTGCGACATCTCGCATGAACTGCGGAAAGCGAAGTCGAACAGCAATCAAAGACAATGTCGGCACTCCGCGAATGGTCTTTGAGAACTGTTCGACTCAGTGGCTTCGATGCAGTTCCTAACGTCCGAAGGACGTTGTGTGAGATGAAACCGAGACTGCAAGTTCCGCCGTGACGGCAAATTCAACCCGCGAAAGGGAACGTCGTCCCGCTGCGGCTCGGGATTGAATCCCGAGCTACTTTTCGAAGCAGCGATCACTCGACCGTGATGCGGAAAGGCAGCACCGTGAGACGTTGCTCGCGGCTAAGCAGTTGCAGCATTGATGCTGCTCCGAGTTCACGAGCGAGTTGCGGTGCGAGCTTTTGAATGGCTTGCGAGATCGCGTCTTGCGTCGCCACTCCCGCCGGGCTGCGCGCTTCATCGAGATCAATGGGGCCAAAGAGCGACTCGAATGGATTCGCCGCTTTCGGCAGAAGCATGCGATCGACTTTGTCTTCCGCCTTCAGACCGGCGAGTAATTTTGCTTGCACGACCGCATCGTCGAGCGTGCCCAGTTCATCAACGAGCTTCAGCTTCAATGCTTGCTGTCCGGTATAGACGCGGCCTCGCGCGAGCTTCTCAAGTTCCGGCTGCGACATCTTCCGAGACTCAGCAGCCTTCTTCGTGAATTGGTCGTAGATGTCAGACATCAGCTTCTGCATCGCCGCGCGTTCGGAGTCAGAGAACGGAGCAAGCTCGCTCATCGCGCCACTGTTCTTGCCGCGCGAGATCACGGAGGTCGTCAGGCCCAATTTGTCATAAAGCCCGCCGAGCGCGATCTTGCCCCCGACCACTCCGATAGAACCGGTCAACGTGCCGGGCTCGGCCATGATTTTGTCGCAGGCCATCGAGACGTAGTACCCGCCGCTCGCAGCGGTATTGCCCATACTGGCGATCGTCGGCTTCTTGCATTGCTGAATCGCGCGCCACATGAGGTCGCTCGCCAGAGCACTGCCGCCGGGGCTATCGACGCGCAAGACAATCGCTTTGACGCTGTCGTCGGCATCAGCTTTGCGCACGGCTTCAATGATCGTGTCCGAACCGACGACTTCCTCTCCGAAGAGATCCGCAGTGCTCTTGCCCGACATGATAGCCCCGTTGACATGCACGATCGCAATGACGGGGTTCTTGCTCTTCGGCTGACGGGGCTCGATGCCCATCATCAGGTTCATCATCTTCACCATTCCGCCGAAGCCGCTGAAATCGGTGTCGATCTTCTTCTTGCCGTACTTCGGCACGAGCTTGTCGCCGCCGAACTCCGTCTTGATCAACGCTTTGACTTCGTCCTCATAAGCGAGGCGATCAATCAGCCCGAGATCCTTTGCGGCCTTCGCGGTATGCGGGCCGTTGTCGATCGCCTTCACGACGTCGTCTCGCGCGATCTTCCGATCCTTCGCGATCGTACTGACGATCTGATCGAAGTAGTCGTCGAGCACCGCTTCCATTTCTTCGCGGAACGCCGGGCTCATCTCGCTGCGGCTATACGGCTCAGCCGCGCCTTTGTATTCGCCGACTTGCATCATGTCGGCCTTCACTCCGAGCTTGTCGAAGAGGTTCTTGTAGAACATCACTTCGGCGCGCAGTCCGAGCATCATCACGGAGCCCGACTCGGGCATTGCGATCTGATCGCAGGCCGTTGCAACGAGGAAGTCTTGAGTGCTCGCATCATCAACGACGGCGATGACCTTCTTGCCCTGTGCTCGCACCTTGCTGATGACGGTGCGGAACTCATGAGCTTTCGCCCAACCGAGCGAGGGGTTGTCGATCCGCAGCATCACTCCGGCAATCGCGGCATCGTTGCCCGCTTGCTCAAGTCGTCCGAGTGCTGTGATGAGCGACTCGCTTGCGGCTCCGAAGAGTCCCGGCATCGAAGCGCCTTCGGGATAGGAACCTTTGAGTTCAATCTGAGCCCATGAAGTTGCCGCCTTCACTGCTGCCGGTTTGCTGTCTTGAGCAATCACCGCAGATGGCAAGCTCGCTCCTCCCGTCGCAGCAAGCAGGGCACAGATCGAGAACTTCGCGAGTCGAGGAAAACGCAGCATGAGTCATCTCCGTATGCAGGGGCTAAACGCGGTTCGAGCAACCGGTCGGAGAGTCGTGCTTCACTCAGAGGTCGTCAACGCGGGGTTCAGAATCAATAAGCCGAACGGCAGATGACTTAATCCGGTACGACGGACTTGTAGTCCGTCGAAAACGAGGCCCGACGGACTGCAAGTCCGTAGTACAAGAATTCGGCTGTAGGCTCTCAACTGCCGCTCGCCTGAGCGACGAACAGTGCTGCGATTCCGAGTGGGAACAAAGCTCGCGTCGAACGCCATTCCTCAAAAGTCGACATCGAATCGAGCACGGAATCGAAGCGGATTGAGGACACGTATTTCAGCAGGCAAGCAGAGGCGGCTGCGGCGCGGAATGACGAAACGCTCGAAATGAGGCTCTTTTCATAGGTAACTGCCGAACTGCGGCGCGTGCCAATCGGAGTCGTTCGAGCCTGAATGTCGGCTGCGACGGATTTGGCACGCTCTTCGCCTTAGCAGTCTGTCACTGACCTAGAACAAACAAACGAGGCAGTGACGGGGTGAGCCGGTCGATCAGGCTCGCAACTCCAGTTGCAATGGGAGCAGAACATGAAACGCCTTTTGGGAATCGTCGCAGTTGTCGTCGCGGTCGGATTTGTTGGGCTCAGTTCAGAAGCACGAGCCGATCATCGGTCTTGCCGAAGCCACAGTTCTCACAGCCATAGCTACTCGCGACCGTCGATTAGCGTGAACATCGGCGGGATCGGCTTCCGCACCGGCTACAGCAGCTACGGCAGTTGCTATCGCCCGGCTCCAGTTTTGTATGGCCCTTCCCACTACGACTATCGCCCGATTCAAGTCATTCCTCATCGCGATCACTATCACGTGATCCCCGGTCACTACGACTATCACCGCACTGGCTATTGGGGCTACTAACAACGCAGCGGCAGTGAGACACCGAGAGGCTGAATTGAGAGTTAGAAATGAAGAAGCCCTGCTCGATATCGAGCAGGGCTTCTTCGTTTGTTGATCTGCAAATGGAAGGCGTCTGCAAAATGCTGCGTAAGTAAGGAGCAGCTCTACGACTCTTGAGCTTGCTTCTTGCGACGACGCAGCAGCAGGCCGACGCACGCCAATCCGCCGAGCGCCATTGATGACGGCTCGGGCGTTACCGGCACGGGAGCGATGTTGGTCGGGGTATTCACGAAGGACTCAGTTCCGGCATACGCGAAGCCAGTCATATAGACGCCCATTCGAACGGTCTGAGTTGTGATCGCAGTCACGAGATCCCCGAAGGTCTTACCGGCGGCGATATAGAGCGTGATCGAGACTTTCTCACCGGGATTGACGCCATAAGAAGTCGAAGTCGACTGAGTGTTGAGCGCGGTATCAGTGACGAAGCCCGCAGCCGTTCCGCCCGTGAGTGTCGAAGGGTTTGCACCCGCGACGTAGTTCACGCCGGTCTGATTCTGAATCCAACTAAGGCCGGTCAAGAGATTGCTGCTGTCGTGAAAGTAGATGTCGGTCGCAGAGCCGAGACTGGCGCCGGTGTTTGTGAATTCAAACCGCGCTTGATTGCCCCATCCGACGTCGAACAACTCGACCTTCAACTGATTCCGACCAACAGCAGCATTCGAAGCTCTGTTGTTCGTGATGTTTGTGAAGCCGTATTGAAGAGCTGCTTCTGCTGCGGTTGTCATGAGCCCCAAACACGCCGCGAAGGCAACCGTCAGAATCTTTTTCAAAAGCATGTGCTGTTCCCTGTGATGAAGTTCGGTCACGCCGAACAAACTTAGCTCGCATTCGATGTACCGCAGTCGGACAGAGACCTCTCCGTCAGCGCCGCGTTTCAACTTCTCGGCCCGAAACCCTTAGACGTGTTGCAACAACCCACTCGCGACAGCGCTGGCGCCACTGATTGGCACCCCGTTGCGAGTGTTGCCAATGAGCATCAACTCGTTGTCGCAGGGCCTCAAAGTGGTGCCCGTTGTGAGACCGCTGCAATCGCGCTGACTGTCGCGATCGACGTGATGAGCAGAACTCGCGGATCTCTCGCACTCCGTCGCCCGGACTGCGGCGAAACTGACAGACGACTCGTCTGTGTGGGGTAACTTTGCCGCGTCCGTTGAGCTGCATGGTGGGGGAGTCTTGCGCTCCGAAGCAGGAGCAGACAAAGACCTCACAACGAGATCTGCGAGTTTCTCGCGATCTCAAAGGCGCTCGACGGTGATGTGTGACAAACCCTTTGCATCCGAACGCTGGAAGCACTGCGAGTAGCGATGGATTCGAGCTTGCCGATCACGCGAGAGAGTCGTGCGACTCAATGGAGTCTGGTGGCGCTGCTAGCCGCCGGACTGCTTTGGTCGTATTGGTCGACTCTTGCAGTCTTACGCGAACGGTGGAGCGCCGACCCGCTTTATGCGCATGGCTTTCTGGTGCCGCTTGTTGCGATCGGCATCGCATGGTGGCGCAAGGATCTGCTGAAGAATGTCTCGTTCACGCCGAGCGTTTGGCTCGGGTTGCCTCTGCTGGCAAGCGGCATCGGTCTCAGACTGGCTGCAGCGCGTCTCTATTTAGAGTGGTTCGATGGCCTCTCGCTGGTGCCAGTTGTCGCCGGGATGGTGCTGCTGCTCGGCGGTCGCCCGTTGCTGAAAGCTGTTTGGCCGGCGGTCGTTTATTTGGTCTTCATGGTGCCGCTGCCATTTCGATTGGAAGCCGTCGCAAGCGGTCCTCTGCAAAGCATCGCGACTCAGGCAAGCACGTTCTCGCTGCAAGTCATGGGGTTCCCGGCTGGAAGCGAAGGCAACGTCATCACGATTCAAGAAGCGCGCATCGGCGTTGCGGAAGCCTGTAGCGGGCTGCGAATGCTCGTTGTGTTCTTCGCCGCGACGGCTGCTGTGGCGCTGTGCTCGACGAAGCCGTTGTGGGAGCGCGCTGCAATTCTCGTGAGCGCTGTGCCGATCGCGATCTTCTGCAACGTCGTGCGAATCACTGCGACGGGAGTCCTCTTCGAGACCGTCGGCAGTGCGACTGCAAAAGCATTTTTTCACGACTTCGCCGGCTGGCTGATGATGCTGTTGGCGGTCGGTCTGCTGAAGGTCGAGTTGTGGTTCTGGGCCAATGTGTTGATCGAGCCGCCGAGTCGGGAAGTCGTCCCAGTGGGACGAGTCGGTCGGCAATCGTCAGCTCGTCCGGCGATCGCTCCTGCAGTGGCAACTCCGTCGCGCGAGCTTGTGGAAGTTTAATTGCAGGTGCGATCGCCAGTGGTCGCAACTGATTGGCAGGACGCCGCAATACGAAGTGATTTTGTCCGTTCTCGTGTCCGCAATTGATGGCGGTTCGCAATGAGCAATCCCGATTTCGAACATTCCGCAACCTCGCTCGGCTCTGAAGCTGCGCATGCAACGCGCATCGCGCCGCGCTATGAGAGCTATCCGAACTACGACCTCGGTTACGCACCGCCTCCGGTTGCGACCGTTGTGGCTCCGCCTCCGGCAATGGTTCCTCATCCGCAGGTGCAATCGCCATTACCCCCGCGCTCGGCGATGGTCCCGACGAGGAACGATGGACGGCGCGGTAATCCCGTCCGTCGCAGCTTGCAGTTTGCCGAGCCGATGACGCCGCAGGGGTTGATGTTTGCCTTCAAACGACGTTGGCGCCCGGCTCTGCTCATTGGAACTCCGGTCGCTTTAATCGCGGTGGTTTTGGCATGGTTCCTGTTGCCCGCTCACTTCACCGCCTTTGCGCTGATGCGAGTGGCAGCCGTCGAGCCGCGATTGGTCTTCAAGACCGTTGAGGATCAAGGAGACTTTCACACTTATCTCAAGACGCAGATGGCGCTCATCAAGAGTCGCTTCGTCTTGAACGCAGCTTTGCGTCGTCCGGGTGTTGGTGAACTGAGCATCGTTCGCTCGCAGAAGCATCCGGTCGAATGGCTCGAAAAAGTGTTGATGATCGACACCTACAACAGCCCGGAGATTCTGCGTCTCTCGATCGCGGGCGATCAGCCGCAAGAGTTGGCGACGCTCGTGAATGCCGTGAAGGACGCGTATCTCGAAGAAGTCGTGCTGGCTGAAAGGAAGCAGCGGATCGCTCGTTTGGCAGATCTCGAACGCATCTATCAAGACACCGAGAAGAAAGTCCGTCAGCGCGAGGAACGCATTTCGAGCCTCGCAAAGCAGCTTGGTAGCGGCGACTCAAAAGCGCTGACGATCAAGCAGCAGATGGCGCTCGAATACATCGCTCAGTTGCGACGAGAGCATTCGCGCTTGCGGTTCGAACTCATGCGGGCGCAGGTCAATGGCACCGTGTCTGCGGAATTGGGTTCGTTGTCTGTCGGTAAGGGGAGCAAGTCCTCAAGTAGCGAAGACTCGTTGCTGCCCGATGGCGAAGAGGTTGATCCGCGTGTTGCGGCGGCTCAGCGGCGCATCGCTCAGTTGAAAGGCTTGATCGCTCGGTATGAGCAGCAGGTGATCGACAAGAATCATCCGTCGCTGTTGGCCTATCGCGATGAACTCGCTTCGTTGCAGCAGGCGCTGGTCGGCAAGCCGGCCAATGAGAAGGACGGCAAAGACGGCGATGAAGTGGCGATGTCACGCGTCGAGATCATCAAGAAGCAGGAGCAACTTCTGCGCGAAGAACTGGAGAAGTACTCGCAGACGGTGAAGGACATCGGCACGTCGAGCTACGAACTCGAAATGATGAAAGACGAAGTCGAGCAGGTCGCGAAGATCTCAGAAAAGGTCGGCGGCGAGATGGAAGCGCTCCGCATCGAACTGCAATCGCCGACGCGGGTGACGCTGCTGCAAGAAGCTGAGGTCCCGCAGCTTCGCGATATGGGCCGCAAGAAGTCGCTTGCCGGTGTTGCGGGAATGGGCGGCTTCGGACTCGTGCTGCTCGTGATGGCGGTGCTCGAGTTTCATACGCGCCGCATCACCGATCCGCAGGACATCTCGCAGACGCTCGCGTTGGACTTGCTCGGGACGCTTCCGGCGATGCCGAAATCCGGTTGGAAATTCTGGCAACGTCCGACGGCAGGACGATTGGCCGTCTGGAACAACGCGCTCATCGAGTCGGTCGACAACGTCCGCTCGATCTTGTTGCACGGTGAAGACGGTGTGCGTCGGCAAGTGCTACTCGTCGCCAGTGCGAACTCCGGTGAGGGTAAGACGACGTTTGCTTGTCAGCTTGCCGGAAGTTTGGCACGAGCAGGGCGGAAGACGGTGCTGGTCGACTTCGATCTGCGTCGTCCGCGCGTGCATGAATTGATGCAGACTCCGCTCGAGTTGGGACTGAGTGAATTTCTCAGCGACCGCTTGCAGATTGATACCGTCATTCATCGCACCTCTGAGGCGAAGCTCGATGTGATACCCGCTGGGCGCGTAAACGACGAAGCCCTGCACTCGATTGCTCGTGACGGAGCGGACTCACTCTTCCGTCAGTTGCGCAAGGACTACGAATTTGTCGTCGTCGACAGTTCGCCAATTTTGTACGTCGCCGACGGTGGGGCGATCGGTCGCAATGTCGACGGAGCCATTTTGGCGATTCGCTCGCATATCAGCCGCATGCCGGTTGTGGCTGTGACGTGTGAAAGACTGGAAATGCTCGGCATAGATCTTGTCGGAGCAGTCATGGTCGGCGTCCGCTCGGACGTCAGCGGCGGTTATGGCTACTCGTATGATTATCAATATGGGAAGACGGAGCGGTCGCAGGTCTAGATTCTTCCTTCGAAAGATCTACGCGCCGTGCGCGTATCTTTGTAGCCGAAGTCGTGAGACTTCGGACGCAGTCACTGCGGCCCCGAAATCTGACGATCTCGGCTACGGTCGATTGCGGTCGCAGGTCTAGGTTTAAGCGTGGCATCGCGATCCACTCGAAAAACTCATCGAAACGATTCGTCACTCACTATGAAATCAATCCCCTCCATTGTCGCAACGCTGCTGGTTGTCGCTTCGGGCTATGTGCATGGCATGTGGACCGGACGCTGGCACTCATCTGATGCGCTAGCGAAAGCGGCCAGTTCCGTTGCTCTACTACCGACGGAATTCGCTGATTGGAAAATGGTGCATGAGACCGACGTCAGCGCGGAAGAAAAGTCGGTCGCGGAATTAGCGGCATCGGTCTCGAGACAATATCGCAATGAAGTTACCGGCGACGTTGTGGCCGTACTGCTGATGGTGGGTAAGTCGGGACCGATTTCAGTGCATCCGCCGACCGCGTGTTATACGGGTCTCGGATATCAACAGTTGGGTGCGACTCGCAATTACGCTTGCGATGTCGAGACGAAAGATAACAAGAAGATTCGGCACCAGTTTCAGACGGCTCAATTTACGAGTCCGAAAAAGACCGAAACGGTGCAACCTCAAGTGTTCTGGGGATGGTCGGCAGATGGTGTGTGGAGCAGTCCCGACAGTCCCCGGTTGGTTTTCGTCGGCAAGCCGGCGCTCTTCAAATTGTATGTCAGTTACGAGGCAACCAGTTTGATCAAGAGCAAAGAGCAAACTCCGGCGGAAAAGATGCTCAAGGATTTGTTGCCGGTACTAAGTGAGAGCCTCTTTGCGCAACGTTAATGGCACGCAATGCCGGAAACTGTCGCAGACCGTTCTCCGTATTCAGCACAGCATCGCAGTAGAGATCATATAACGGGCCAAACAAAAGTGATGCAGATGTATCGACCGCAGATTACGAACGCGATGACGATTGATGTCGAAGACTATTTTCATGTCTCGGCATTCGCGGATCGCGTTCCGCGCCGCGACTGGGAGCAGATGGAAAGTCGCGTCGTCAAAAATACTCACTGCCTTTTGAAGTTGCTTGATCGTCATCAGGTGAGATCAACGTGCTATGTGCTCGGCTGGGTTGCTCAGCGATTTCCGTCGCTGGTGCGCGACATTCAGAAGGCGGGGCACGAGATTGGTTGTCATAGCTATTGGCACGGGCTCGTCTATGAATTGACTCCCGATGAGTTCCGCAATGATGTGATTCTTGCTCGCGATGTGTTGCAGG
>CAZNMS010000081.1:0-24064 GCA_964573505.1 uncultured Planctomycetaceae bacterium | reverse complement strand
CGAACTTCAAGCCCTCGCTCGGGTCACCCCCACGCATGTGGGGACGAGGCGGCTGCTCGCATTCGAGACCGCGTCGCCACCGGGTCACCCCCACGCATGTGGGGACGAGTCGCAAAGGCGGCACGTTTTCGAGCGTGTCGCCGGGTCACCCCCACGCATGTGGGGACGAGAGAAACTACCATTTTTGTGATTAGGTCGATCGCGGGTCACCCCCACGCATGTGGGGACGAGACTGATCGTCATGGCATTCGCCATCGGAGTCCCGGGTCACCCCCACGCATGTGGGGACGAGATATGCCAGTTTTCCGCGCCAGTTCGCGGATACGGGTCACCCCCACGCATGTGGGGACGAGCCGGTAGTTGTGAGCGAGAATCCGCCCGACGTACGGGTCACCCCCACGCATGTGGGGACGAGGCTTCATCCCATACGCTCGCCGCCGCTTCGTGCGGGTCACCCCCACGCATGTGGGGACGAGTAGTCGCAACCGGCAGAGGAGTCGCCCGTAGCCGGGTCACCCCCACGCATGTGGGGACGAGGTTGCTCAAGATGAACGTCGCGGCCTGTAACTCGGGTCACCCCCACGCATGTGGGGACGAGTGAGACTGCGGCCGCTCACGTCATGGATCTCGCGGGTCACCCCCACGCATGTGGGGACGAGCAAAGCTCGTGCGAGATGTGGCAGCGGTACATCGGGTCACCCCCACGCATGTGGGGACGAGGTCTGATCTCGCAGTAATCGTGACCGGCCCGGCGGGTCACCCCCACGCATGTGGGGACGAGACCAACATCTCGTTTCACTCGCGGCGGTGCAACACAAGATGTAGCCCTTCGTAATCAACCATTTGGCGAGACAGGTCGCCGTGAGTGCGGTACTCAAAACCCTGCTCGTTGTTGCTGCGCCAAATCACCATGCAGGCACCTCCGGCACTCTTCTCGGTGGCCTTCTGCCACAACTTGTCACGGACTCGGGCATTCACTCTGCCGAGGAAGATCCCGGCCTTCGGCTCGATCATCCAACGACTCAGATCCCCCTTCAGTCCCGGCGGGACTCGCTCCAGGATTAGCACGACCATAAAGCACCTCGTTGATGTCAGGCAGAATTCGCTCCAGCAGCTTGTGCTTCTGGAACACGTAGCGGCAGGCCAAGCGGGCTCGACGTTCAACGTCGTGTCGCCCCTGAGCCAACAGTCCAAACACCTCGGGCACCAGCAGGTCGACCTTGTAGAGGTCCGCGATGTCGTACACGAACGACAGTTGCTTGCCCGTGTGGATAAAGCCCAAGGCCGGCGAGTAACCCGCACTCACAATGCCCGCCGTCACAATGCCGTTGAGGCACGCGCTGGCCGATGACAACGCACGGTTGACGTCGTCTCCGGCTTGCCAGTTGTCCGGGTCATAGAAGCGGCCCTTCCACTCGATGCCCTTCGATTCGGCATGCTGTTGGTAGGCCGAACGAACTCGGTAACCCTCTTTGCCGCGAATCTGTTCCAACGAGAGTTTGGGATCGAGCTGTTCTTTGAACCGCTTCTCGTACATGCGACGCACGACCGCCAAGCGCGACTTGTGATCGCTGGCCAGCGCGGCTTGCTTGAGCAGATTGGTCGAGAGATGCGTGCCACCTCGACCGACCGAATAGAACCGCACGCCCATCTCGCCGCACCACACGACCGTGCAATTGCAGTCGGCCAGCCGATCAATGGCGGCATGACTGATCGTCGTACCGGGGCCGAGTAATAAAAGTGACAGATCCGCTGCCGGCACCGGAGTGGTGCCTAACTGAGTCACATACGCGATCGAGTTTTGATCGCGTTCGATGTGCCCATGTTCGAGATACAGATGACTGAGCCGATCGTCGAAACGAGGCAGCTCTGTCATATCGAGCTGACGCATGATGGACCTCCAGAGAAAGGAGCCATGCATCCCGCGCCTCCAAGTGCTGCGACTCATCACCGTGATTGCTAACAGCGAGAGTCGCGATGAGAGCAAGTCCTCAAGCAGGCGCGTTGCATGGCGACAAAGATCGCACACTCACAACACGACGAACCGCAGAGCCGCTCAAAGCTCTGCCAATTCCACCACCCGCCCGAGGCCAGCCGCCGGTCCCCGAGAAACCGGCAGCACAATCACGCTGAACTACTCAGCAACATCTTTCACGAAGAAGCCCGCGCCACGCTCAGCAGTCCAAACCCAAACCCCTTCGCGCTCCCGATGCCTTCGCGCCAGGCCTGCGCGAACTTGATGGGGTCAGTGACACAGAGTTGGCCGTCGAACAGAGTCGAAGCGAACTTCATCGAGCGGCCTTTCTCTCGCGACTCACACGGTTCTTCCGCGATGACGCGGACGTTGACCAAGCGAAAGCCGTGATCGTTCCCCTTGCGCGCGAGCCAATTGGTTTGCTCGTCTTCGGTCTTGAGCCCGTGACGTTTGCCTTCGCGCTTCACGGTCGGATTGGCTCTCAATCGGAAGCTCAAGCACTGCCCGGCAACAAACGTGACATCCGGCAAAGGCCGAGTGCGTAGGGCGTCGGAACCCGCTTCGCGCACGGCGAAGTAGTCCGGCCACTGCGTAACGATCGCTTCCCAATTGGGCTGTAACGACGATTGCACCAAGACGGAACTGGTCCCTGTGCGACGATCGGTATCGAGCCGCCACAGAACATCGCCCATGCCGCCTTCGTCTCGATGGGGAAAGGCCCGTGAGAGCGTCTGATGCAAGCCATAAACATCGCTCAGGTCTTGCCGTGCCTGACGACAACGCGGATTCAGAATCAACGCGGAAAGGAACATGCTTTGTCCTCCTCTTGAATGAGTTCGGGATTCAAGGTGAGCCACTGCGAGCACACATGTCGCAGTTGAAAGTCTCGGGACTGAAACGAGTCGACGCTGTCGGGCCGTGCGTCGTCGCAGCGCGCGATGTCTGAGCCGCGAAGCTCAAGCACCACTCGACAGCGACGTTCCAACTTCTCGAATTCCGCGCGCTCGTGACGATTGCGGAAGAACCACGGCTCGGTGTCTCGCAGCGCGTCGATCGGAGCGAGTCCTTCGCGCACGCCTCGACACAGCGGCTGAGTGGGCGTGAAAGCTTTGCGACCGAGAAACAATGGCCAGCGAGGCGCTTGCAACGCGCGTTCGAGTTCGCGGAGAAACAGAGTCTCGCCTTGCAGCGCGACTCGGAAGTCGGCATCGGCGAGGTAGTACCGATGCGAGACGACTGTTCGCAGCTTGCCCTCACCGACCGGCTTCGACGGATCGGCACTGGTCTCCGCGACTCCGTAAGCCTTGCGGTTGGGAACCGATCCACCACCCGCTGTGTGATAGTCGCGGCGCAACGCACCCGGACGGTCTACTCGCACGGCCATCAGCAGCGCGTTGAGGTCACTGAAGTCCGCATCGCGCGGGCGACCTAACGCGGCTCCCAGCAATCCGACGACACCGCTTTTACTGGGCTCGCGCGCGGTGTCGCGGACGGTGAACCGACTTTGAACGCCCCATGATTGGAGCGGCGCAGTCAGTCGTAAGATGAGCACGCTCGGGTCACTCATGATTGACCCCCGTGGCTCAAGGCTGTTCGAACCGACGCGACCAAAACGTCGAGCGCCGATTGATCGCCATTGGCTTTCTGACGATCGCCCTTCAGTGCATTGAGACCATCATCGCTTGTCGCCAATACCGCTTTGGAGCGCACGCCGCTGATGCCGTATGTCTCGGCAATCTGTTGCCAGTGTTGATCCAGACGAGCGATCGAAGCCGTGATGAGATCGTCATCCTTCTTGGGCGAAACGGGTTTCACGAACGCATTGGCCAACGACCACAGGCCCGAGTCGCGAACAACCGCGAGCACAAACGACGGCAGGTTCTGAGCGGCCATGCTGTTCTGCTTGCCGGTCGGAATGGCCAGTACCGCCGCGCGGATGTAGGCGTCGACGGTTCGCAGCGCTAACTCGCGATCGTTGCCCAAGTTCGTCGTGAGCTGGGCCACATCCACATTGAGGTAGCGGTAGAAACACGACGAGTTGAACTCGACCGTTCCCATCATCCCAGCGCCCGTTTCGCCATCTTGCTGCAAGTCGTCGACAGCGGTGAAGAAGTCGAACTCCATTTCGACCTTGTTCGTTGAGAGGGCATGCGCGACCTGACTCGCGGCCGTGACATTGTCGGATGGCAAGTCCGCCAACATGCGACCAAACAGCGCCAAGTCCGCCGCTTGAGTGCCATCCAAGAGTGTTCGCAACGCCGACCGCACGGACTCGGGGGCTTCCGCTTTGGCTTTCTTTTTTTCCTTCTTCGCTTTGCTGTCGGTCGGCGCATCGGATGTTTCAATCGCGAGTGGTGCGAGTTCATCCCAATGCTGCGCAATCAGATCTGCGAAGCGACGAATACTCTGAGCCGAGAGGAATAATAAGTACTCAGTCTTGCCTTCCTTCGTTGCCAAGCCGGCTCCATTGACCGTGAACTCTGCCACAGATCGAACGTGTGCTTCGGGCCGAGCGTCGCTGACCAAAAGTTTGGCAAGCTCATCAATGAGTCGTTTGGTTCGCTTGGCTCGATTCTCCTCAGGGATCAACTCAGAGCGCGCAAACTCAGAACGAATCGAGCGCTTGAGGCACTGGCTCGAGATGCGAGCGCGACGGAAGCCGCCGAACTCACAATCTTTCGGTGCGTTGGTGTCGTCGCGGTTCAGATTGGACGGAGCGAAGTTCTGCAGGATGTGTAATTCAACAAACATGGATCGAGACCTTTCAGAAATGAAATGACAGCGGTTTGAAATCGTTGTTGCGAAACAGTTTTGGAGTACGGCGATTCATCGCCGTTTTCGCTTTCGGCGAAGCCGTTTTCTGCTTTCTTGGGAGACACTGGTCGCCCTTCGCTCCAAGTCTGTGATTAAATCGCCCCCGACCTTGTGTCGGGGGTTCAACGGCTTTTGCGCTACGTAAAACCAAGGAGCGTTCGAGTAGCGCAAAAGCCGTTAAACCACTGGGACAAGCCCGAGTGGCGATTTAGTCACACCTTCTCCGCGAAAGGCGACAATCGGCTGCGCCGCAAAACCAAAGCGGCGATGAATCGCCACGCTCCAAGATGGCTATGACTCGGGTTCTTCACGGCGCCAGAAGCCACGAGCCCATTGCCGTTGAACCTTGCTCTCGTCGTGATCCCAGCCGCGCAAGTCCCAGATGAGTTGCGTCCAGTCGATCGCGACGTCTTTGCTCTTGAGCAGCCCCACCAGATGACGCAGGTGCTGCGCGATGTCGTCTTGATGCGCGTTGAGCAAGGCTTCGAAGCGCTTCTCGATGCTGCCGGATTCGTCGCGCAATTGGCTCAGGGATTCACCGATGTTGCGCGGTGCCGATGTCGGCGAATGGTCTTTGCCTTGATGCCAATACGCGAACAACGCCGCGACGAGATAGAAGACGTCCTCGTTCCAACTTCCGTGCTCTTTCAGCCACGGAAGCACGATGCGATGCATCTCGGCAACGGTCCCCGGCGGTTTTCCGAGTCCTCGGCGTAAGGCGGCGAGCGCGGCGTTGTCACCTTGCTCGACCAGTTGTTTCAGACGGGCCACGAACGTGTGCTCGTGAGTGTCTGAAGTAACGCTGACAGTCATGTGATGAAGTCCTTTCGTTAAGGGGAAAATGTCGAATCGTTTGACCTATGGTCGCCTTTCGCTCCGCGAAAGAGCGTCTTCTCGGGCGCTTCGTTGGTAGGGAGATTGCAACCGCAGCGACGCGTTTGAAGACGCACTTTCGCGGAGCGAAAGGCGACCATTGTCACGAGCCGGTCGATGCCGACGGCACCGGTCCCAGCACGGTGAGCAGTGACGCGTCAAAGCTGCGCTCGGCAGCGACGGCAGCTTTCAGGGTGCGGCTTGATCCGTCTTCGCGTGCGATGACCTCCGCGAAGACGCCTTTGGCAACGCGGCGTAGCGTTGCTTTCCATGCCAAGAGCGCGGGCAGGTGCATGTCGTCATCTTCAGGCGGATCGGTCTCGATGAGGTCGCCGCCGAGGAAGCTGACGAACTCAACTTGCAGTTTCGCCCAATAGCGTCGCTCCATTTCGAGTGAGTCGACGATCTTCTGCATGTCTTTCTTTTGCTCGGAACCCGGCTGCTTCTTGATGTCCGTCGTCTGCATCAGCAGCACACGAGCGAACTCTGTCGCCGTCGACCACATCGTCTTGCGGAGTTCTTCACACAGGCGCAGCGCTTCCTCCAACGTCTTGAGCAACACGACGTTTCCAAGCAGCTTCAAGGGGACGAGCATCAGTTCGTGTCGCCACAGAAGCACTTTGGCTTGATCGGAAGCGAGGCCGAACAACGACAGCGGAACAAAGTCGCGATCGCTGAGATGCCCTTCGCCGCGCAGGTCTTCGATCCACGTCATCGTCTTAGGCCGAGCACGTACTGCATCGACAGATTCCAAGAAGGCGAGGCTATTGCGCCACAGAGCGCGGTCTTCGCTGAAGCCAACTGTTGGCCACGGATCTTGCTTCTCTTTGGCATCTTTGTTGTGAGTGAAGGCCACCATCGTCTCGCTCGATCGACGATGAAAGCCGTCGACGAATTGTTCGCCCTTCATCACGACAACGTCTCGAACAATGAGCTCGCCCTCCGCGCCAACTTCAGGTCGTAATCGCAGACGACGGCTTTGCCAGGTGAGCAGATCGAGATAGCCCTCCAATTTGCGGTCGCGCGAACGCGCGGGTTCAGCGCGATCCCAAGCCGGTCGATCGCGTGCTGGATCGAACAGGAACGGCGCGTCACCGCGTCCGTCGTAGCGCACGAGATTCAAGACCAACGTCTGAAACAGATTGTCTCCGCACAACAATGCCAAAGCGCCTTTGACCAACGGACTCGCGTCGGCAGAGCCATCGTCTTTGTGCTCAAAGGTCACGCGACCGCCCATCGAAAAGTTCTGAGCCGCCAGCACCAAACGCGCGGCCTGTGCTGCGGTGACCGCCTGAGGAACGCTTTCGATCTCATGATGAAACAGCGTGTCGTTCGCCGAGAGTTCCGTTGTCAGTTTGGCGATCGACTTCGCATAGGACTCGGGCGTGCCTTTGGTACTCGGCTTATCAAACGGGATCTCTGCCGTCTGATAGAACGGCCGCTCGGCATCAAACAGATCGAACCGGCGATAGCGCGTCGTCTCACGCAAGTAGTCCGTGAACCGAGCAGCCTCAAAGCGACCCTCTCCGGCGTTCCACAGCTTGGCCCAAGCACTCATGTCAGCGGGGCCTGCGAGCACATGATGCGTGACCGCCAACAGCAACCGATAAATCGAGACGACGATGAGCGGCGAGTCTTCATAGATCTCACGCAGTTCGTGCGCTCGATGAAAGACCGCTTCGAGCCCCAGTTGCTCGTACGCACCATCTTTGGTCACGCACGGAATCCACAGTTGATCGACCAGATTGAATGAAGGATTCGAATCGGACATCACAAGTCCTCAAGTGAGTTGTTGTTGAGAAAGACAAGCCCTCGATCCGCGTCGAGGAGCAGCGTGAAGTGGCCAACGTCGCACGATCGTTCCGCGTTGAAGATCAACACGCGCAGCGATCGCAGCAGCGCATTCTTCTGCCATGTCGGCGGCGACAGACCGTGCTGTTTGAGTTCGCGCACGATGCCGACGTGCGAGATCGAGACCGACCGGCGAATAAAGCTCTCTGTCGCCAACGGATCGGGAACATCATCCAACGACACGGGCGGACCATCCGGGCGCAGTCGCAGTCCGTCTGATGACTGGCTCAGACAAACGACGCTGATCGAAGGCAATGAGTCGCGTCGGGTTCTGGCTTGAAAGGCGGGATGCAGATCCGGTGCGTCTTCTTCCAACTCCGCCGAGCAGACATTTCGCAACGATCCTTCATGCGCACGTGCCGGGGGTTTGATGAGAGCTGACTCGGCTTCGGATTCAGCGGAGTCTCGATCAGTCCGCAGCGCTTCGAAGGTCGACAGTAATTCGGCCTCGTAACTCGCTCGCGAAGACGACTCGGACAACGAGTCGAGACAGAGTGCCCACTGACTTTCGTCATAGACCGTTTCAATCAACGGTTCGATATCCGCCGGCAGCGCGATGCGCGATCGCTCATGCAGGGCCAGCCATGTTTTCAACAAGATGTGCGGCGCATAGACCCAACCGCTTGATCCCCAATCGGGCAAACCATCGACCCGCGTTTGAGGTCGCAGCAACCACAACGTCGGCGTCTCGAAACCGACAGGTCGCACGCGCGGCTGATTGTTGATGACCACATGCCGCTGCAATCGTCCCGCGCGCTGCAGGATCAAGTCGATCGGTGCGACTTCCGTGATCATCAGATCGAAGTCGATATCAAGGCTCTGCTCGATCACTTGTGTCGCCACCAAGACTCGACGCGGCCGCAGACCCGCATTGCCATCACGAGGCTTGCCGAAGAGGCACAGTGCTCGTTGTTCTCGCGCCTCACGTTCTTCAAATGGGAAACGGGCATGAAACAAATCGAGTTCATCACGGTGGAAGAATTGTTGCAGCGCGAGAAACGTCGCTTGAGCCTGCGTCACGGTGTTGCAGATGACCGCCGCGCATCCACCGTGCTCAAGCGCGTCCCGCAAGTCGGCAGCCCAGTCCGCGACGTCATTCGCTTTCCACTGAATGGTGAGTTCAATTTCTTTCGCCGCAGGAAAGTGCCGTTCCGCAGTCTGTCCGTCAGCCGTCAGCCAACTGAGTCGCGGGTAGTTCGCCGTCCGTAGCTTGACACTCTGAGTCGAGCCATCCAGTTCCTGAGCCATCGAATCAACCGCGCCTAGCTCCGGAATCTCATCCGCCTGAGTCCGCCACAAGCCTCGTCGATAGGCTGCAAGCAGCGCTTCACGACGGGCTCGCGGAAGTGTGGCTGACAGCAGCACGACCGTTGTTCCGAGACTCGCCAACCACATCAGCAGTCGATCCAGCAACACGCTCATGTAGGCGTCATAGGCATGCACTTCGTCGATAATGACAGTCTTCTGAGCCAGTCCGAACAACCGCACAAAGACATGCTTCACCGGGAGCACGGCCATCAACACTTGATCGACCGTGCCCACTCCGAACGGTGCCAAGAGTCCGCGTTTGCGAAACGTGAACCACTCACCCGCGATGACTTCACCAGCTTCATCTCCGCGCGGATCAATACCTTGAGGCTGTCGCGCCGCAGCGACGAGTTCCTGCAATGCCTCAGACAATGACGCGCGACCATGCAACAAGAGCAAGTTGACTCGGTCGCCAGAATCCGCGTAGCGACGTTCAAGAAATTCTCGCACGCGGCCAAACATCTGATTGCTCGTCGCCATTGTCGGCAGCGCGAAATAGCAACCGCGCTGCTGCAACTGCACCGACCAATGCTCGACCAATGCCATCGCCGCTTCGGTCTTGCCTTCACCCATCGGTGCTTCAATCAGCACGCATCTCGGAGACGCGTCGTTATCAATAGAGATGGCATCGGCATCGCGTCTGCGTATCAGATCGTCAACGGCGACTTGCAGCGGTCTGAGTCCATATTGCTTGACGACTGGAAACAGGTCCTCAACTTCCAGTTCGTCGCGCGGAGCCGCCCATCCCGACCAACCTACGTCTGCCACCACTTGCTTGGCTCGGTCCTGCGACAGTGTGATGTAATCGGCCAAATCCTCGATCGGCCCCGCTAATCGAAACACTTCGCCCATTGAGCCGAGCCAATCGGCAACCGTCGTGAATCCCGCCAGCGTGAGTAACCACTGCGTAGAAAGTGGATTCGTTGTGCCGTTCCAACGACCACTGTTGGGCAACTCGGCAATGGCAGCGAGACATTGCAGCAACTCGCATCGAGCATCCTGCCAAGCGGCGCGACCAAACGTCTTTGATGGATTCTTGAGCAAGGCATTAGCCGACTTGCTGTCGATGAATCGACCATGATGACCGCCAACAGAGTGAGCAATCTGCATCGCGAGCGAGCGCGGCAAGTCATGTCGCTCTATCAGCAATGAAGTCAGCGCGACTGCCGAGACTTCGCCATGTGTCGGAGGTCGATCGGTTGAAACTTCGTGCGGTTGCGGAAACTTGAAGCTGACTGCTTCGAGCATCGGAACTGCGGCTGGCACTTTGCACTGAAACGCGGGCGAGACTTTTCCGAGATCATGCGCTCCCACCCAAAACGCGATCCATTGCCGCGCGTCGGAACACGACAACTGCAACTCGTTAGCCAGTTGCTGTTGCAAGCCTTCGCCCAGCGAAGCATCCCACAGCGTCTGCGCGACATGCATGACATCCATCAAATGACAGATCACCGAATGCATCTGCGGCAGTGCTTGAGGATCTCGTTCCCACTTTGCCCACATCACTGCCAATCGAGCTGACAACTTCATCGCGCTGCCCTCCGCTTCTTGGCCGCAACTACCGAAGTGTTCTTCGATCCCGACAGCGGCTTGCCCTGATAGCTCTGCAGTGCGGCTTGCAGATCGGAGATGACTTCATCGCGCAGTGACAGAGGGGCGAGGACTTCGGCTTTGGGGCCGAAGCTCAGCAGCCAGGCTTTAAGTTCTTCTGTCGCGGTCAGAGTGAACTCGGCAATCAAAGAACCGTCGGGTTGTGGGCTGAGTACTTGAGAGGCGTGCCAGCGTTTCTCTTGCACGTAGCGCGAGACTTCCGGCGCGAAGCGGACTCGTACTTCAATCGGTTCTGTCGCGCGACCTTTGAAGATGCTCCAGCTATTCGCCAAGTGCTCGGTCAAATCGAAGTCCGCAGGCTTCGGGAACTTCAACTGCTGAGCATCAACGTCCTTGATGCGGTCGAGCTTGAAATGCCGTACTTCGCGATGACTCGTCGAGAAGGCGATCAGGTAGATCGAGTTCTTCGCAAACACGAGCCCATAAGGATGCACTTCGTAAGTCACCGGCTCGGTCGCTGACTGCGAGTGGTACGTCAGCCATGTCAGACGTCGCTCATCGACGGCAATTTGCAGTGCTTCGAGATGCTCGCGATTGAAGGAGTAATCAGCGCGCGGCCCTGTGTGGATGAGGATGCTCGACGCCATTCGCTCTAACAGCTTCTTGGCTTCGTTCGAGAGCGCGAGTTCCACCTTCTCGGCGAGATGCCCAAATGACTCGGCAAACCAAGTGCCGTCCAATGACTGCATCAACTGCCGACCAATGAACATCGCAGCGGCTTCGTCCCATCTCAAGGCTGCCGGTAAGGCTCGCTCAGCATCCACTCGCCAGTACTTGAGATTGTGCTCGCCAGACGACTCTTCAAACGGAAAGCCAACCTGCTTGAGGAAACGCAGATCGCGTTTCACGGTCCGCTCTGAAACGTTTGCGCGAACCGCCAACTCCTGGGCCGTCACTCCGTTTCCTGCGGCCCCCAAGATCCGAATGAATGCCCATTGCCGCTCAAGAGTCGATTGATCTCGCATGAATCCTGTCCCTTATGTCCAGAAAGGGAGAGGCTAGGCTCTTGCATCTTGCCGGTGAACCTTCCGGCATGTCGGATCGTGTCATAGCATTCACAATTCTTCGCTTGACGGACTTTGCTATCGAAAGGCAATGGAGCGAGGGCTCGGTTCGCCAGAATCAAATCTTTGTGCAAGTTTGGCGGAAGTCATGATTGTCGTCGTCGCCCAATGTGATTTTCCAAAGACTCATCTGAAGGTGTTGTGACCCATGCAGGAGTCAGTGATCTATTCGACCGGAACAAGCTGTTCGCCTTCGCGGCTCAGTGGTGCATCCAATTGCGATTGCTTCTGACGAGGTCACCTTTCTGCGCACGATTTGGTCGCGGATCAAGGATCCGCTTGGATGCTGCGAGTGTCTTCGACGTTTTCCAGCGACCTCACGACAGGTTGGTTGATAACAACCAACTGCGTACCGCGGTGTTACAAAAGCAGGCAAGGGGGCAGCTGCAGCCAATCATCGGTGTGACCAACCTATACCACTGCGAGAATCGAACGCCCCACGATCAGCACAAGTGCGATCTGGCGATTCAGAGCAAATGCAACGTTTGGTCACAAATCCCGACTCCAGAACCACCACGCCATCGTTCTTCCCCCCCTGCGAGTTTGTCAGGGCTCCCACGCCGATAAATTCGCAGCCACGACATCCAGTTGCTCGTGTCACTAGTGAATGCTGCCTGGCAAACGCAATTGCCACCGCGAGGGGCAACGTTTGCCGAGCGCAGCAAGAGTCACCGTTGGTGACGCCGACGGCGAGCACGCCTTGCCACGGCTAGGCACCGGATCGCCACACTGCCCTTGCCCAGAGCACACACAACATCGTTTTAGAAAACCGCTTCTTTGCAGGATCTGTTCACTTAGGGGCGTCGCAGAGTTCCAACCCCGTTTTAGGGCGTCGCGATGTCCATTGTTCGGTCCTGTTGGCGGACGACCGAGTTGCTGTCTCGCATTCAGATTGACACTTCAAAGGAAGCATTTCTGCCTGAAAGCAAAGAGTTTTTCCAAGACGCACGGGGCAGCATCGTCAAAACGCACTCTGCTGGCCTCAGATTCGAGTCTGGTACATGGGTTGCGATAGCTCCTCGCCTCGGTTGCAAAGTTCCCGAACGACATTGGATGTGATGCTGGGGCGTCCGATGCGACAGGCTTATGGCATCGTCAATTGGGTATAGCACGGAGTCTTGAAGGCCGCTCACCTAAGGAGTGCTGACGTGAGTGTTGTTCTGGTGGTGGCCGATCAATTGGTGAGGGCAAATGACCTCGTTCAACGCGGGGTTCGGATCGGATCCCGTCTGGGCGCGCATGGTGTGAGTTGTGTTTACATGACTCCCCCCAAGAGCTGTGCGTTGCCCGGCGGGGTCTCTCTGGGAAATCCCGAACTGGGTTTGCCGAGTATCCCCTGTTGGATTTCTACTGACGAGACAACATCGACTGCGGACTCAATTGATGCGTTTCTGCGTGATAGTCGAATTGAAGCATTGATCTCGGGGTTGGAATGTCGAACCGGCACTGTCAATCGCTTTGATTCGGTCTTGTTGAGCCGCGTGTTTGGTACAGCGGAATTGTTGGTTATTTCCCCCGAATTAAGCGACGCGGACTCGGCGATTGGACTGCGAGGTTTGCTCAAGCTCACGAATCGTTCCATTGTCGTTTCCAATTCTCAGCCGTGGAAACGCATCGTTGTGGCTGCTGCTGATTCATATGAGGAAACAGAATTGCAGTCATGGTCCGACGCATGGGGCAGGCGTTTTGGATTGGATGTCACAACCACTTATTGGTTACCAAAGGTGCGACATGAATGGCAGTGGCCGCGATCGCGTCTATGCCCGAGACTTGCGCGATGCATCAATTTCCCGATGGAATTGAAGTCGACGGATCTCGTGTTATTAAGCCGCAGTCGCGGCGGCGGAATCCGACGGCAAATGCGTCGTGCAGCAGCTTGGGAATCTCTCGTCGCACAGCAACATGTCTCGCTGGGAATCGCTCCGCTGTTTTATACCAATTCGATGGCCGGCCTATTTCGCGACTCGGCGTTGCATGAATTGGATTCGGCGATCGCTTCTTGATGAGTTGCGAATGCTTTGCTTTTTCGGCAGCCGTGAAGGGCCGATTCCTCTTTTGCATGGTTATTGAAGACGCTCTTTCGCGGAGCGAAAGGCGACCATAGACCATCGCCATTCAACTTTTAGAAAGTAGTAACTGGTATCATGCGGACCATCTGGCAACGAGCACTGCTGCCGGTGTTGGTCGTGAGTGGGTTGTGGGTTGCGGCGTCGTTTTCGACATCTGCCTACCTCGCATGGCTCGACGGCGAACAGGATCGCATTCTCGCTGAGAATGTGGCTTCGATTCGCGCGGCGAATGAGATGGAAGCGGTCGCCTGGCGGATGCAGTCGTTTGTGGTGCAAGCCATCAACGATCAGCGCGTCCCGACTGAGTCGGAATTGGTCGTGCTCGAAAACGAGTTCACGTCGTCGCTGCGTTCGGCTGAGAACGCTGTTCGAGACGATCGTGAGCAGCCATTGGTTGCCGCCATTCAAACGGCCTTTTCGACCTATCAAGAACACTGGCACGACGTCTGTTTGCGACCGGAAGGTCGCGGGGACCAAATCCCGACGCTCGTGGCGGAACTCTCAGCCATTGCGGCTCCTTGCGAGCAACTCATGAAGCTCAATGAGCGGCTCATGAATGATGCGTCGCGGAGTCGGTCGCGTTGGACGCATTGGATTGGACTCGGACGGTTCGTGCTTGTGCTTGTCGGCCCCACATTGGGCATCGTGTTGGGGTATCGGCTCGCTCGACAGCTTCGGCAGTCGATGACGCAGTTGAGCGTCAAGTTGCATGATGTTGCCGGCGAACTGTGGGAAGAGGTCGGTGTTTTCGAACTCAAAGCCGAACTCGATATGCCGGCCCTGCAGAAGCAAGTCGACGTGATCTCAGAACGCATTCATGGGGTCGTCGAAGAATTGCGGGCGACTCGGCGAGAAGCCGTGCGAGCCGAACGATTGGCTGCGGTCGGTGAGCTTGCGGCAGGCGTTGCTCATGAACTGCGTAATCCTCTGACGTCTCTCAAGCTCTTGTTGCAAACGGCAGAGCATCGACCGGAAAAGACGTTGGCTCCTCGAGCTTTGCAGATCATGTTGGAGGAAACGTCGCGGATGGAGGAGACCATTCAAGGTCTGCTCGACTTTGCTCGGCCGCGCGAACTCAAACGCACGAAGCACGACATCCGTCAAACAGTCCAACGAGCCATCAATCTGACGGAAGCTCGCAGTCGTCAGCAGCAGGTGCGAATCACTTCGAAGTTTGCGGATCAGCCGGTCCTCGTCGAAGCGGACTCAGAGTTACTGCATCAAGTTTGCGTCAATCTGTTATTGAACGGCATCGAGTCGATGCCCACTGGCGGCGAGTTCTTGCTTGTCATTGAGGCACATCGAGACTCCGCGACGGCACGCGTGAGTTTCATTGACTCGGGAAGCGGCATTCCTGACGAGATGTTGCTGCGCATGTTCGAGCCGTTTGCGACGACCAAAGATCATGGCACCGGTTTGGGATTGGCGGTCAGTCGCCGGATCGTGACGGAACACGGAGGGCAGTTGTTGGCTCGCAATCGTCAGGAAGGCGGAGCGGCATTCACGATCGAGTTACCGCTGATTTGATAAGCGATGGAGTCACTGTTGTCCGAGCAAGGCAAAGTCGAAATGCCATCGTAGGACGGGTTATTAACCCGTCCGTTTTCGTTTGGATTCGGACGGGCTGGTAGCCCGTCCTACTTGAGCAGTGCCTCGGCGAGTTAAAGGTCTATATGAAGAATCTTCTGCTCATCGACGACGAAGCCAATATTCATTTCAGTGTCGAACAAGTCTTCGAAGGCAGTGATATCAAGGTGCTGTCAGCGCGGTCTCGTGCGGAAGCGCTCGAACTGATGACCTCCGAACGCCCGAACGTCGTGCTGCTTGATATCCGTCTGGGGCAAACGTCGGGATTGGATGTCTTCGAAGACTTGCGTCGCATCGATCAAAAGGTGCTGGTGATCTTCATCACCGGGCACGGCTCGGCTGAAACTGCCATCGAAGCCATGAAGCTCGGTGCGTTTGAGTATCTCGTAAAACCACTCGACTTTGAGCGACTGCGGGACGTTGTTGCTCAAGCGTTTGAGATCAGTCGCTTGATGCGCGTGCCTGCTGTTGTTGACGAAGGCGATGGAGCGAACCCGCCCGAGCAGATGATCGGGAGCGGGCCGGCCATGCAAACGGTCTGCAAACAGATTGGTCGCATCGCTCCGCAGGACATCAACGTGTTGATCTTGGGTGAAAGCGGGACGGGAAAAGAACTTGTCGCGCGGGCAATTTATCAGCACAGCCGACGCAGCAATCGTCCGTTCCTCGCCATTAATTGCGGAGCGATCGCGGAGAGTTTGTTAGAGAGCGAACTCTTCGGTCATGAGCGCGGAGCATTCACCGGCGCGGATCGCAAACGGGTCGGGAAGTTCGAGCAATGCGATGGCGGCACGTTGTTCTTGGACGAGGCCGGTGACATGCCGCAGGCGACTCAAGTGAAGCTGCTGCGAGTCTTGCAAGATGGAACTTTTGAACGAGTCGGCGGCAATGAGACCGTTCGCGTCAACGTTCGGATCCTCGCCGCGACGAATCAGAACTTAGAGAAGCAGATCGAAGCCGGTCGGTTTCGGCGCGATCTGTTCTATCGACTGAAGGGAGTCACGATTCATCTTCCGCCGTTGCGCGAGCGGCAGGACGACCTTGCCGAACTGGTCCACTACTTCTTGTTTCGACTGAATCGGCAACTAGGAAGCAGCGTGCAATCGGTGTCGCTCGAAGCTTTGGATTTGCTGCATCGCTATTCATGGCCGGGCAACATTCGAGAACTGCAATCGGTCTTACGTGAGTCCTTGATTGCCGCAGCAGGATCCGTGTTGCTGCCCAGTTTCTTGCCGCCAGAACTGCAAACAACCGGAGCAACGATCGCGGATGAAGTCCCGGTGCCGACGATTCATGCCGAGGACTGGTCGAACCTCGGCAGGTTCATCGACGCCGCCTTGCAGGCGGAAGAAAGCGACATCTATCGACGAGCTATCGACGAGTTCGACCGGCGCGTGTTGTCGCGAGCATTAGCTCAAACGAACGGGCATCAAGCGAATGCCGCGCAGCTTCTGGGGCTCAGTCGCCCGACGTTGCGAACCAAACTCCGCAGTCTGGGAATGAGCGTTGAGAAGATCGTGAAGTAGCGACGTCGAATTCTGTCGCCCGCTCGGTTTGGCATGTCGATTGCGAAGCCTCCCGGCACGTTCGAGCGAGCTTGCGAGTCATCGACTTCATCGTGAGCAAGTTGCCCACGAATTGCCGTCAACATGGCCGAGGCAATGTCGATTTCAACGGCGAACCCGAACGATGCTCGCCGGGAGGACGTTGAGTGTCGCTCTGCATGCTCTGAAGGGGCGTTTCTTCCGGCGAGCGATTTCTGGTCGGTTGGCTCGCGCAGATTGTAGCACGCATTACATGGTCGCACTCGTCGCATAAAGGCTTCTCATGAGGTCACTCACCTCGATTCATTGCCGTCATGGCTGAGTCGAGCTCATGAGAAGCCCCGTACAAGGCGGCAGATTCCGTCACTGAGATTTGCTGGAATCGCGTTGCCGAATTCCATTGAGCGTTGCTGCAAAAGGTCCCGCCGCCTGTCGCCAAATGGAGGGCGGCGCTAAGAGTGCAAGAACATGGCAACGCCAATGCCGCACGCGGTAAGCAGAGCGGAACCAATTGCGTATTTACGGACTTCAGTCCATGTCGATGGGTCACCGTATGCGTTCGTGGCAAATCCAGAACTCTGTTCTACGAACCGTGCCGCCGTCATGCAGATCAAGCACAGTATTGCGGCAATGAAATTCGGCGACGTGAGGCTCGTGCCACGAAGATTCATATGCACGATCGAGACCGCCCAAAGTGTTGGGCCAAGCATCTGCCAGACGAGATGGGAAAATGCAACATAGCTCGGAATGGCGGTTTCCGTGTTGGGCTTATCGCTATTTTGATTCATGGAGTTATTCCCTTCGATGCTTTGGGAGAACTGGACGACTTCGCTCGCGTCAGTCGAGTAAGAAGTAATTGCAGATCACCGGCTGCCATCCAGTCTGCGGGGATGATGAACGGTCGCCGCATGCGGTGGCCCCAAACCAAAACGTCGGGAGCCTCGCCGGATTCGTAAGTGAGGTATTGCCACTTCTCGATTGATGACCATTGCAGCGAGAAGCCGCACCATTCCGGTTCGAGATCAAGACTCTCATCGCTCAGCACCAATCGTCCTCGACGACGCCGAGCGGCGTTGAATCCGAAGTACGTTGCAATCATCAGCGATAGCAGTCCCAGTGGTGCCGTGCGGTTCAAGTCGTCGTCGATGCCGGGTAACCGAAGGAAGAGCAACGATCCGCCAATGACGAACAACCAACACAACCACTGTTGACGCCGCGACTGAGACCGACATTCATCATTGAACTCGATCACCTTCGCGTTGTGGCGCAGTGAAACATCGGGCACTGATTGCGGAGTTGTTGCCGTCGATGTCGCGGCAACAGGTTCGTCATCCATCTTGTTTCCTCGGAGTCGGGGAGCGGCTCGACTTGCTCCGAGGTGCCATTGCGAACGTCGTACCGTCACAGGATTCTCAAACGAGACGCGGCATTCACTGGCTGCTGGGGGAAAGAGCGTTGCCAATCAGGCAATTCGTTTTCCGTGCCGCTGCGCAGGTGAGGTCGACCATTGGATGCGGACTCGACTTCGAGCGGCCTCGGTCCTCGGCCTTACGAGTACAAACAGCACATCGGAAAGTTGGCGGTGAGGTCGCTCAGTCTTAGGCAATGGCGTTCGTCGGCTCGATGCTTTTGCAAGGTTATGGCGTCCTTGAAGACGGTGGCTCCGAGACTTGTTGGAACAGTTACTACAGTGTCTTGCCAGACGGGGCCGAGGGGAACCGGGCCTCCGAGACCGATCAGTTTCACGGTCAATCTCGGGACGATGATCACCGCGACTTGCGGGCCGCTGCGGCGGGCATAGGCAACGACGTGCTCGCTCTGCGAACCGGTGACTTCAAGAGGGATGTAGTCGCCGCTCGTGAAGACATCCGGCAGTTTCTTACGGAGTTGCAGCATGACGTAAGTCAGAAACAGCTTGATGCCGCCATTGGCTCGATCGGCCAAGAGGTCTGCGAGGAAAGACGCTCGTGCTGAGACGGCGTCCGGCGATGAGTCCTGCTGAGCCAGTGCCTGAATCAGAACGAGCAAGCGGCGATACGACGGATTGAAGTCCACCAATCGGCGATTGTCGGGATCAACCAATGTCAGCACCCACTGCTCGGTGCCTTGAAAGAAGTCCGGGACACCGGGCGACGTCAGCTTCAGCAAGGTCTGCGACAACGAGTTCCAATAACCGTGCTCGGCCACTGTGGCGGCGAAGTCGGCGACTTCGGTGAGGAACGGATGACGTCGATCGTCGGTGTGAAAGAGGCCGTGAATGAAGCGTCGCAATGCTTCTTCATACGGAGCATGCGGACTGATCCAACTGGTTTGAGATTTGGCTTCTCGGGCGACCTTCAACATGTAGGCAGCCACTCGGTCTTCCAGTTGAAGTCGGACGGATTCCGTCAGGGGTAGTCCGGCACCTAACGGACTGCGTCGCGCGGAGGTCGTCGACAATGCGCCGAGTTTCGCTTTGGTTGTGACGACACCGCCAACACTCGCATCGCTGCGGGGCTCAGCACGCAGTCGCATGAGTTCCGGCACGGGAGATTCCGTTGCAGTGCTCTCGTCCAGACTGTCGAGCGGAGTTCGGTTTGTGGTCATCGGCCAGATGCCGATCAACGTCTGATAGAGCAGGTACTCATCGGAGCCGGACGGAGCGAGCACGCCGTCAACTTCGGTCTTGAGTTGCTGATTCCAACGAGCCCACTTCAGAACGCGTTGCTGCCACTCGCGCGGGATTTCGCTGAGCACATTGATGCGAGCGCGGACGTCTTCACTGCGTTTGGTGTCGTGAGTGGATGTCGTCAACAAGCCATGCGCAAAGCGCGGCAAGCGGTTCTCATTCTGGTCGTGAAATTCTTCGAGCAACGTGCCGAAGTGACGGGGTTCACCGCCCACTTCGTTCAACGAAACGAGTCGGTTGAAGCGATAGAAGACGGTGTCTTCGATGGCCTTCGCCATCATCGGTCCCGTGAGCTGTTGAAACTTCCCGACGAAGCGTCGTTGAGCTTCGCGCTCTTGCTCGTCGGCGTTGGCTCGGTACTTCAGCAACAGCAGGTCACGCACGAAGTCGAAGATGGATTCGCTCATCGCCGGGTTGCGACGTTTGGCGCGAGCGACTGCCGTTTCGAGATACTGGCGGTCTCGATCCAGAATCCGTCCGTCGGTCACATAGGTGCGATAGACGCCAAAGCTCGCAATCACCTCTTGCAGTGCCCGCGTGAGACTGGGGCGCGTGAAGTCTCGCGACCAACGATTGCGCTCCGAAATGCGATCAAGCTGATAGCCGAGCACACTGACTTCGCTCGCCATGCTCATGCGCGCGATCAGCCGCTTGCAGTGATAGGCCATCTCCCGGAAATCGACTTTGCCTCCGACAACCTTCGTGAAGAGCCGATCGAACAATTCGGCTCCGCTGCCATCAATGAAGATCCCGTTGAGCGGATTGAGAAAGTCGTAGCCCACTGTGCCGTGCGTTAACCAATCGCCCGGTACCGGTTCGTCGCGACCTAAGATCTTCTCGACGATGACATACAACGGCCGCGCTAACGGCGCTCCCGGCATCGTGCAGACGTTGCGCCATAACTCCGCCAAACGCGGAGCCAATTCGAGCCATTGAGCCTCGACGACGTCCTCGGCAACGCGCCGCATCAAAGCATGCCGACAGAGTTGCAAGAACCGTCGCTCTTGAAGCTGCCGCAGATAGCCCGCCGGGTCATACAAGCCATCGGGATGATCAATCCGCAAGCCGTCAATCAAGCCTTCATCAAGCAGCTCGAAGACCAATTGATGAGTGGCCTCAAAGACGTCGGGATGTTCGACGCAGATCGCGGCCAATTCATTGACATCGAAGAAGCGTCGATAGTTGATCTCGTCAGAGGCAACGCGCCAGTCAGCCAGTCGATAAGCCTGCTCGTGTAACAATTCATCCAGACGATCAAAGCTCGCGGACTTTCCGGGCTTGCCGTTGATCTCGACGACGTTGCGATTCACGAACTCAGCAACCTCTGCTGAGCGTTGCACCAATTCGTGCAAACGCCGCTTAATGATCTCCTTCTCGCGACGTCGCTCGGCAACGCGCTCGTCATTGGTCTCGGTACGCAATGGCAAGTTTCGAACCGACGTCAGAATGCTCAGCAGTTCCATCAGGTCGGGATGATCGCTGCCGAGCGTTTGACTGAGTTCATCCAAATGGGATGTAAGAATGAGTGCATAGGACCGAGGTGCAATCGGCAGCACATGATCGAAGTAGTGCAATGAGAACGCGCCCTCGGCATACCTCAGCGAGAGCAATCCGCCTTCGAGCACGCGCCCAAACTGCTCGCCAAGAATCGGCAACAAGACTTTGTTGGCGAGGTCGGGTTTGAGAGGCATCCAGTCGATGTCGAAGAAATGCGCGAACGCCGAACTGGGACCATTCTCTAAGACATCGCTCCACCATTGATTGACGCTCGCCGCCGCGCACATGTGATTGGGCACGACATCCAGAATCAGACCCATTCCGCGAGCATGCAGTTGGTTCGCGAGTTCTCGGAGGTCATCGAGCGTGCCGATCTCTGGATTGATGGCGTTGTGCCGCACGACGTCGTAGCCATGCATGCTGCCGGGGCGAGATTGAAAGATCGGTGAGAGATACAGATGGCTGATGCCGAGCTGATGCAGATGATCGACGAGATCGATCGCACAGAGGAACGTGAAGTCGCGATTGAGCTGCAAGCGATAGGTCGAGTTCGGCAGCCGCTGCTCACCAACGATTTGCGTGACATCGGTGAGAATCTCATTGATGAGGACTTCGAGTTCGGGATTGGTTTGAAGTTCAGACATGTGAAGAGCGCTCTCATCAGTGAGGTAGGTTTTCTTACTTAATCCGACATCGCCCCTTCGCGATTCCGTAGCCGAAATCGTCAGATTTCGGACGGCTGAAATGCCTGAAATCTCACGATTTCAACGACAGGAGCCGCGGTCGAATCAACGTCAGCTCGCCCCACGCAGCTTTGTGCGACGGACATCTCGCGAGGCTCGGCTTCACACCGACGAACCCAGCAACACCGGATCGAGCTACCGATCAGAGTGACTCGTCTTCATCCGCAGCCGGGCTTTGCCATCCGTAGGTGTCCCTGTTCGTTGTGCGTCTGTGCGACACCCCGAAATCTGACGATTTCGGCTACTTGAACATCCTGAATGTCGTTGCCGCGCATGAATCATGTCGGCGTTCGTCGGAACACAATGAATTCGTAGGGATCGAGTCCGCTTTGCGCGCCCGGAGTGCCTCCGTATCGCGGACTCTCAGAGAGCAAGACCGGCGCGAAGCCATCGGCGAGTCCCGGCGCAAACGAAGCCACTTGATTGGTCAGATTGAACCAGACGATGAAGCGACACTCCGGGTCGTCGGCACGAGAACGTTCGAGGATCAGTAGTTGCGAACCGTCTTTCTGATTGAGCAAACGCGCGGCGTGACTGCCCGAACCTTGAAGCTCGGGCCATTCGCGACGAGCGGTCAGCAAGTCTTGATAGAGCCGCCGAATGCCGGCTTGTCCCGTCTCTTCTGGCCAGCGCCAGCTCAAGACGGCCGCTCGATACACCGATGACGACAACGGATCGGGTAAGTCATTGCCCCATGCAAACTCGCTGAATTCACGACGTCGTCCTTCTCGCACCGCATCCTTGAGCCGCGCATCTCCGAAGTCGCAGAAGAACGGGAAGGGACGCGGCTCGGCATACTCTTCGCCCATGAAGAGCATCGGAATCTGCGGCGACAGCAGCATGAGCCCTGCGGCCAAACGCAGTTGAGAGTCCGATACGATGGCCGTCAGTCGTTCTCCGTAGGCGCGGTTTCCAACTTGATCGTGAGTTTGAGTACTGACGACGAACCGCTCGGGCGAGAAAGCCGACGGAGCCGCTTCGCTCGTCACCTCCGAGACGATCTTGCCGGTCCGAGGCAGTGTGTAATTTTCATTAATCGACGCGAGCAGTTGCTGAGCCGGACGCTTGAAATCGCCGTAGTAGCCTTGCTGCTCACCGGTCAGCAGCACATGCAGGCTGTGATGAAAGTCGTCATTCCACTGCAGGTCGAGCCCGCAACCACCTTGCTCTTCGGAGAGCAACAACGCGGGATCGTTGATGTTGCTTTCCGCAATCAGATGCACCGGCCAGCCGCGCTCTTCAGCGATCTCGTCAGCTACCGCGCGGATGTCGGCGAGGATATGTCGCGGGCTGCTGTCGCAGATCGCATGCACGGCATCGAGTCTTAAGCCATCGAGACGAAACTCGGTCAGCCAATACCGCACCGCATGCAACACAAAGGCTCGCACGTGCTCGCAATGCGGACCGTCGAAATTAATCGCCGCGCCCCATGGAGTGTGATGCTCCTCGTTGCGATACGGACCATATTCGCCGACATAACAACCCTCGGGGCCAAAGTGGTTGAACACAACATCCAACACAACCGCGATCCCGAGTTGATGAGCGGCATTCACAAACCGCTGCAACGCACGCGGCCCGCCATACGAGTTCTGCACGGCATACCAATACGTGCCGTCGTAGCCCCAACCGAACTGGCCGGGAAACTGGCAGACCGGCATTAGCTCGATCGCCGTGATGCCCAGTTCCTTCAAGTCCTTGAGACGAGTGGCCGCCGCATCGAGCGTGCCATGCGATGTAAGAGTTCCGACATGCAGTTCGTAGATCGCCAACCGATCTCGTGCGACTCCGCGCCAAGCGTTGCTATTCCATGCGAAGCGAGGATCCCAAACGGCCGATGCCGCATGCACGCCGTCCGGTTGCCAGCGTGATGCAGGATCGGGCCGCCAAGGAGCAGTTCCTGTTTGAAAGCCGTAGCGCTGCCCCGCTGCAATCCGAGGCAACGACATGCGGTGATATCCGTCGTCCAACGGTTGCATCAGGACTCGTTGTTCGCGTCTCGCGGTGTCAAACAGCACCAGTTCAACGCGCGGGCAATACGGAGCCCAAACGCGCCATTCGCAGCCTCCGTCGGGATTGAGAAAAGCACCGCACGGGAGCGTCTCGGTAGGGAGTGCCAATTGCGGCATGGGAAGCATCTCTTGCATGAGTGAGTGAGCATTCTCAGCCCGACGCGGGTATCGCGGGCCAACAAGTCGAATGCCGATGCCCCGAACGCAATCGGTGTTCCATGTTTGAAATCACACCCAGTTCGTCGAGTTCCGCGCCTGTTTGGGGGCTAGGTCACTTGAGGTCCGAGATCTCAAATTCTGTGTCAAGTTATGTAGGACGGGCTATCAGCCCGTCCGTGATCCTCGGAAGGGACGGTCGGGTCGATGCCCCGACCTACATCTCGTCGGTCAGAGGCAGAGCCTCGCTAGACGTTCCCTCGAATTGCCCGTGTGGAAAAAGAGTTTCCTTTCC
>CAZNMS010000080.1:0-24070 GCA_964573505.1 uncultured Planctomycetaceae bacterium | reverse complement strand
CAAGCCGACAAGACGAAGACAAGAAGACAATGGGAACAGAAGGCCGCAAAGGACGCTGAGAAAGACAAAGGGAATCAGCGTTACATCGGCAATTCCGCCGGAAACTCAAGCTCTTCCGACTCACAAAGCCTCTCTCGTGCGCACGCCGCATCGGGAGTGAATGGCATGCGCTTCACAGTGCTCATTGCGACCTCGCGACATTTCGTTCGCGCGTCGCGTTTTTCCATCAGTCGGTGAGGCGTTGTGGCGTAATTGGTTGATGCGGAGATCAATCCGCTGCCGATGCTGCGAAAGTCGCTCTTCTGGCAGCGACTTTGGTCGCGATATACCCCGCGCGCTCGTCGCGTCATTCCCTTCAAAACACATCGCGCCGCGTCATCTCATCGCTCATCACATCGGCTTCCTGCGGAAAGGACATCGCTATGGCGACTGGAACTCAGACTCCGACCGAGAAAGAGACCTTTGTCGAAACCGCTCTCAAACTCTCAGGCAAGAGCGACGAGGAAGCCAAAAAGACGGGAGCCCTCGATCGTGCTGATGAGCAGGTCGAGGAGATGTTCGCGAAGAAGTATCAGACCGGCGGCAGCCCCGCTCACCGCGCTGTTTGGGACGACTCATTCCCTCTTGAGACGTTCGTCCCCAATCACATCCCCACTCCGCCCGCATGCCAGAAGGTGATGGACGACTCCTACAACATCATCAAGGGTCATCGCGACGCAGGTACTATTTATGACAGCAACGGCAAGATGAGCCCCGCGCTGCTGCGTGATCTCGGCACCGCCGGATACTGGGGCTTGCTCGTCGATCAAGAATACGGGGGCGCGGCAGCTCCCTTCTCGGCGTTCGCAAAGTTCCTCACGCGCGTTGCGACGGTTGATCCGACGGTTGCTGGAACAGCTTCGGTTCACGGCTGCATTGGAGCGGTCGATCCGCTGCGCACGTTCGGTTCGAAGGAGCAAAAGCAGGAGTACTTGCCGAAGCTTGCGAGCGGCGAGCGTCTCTCTGCGTTTGCGCTGACAGAACCCGGAGCCGGCTCGGACCTCACCGCACTCAAGACCGAAGCGCGGCTCGATGGCAGTGACTACATCGTCAACGGCGAAAAGCTCTTCATCACGAATGCGATCCCCGGTCGCACGATCACGATCGTGTGCAAGATCGACGGCAAGCCGGCCGCGCTGATTGCCGACTTGCCCGATCAAGAGAACGACCAATTTCAGGTCGTGCCGTATGGCATCTATGCACTCACGAGGTCATGGAACAACGGGCTGAAGTTCAACAACTTCCGAGTGCCTGCGAAGAATTTATTACAGCCGGGCAAAGGCGACGGACTGACGATCGCTTATCACGGACTCAATCGCGGTCGCGTTGCGTTGTGTGCCGGAGCAGCGGGCACGATGCGCGTCATGCTCAAGAACATGCTTCCGTGGGCGAAGTACCGCAAGACCTATGGCGCCGCGATCGACACGCGCGAACTCGTCCGTCGTCGCGTCGGGCAGATTGCCGGTTTGATTGTGGCCTGCGATGCGCTGACGGATTGGTGCGGATGGCTGCTCGATGAGGGCTATCGCGGCGAGATGGAATGCATCATCGCGAAGATCTTCGGCAGCGAGGCTCAGAAGCACGCGGCGATCGAACTCTTCATGAAGACGCACGGCGGCCGCTCGTTCCTGCACGGTCATTTGCTCGGCGACAACGTGCATGACTTCCTCGCTCCGTGCATCTACGAAGGCGAAGGCGAGATGCTCGGAATGGCCTTCTTCAAGTCGCTCGTCAAAGAGCACGGCTCAAAGTTCTTCGAGCCCATCGGCAAGGCACTGCACGCTGCGGGCATCAAGCAACCGAACCCGCTCAACCCGGCGCATGCGATGGCGCTGCTCAAGCCGAGCATTCCTTACTTCGGTTGGAAGCTTAAGCAGATGCTGGGAGGCGCGACCCGAGCGAACCTCAACTTGAAGAACCCCGTGCTCGCCAATCACGCGCAGTTCGCCGCCGACAGCTTGCAACGCAGCCGGCTCGAAGTGGACGGCATGATGTTCAAGTACAAGCTGACGCTCGCCGATCGCCAATGCGCGATGGCCGAGCTGTCACAACGAATACAGGACATGATGGTGATGCTCGTCACCGCGTTGTATGCGTCGCGTCAGAGTGACGAACTGGTTCAAGCGGCAGCCGACGTCATGTGCCAAGATCTGAAGCGCCGCATCACGGGTGCTCGTCCTGACGGCAAATACTTCAAGACGGTGACGAAACTCGGAGAAGCCATCTCCGAAGGCAACTTCAGCGTGCTGAGCGGAGTCGGCGAACTTGAGATCATGCGAAAGTACTAACGCACGACTCGTTTAACCGCGTGCCCATCGGGCCGCGCTCGGTCCGAGTTTGGCAATGGCTCACAGAAAAGCTCCCGTCGCGCCGACCTATCTGCCTCATCGCCGCGTGCCCATCGGGCCGCGTTCGATCCGAGCAAGACCCTCAACCTCGCTCAAGCGCTGCCCTCAGAAAGCCGCGCCGGACTGCTCTTTGCGTCACTCCTCAACTGCGTCCTTTGTCCTCGAAATCTCCCTCAATAAATGGCTCTTCAAGCCCGATTGACCGCATCCTCGCCTGAATTTCACGAACTTGAAAAAAGGCGGGAATAGGTCATCTTCCCGCGCATCTTGGATGTGCCAGGTTTCCCCAAGAGCATTCGCGAAGAGTTCGCGGTGAAAACTGTCGGCCCCTCGGTTGGGTGCCGCCCGGAAGGGTTCCGGTGGTCTGGCCTGATAGCCACAGTTTGTTTGGGTCACACAGAGATTGAGGAGAATCAAGATGAAGTTGTTCGTTTCAAGCGTTGCAGCGTTTGCGTTGACGGTCGCATTGGTCGGTTGCGGTGGCGGCGAGGCTCCGAAGCCTGCAGCAGCTCCTACGGCTTCGCACGAAGCGATGGCAACTCCGGCCGCTGCTGACGCTGCCGCTCCTGCTGGCGACGAGAAGAAGGCTGACGCTGCCGCTCCTGCTGGCGATGAGAAGAAGGCTGATGATGCCGCCGCTCCTGCTGGTGATGAGAAGAAGGCTGACGCTCCTGCCGCTGACGCGAAGCCAGAAGAGAAGAAGGCTGAATAGTTTCTGCCGCATCCTTCGATGCGATCAGCAACAAATCAGAAAGGCCGCAGCGAGTGCTCGCTGCGGCCTTTTTCTTTGGATCCATCGGTTCGAATTGAGCAGTCTCAGTAGCGGCTTGATTCAATTCGGCCTCGCATTGGGTAGCAGAGCCGCGCCCGTTAGGAAGCGGTGTTTTGGCTATTTTGCAGTGGATTCCGCTTCCTGACGGGCGCGGCTCTGCTACCTCACTTTGAACCATGCCTCAGTAGCGCCATTCCATTGCCAGTCCGACCGCTCGATGAGTCGGCTCGCTCCACGGAAGCAGCATCACGCGCGAATCTCCCGTCAGATGATGCCGCGCGACCGACGTGCCGATCACGTAGCCCAATGCCGCTCCGAACACGACGTCGGAGAGGTCGTGATGTCGCTCGTCGATCCGACTCCATCCGACCAATCCCGCCACCACAAACGACGGCACGCCGACTTGCCAGCCGTAGTACTCGTTGAGCACGCTGGCCATCGTGAAGGTGCTCGAAGTGTGAAACGACGGAAAGCCATAGTGCCCGTTACTGACGTCGTTTCTCGGTCGTGATGTATTGAAGGCTGCCTTGAGCCCGAGCGTTGTGAGACCGTTGATTGTGTAAGCACTCAGCGTCGTCGACATGAGATCGTGCAGGTCTTCGTCTTGCGACTTGAGGCTCCAAAGGTAGACGCCGGCCAGCACGGGGACTTGCACTCCAATCTCGCCCACATAGCCCAGTCCTTCGGTCAAGTTGCCCCATCGTTCGGGATGTTGAGCCGTCGATGCGCGAACGTCGTCATCCCAGTTGTGGCGAATGACGGCCGCATTCGCTCCGGCAAAACCGAGCAGCAACAGATTGCTCGGCTGCAGTACGCCTACAACGTCCGACTTGAACCTCAGCCATGAGTGCGACAAATCGCTGCGGAAAGACAACCGCTCGGGACCGTCATCCGGTTCCGCCAAAACGGACTCGTACCACTCGCCGGGTTGCGGTGCAGCGGCGGCGTTTTGAGGCGATACCGACTGCTGGGCGAGCCATCGTTCGGGATCAAGATTCGGAGTTTGCAGAGGCTCTAACGCACCGAAGCTCGGCTGCGAGATCGTTCGAGGAACCCCGGTGTGTCCCGTGAATTCCGCTCCCGACAACTGACGCACGACCGGTGCTGAATTGGGAACTGCCCCCTGCATCATGAGCGGACGACGAATCGGGCTCGCCTCATCCGAGTACAAGATGAAAGGCTCGTCTTGCTCAAGCCAAAAGCGACCGCACTTCGTGCAGCCCTTCAATTGTCCGGGGACCGAGTGAGGACATTGAGCCGAAACGGGCTGACCGAAACACACGAGCAACAGCAGAAGCAGCGCGAGTCGAGCGCTGCTCACTTTCAATCGAAGCCACTGCGATGCACTGAAAACGTCCATTCGTTGAGCGTCACTTTTCCAGCGCGAGATCGTTTCATTCTCCAACGCACGACGTAGCTGAAATCGTGAGATTTCAGGCATTTCCACCGTCCGAAATCTGACGATCTCGGCTACGGAAACTCGAAGGTGCTTTGTCGAATGAAAGCTTCGCGCGGTTCTGAATGAGGTTTGTGCAGAGCCGCATCTCTCAGAGTCAGGATCGGACTGCGTCACGTTCGACGCTCGTTGAACCGCACAGCTTAAGTAGCATGGACTTCCAGTCCGTGCTGCCTTTGTCTTCTTCGCGTTCATTGCCATTGAGCACGGGCGAGAAGCCCATGCTACGACGAATCGAACGCACTCCGACTGGCTGCGTGATGTGCGGTCACGACATGCGAACTCTCGCTTGCGGCAAAAGCGGAGCCCGCGTCCTCGTTCCAGTTCGGCCATTCGTCCGAGCAAGCGCAAGCCGAATCGCCGAAGTGGGGGATGCCCGATCGTCACGATTCGAAAACTCCGCCCAGCTTGCCGAGACTCTGCTCAACATTGGCTGCGGGAAAGCCATTCCGTCCGTCGCGCGACTTTTGGCGGCAACTGCTGAAGTTGAATCGGCCTTAGTCGCCGAAGTTTGCCGTCCTCGTGCAAGTGGCTTTGAGACGGGGACAAAGGCGGAAGATTGAGGAACGCTAATCGGCGCTAATCGACCCTAATAAAGACGAGCAGCGCCGTTCGTTGGCCGGTACGACGGACTGGCAGTCCGTCGCTCCAAAACGACGGCACGCGACGGCACGCGACGGACTACAAGTCCGTCGTACAAAAGACGCTTCAGCCCCCTCCTGCACTATCTGAGATGGGCTCTGATGAGTGCCGATGAGCGTTCCTCTCCTCTTTTCCTCGCGCGGTCATCAGACGACCGCACGGACGATGAAGAACACAACCGACGGGCCGAGCAGGCAGCCGAGTCCGGTGTAGAAGGTCGCGGTCATTGCTCCGTAGGGAACAAGCTTCGGATCGGTCGCAGCCAGTCCCGCCATGACTCCGCTGTTTGTTCCCATCAAGCCGCCGAAGATCATCGCCGCGCGCGGGTTATTGAGACCGATTGCCTTCGCTAAGAACGGCGTGAGCACCATCACCAGAATCGCTTTGACCAATCCCGCTGCGACGCTGAGTGCGATGACTTCCGAGCTTGCACCAATGGCCGTGCCTGTGACGGGACCGACGATGTAAGTCGCCGCACCGGCACCGATCGTCGTGATGCTCTCTGCGTCTCGATAACCGCTCGCATAAGCGACGGCGGCCCCCGATACGAACGCCATCGTTAGGCCGGTGCCTAATGACAGCGCCCCGATCAGCCCGCCTTTGCGGAACTCTTCAAACCGCACTCCGAATGCGGTCGCGACGATCGAGAGGTCTCGCAGCATCGCTCCGCCCATGAGGCCCAATCCGCCGAACAGCGGGATGTCGGCAATGCCGTTCTTCCCGCCCGTCTTCCATCCACCGATCAATGCGAACAACAAACCGGCAGCGATCGCGATCGCCGAACCGTGAAGCCGTCCGCGAGTCAGCCGATCGGAAAGAAAGTACGAAACCCAAATCGTCGCGCCGATGAGCGCGAAGGCCGTCACTAAGCCGTTCTTGATAAGCACCGCTTCGAATGCCGAGAGCATCGCGGACATGACTTACTCTCCTTCATCCGCGCGAGGTTGCCCGCTGCGTGCAAGCACTCCGACCAGCAAGAAGCACACTGCGACGCTGATCGTCCCGGCGAGCAGTGCAATCAATCCTCCACTCACTGCTGCGAAAACGTTTTGGCTCGCTGACATCGCAACGACGATCGGCACATAGATCGAACTCCAGAAGGCGATGCCGGATTGAGTCGGCGGTTGCAGGCGACCGGTCCGCTGCAGGTAATCGCAACTGAGTAGCAGCAACAGCATCGCAATGCCGACTCCGCCAATGTCGGCATCGAGTCCGCAAAGCACCCCGAGCCAACGCCCGAGCGACAGCCCGATCAACAAACAGATCGACAACAACGCGGTTCCGTAGATGGCCATCAAGCCTCCGAGAGTTCCTCAGTGATGTAGGGATAATTGCATCGTGACCTGCGAAGCAGTCGATCGTCGCCTTTCGCTCTGCGAAAGGAAGCTTTTGCGGAGCAAAAGCCGCCACTGCCTTTCGCGGAGCGAAAGGCGACGATCGACGACTTACGGCTTCTGCAAAGCCTTGAGCGTCTTCGCGAGTTCCGCCGGATCATCGCTTGAGAGCGAGTCGGGATGACCTTTCAGCAGCTCGGTCACTTCCGTCAAAGAGCCCTTTGTGCCGTTGAGATGTAGTTTCGATTCCGTGCGGCGGACTCGTTCGATCAACGTCGGATCGGACTTCAGCCACTCGGGCCACAGCCGAATCATGTCGACGCCCTCTTGAGCGAACGCTTCGATCTCGGACGGCTTTGCGATCAGTCCCAATTGCCGAGACTGCGGCAAGAGTCTGCGAAACTCCCGCGCCTGCTCGATGCTGCGAACGCCGACGATGATGCGAGTCGGCTCGCCCTTTTCTTTGATGACCGACACCACTCGTTCGACATACGCCGCGCCGGCTTCTTTGAGATCGAGCAGCACATCGACGCGACCTCGGCACACATCAAGCACTTCGGTCAGAGTGGCGATGCGCTCGTCTTTGAACTTTGCATCGAACCAACTGCCGGCATCGAACTGCTTGAGTTCGGCCAGCGTGAGATCATTGATCGCGCCTTTGCCGTTCGTTGTGCGATCAATCCGCGCATCGTGCGAGAGCACCAAATGGCCGTCGCGCGTCGTTCGCACGTCGACTTCAATTGCTGTCGCGCCGCTTGCCAGTGCCTGCTTCGTACTGGCGAGAGTGTTCTCGGGAGCGACCGCACTCGCACCGCGATGCGCGATGATCTGCTTCACTCGCGCCGCGTCCCCTGCAAGGCCCGTCAGTGCGACCGGTTGATCTTCCGGCGACAACGCCCATTCGATGCTGAACTTCGTGAAGTAGAGGCGATAGTTGCCCTCAATCCATGCATCGAGCAGACAGCCGATCGTGCCATCGGGCATCTGAGTCAGGCACGAATACTGCCCCTCTCCTGCTCGATAACGCCGAGCGTGCGGCCAACTGCGTCCTTCATCGCGACTCACATGCACGGTGAGATTCGAACGCTTCGGACCGGCAGGGTGTGAGAATAACCACAGCGGCTCTTTGCCCGCTGAAGAAGGGACATTGGGGACTCGATAAAGCATTGCCTGACAGCCGGGATCGAAGAGCGCTGGTTCGAAGTTCGGCTGAGACCAATGCACGCCGCCATCAGTACTCGTCATCACCGTGCGACGGTCTTCGCCCTTCTTCATCGTCCGCGTGCTCATGACGAGCGTGCCGTCAGTGCGTTCGGCAATCTGACACTCGCCACAAAACTCACCGGCCGGTTCGCTGCGCTGCCATGTTTGACCGTGATCGTCGCTGTAGAGCACATGACTGCGATAAAGCTGCGAGCCTTTGACCGCGTGATAGCTCGGGATGACGAGACGTCCCGACTTCAATTGCACGCCGACTCCCGGCCCGGTTCCGAACCATGTCCAATCATCGGCCTTCGCAATGCTCGTGATGTCCTTCAGAGGAGCCCATGTTTTGCCGCCGTCGGTGCTTGAAGTGATCAATGCCCGCGTCGTTTCTTTGCTCGTCCCGGCGACGATCTGCGCTTCGGTATCAGTGCCGAGACTCCGTGAGAGCCCGAGCCAAATCGTCCCAGTGGTGCGATCTATCACCGGGCAAGGATTGCCGAGAGTGTTCTTGCCTTCGTCGGCTATGACTTCGATCGGCCCCCATGTTTGCCCGCTATCGCGACTGCGCCTGAGCACGATGTCGATATTCCCGACGAGCCCGCCGCCATCGGCTCGCCCTTCGCAGATCGCGAGCACTTCGCCTTGAGCCGTGACGATCAAGCTCGGAATGCGAAACCTCGGATAGCCATCTTTGCCGGAGTTAAAGAGCAACCGCTGCTCGGGCTCAGCAGCCAGTGCGGTGCCAATTGTCAGCAGCAAGTAAAGCCAGCAACGCATCACGATCATCGGCGATCTCCTAAGGATCACGTTCCGTTTTTTTGTACGACGGACTTGTAGTCCGTCGATTCAACAGCGCGACGGACTGCAAGTCCGTCGTGCCAGTGTGCTTCACCAATTGTGGCAGCGGGACGAATGAGGAATTACCCGCAGCATTCACTCCCCGAGAGTTCGCCGGCGCTCATCGATCAGCCTGCTACTTCGCGATCTCTAAGAAGGCTTCGATCTCGGCCTGCATGCGGTCGATCTCTGCGTCGACGAGATCGCCGCGCCGATAGCCAAAACTCGCGACGACTTTTTGATGGCGATAGAGAACGACGGTCGTCGCCGCTTCGGGATGCAGACTGTGTGACGAAGGACCGGCAATCGCTGTCGTCGATGACGTCAGCGGCATCTCGATCTTTCCGTCGAACGCCAATGTTTGCAGCGTCGGTACGACGACTCCCGAATCGTCAGTCACAAGCACGCCGAAGCTGCGAGCACCATTCACTCGGCCGACGTCCGTCATGCGGTCGATCATCTTCATAAACTTGACGGCATTCGGATCGACGCCTTGAAAGAACACCATCACAACGGGTCGATCGCCATTGCGGCAGACATAGCACACCGATCGGTTCTTAAGTGGTCCCGTGACTGCTCGCACGAAGAACGCATGCACGGCCTCACCGGGACGAGGCCCCGACTTCAACCGCTCGCGCGGAGCAACCTCAGCCGCCGAAATCGAAGCAACTCCGAGTGCGCTGCAAGCGAGCAAGACTCGCAGCAACGCCATCAAGCGAGGTCGAAGGAAAAGGAACATGCAGCAGCTCGTTGGTTGGTGCAGCGGATGCGAGGAAGGATGAGGTCGAGGAAAGGTAATACCCGTTGCACCCGTCGCCTAATGCGGTCTTCGCGTTCGCCGCAAGAGTCGCCGTTCGCGCTGCCCCGATTGAATAGCAAGAGCAGGCTCTCCACTGACCCCGCGTCAGTGGGAGCAACGACTGGTGAGCTAACAACGCAGTCCGCAATCCGCGTTCTTCTCGCTCTCCACTGACCCCGCGTCAGTGGAAGCAACGACTGATGAGCTATCGATCTCGAAGTCAGCGTTCTCGCGAAGCAAACGAGGGTCTGATGATGGGGTGACTCGAACGATCCTTAGCCGATCAGTCGCGGCTTCCAATGACACAGGGTCAGTGGAGAGCAGGAGCCCCAGCGCCGATCGGCGTTGTTAGCCGACCAGTCGTGCTTCCACTGACGCAGGGTCAGTGGAGAGCTGACACCGCCAAACCGTCGATGTACTCCTTATTGCACCGGCTTTGCAGCGTGCAGTTTCAACATCTCGGCGGCGTAGCGTTTGCCGAACTCGCGCAGGGACGGCGAGTCGAAATGCAGGACGTCGCCTTTGTGTTTCAGATCCTTCGACGATGCGATGCCCGAGTTCTTCAGCTTTGTGGGGAGCAGATCCAGTTGCTCGTTGATGACCGGCCACAAGCTCGGTTTGTCGTTCTGTCCGCGATTGAGAAACTCGCCGAGCTTGCCGGCAACGAAAGGCACGTCGCCCGCTCCGAGATCACTCCGCAAGTCGGTCACGAGCTTCGCGAGTGTGTCGGCATAGGCTTCGGCGACGTCTTTCTTGCCCGAGTCGGTCTCGCCTTGATGCCACAAGACGCCTTTGAGCGTCCCCTGCTGCATGCCGGCTTTCGCGCGTTCGACGGCGTTCTGATAAAGGTCCGCTCCCTTCTGCCAACGCGCGATCGGAGTCCCGCCGAAAGCGCACGGAATCAGACCGATCGTCACCTTCGGATCAGCGTCAGCCATGATTGCGCCGAACGTCTTGCTTAGTCCGACTCCTGCTTGCGACTTATCGAAGTGGATCGGATCAATCGCCGGCAGCCACTTCTTGTCCTTCGACAGTTTGAGCACGCGCGGATGCGGCTCTTTGTCTTGAGCCTCGACGACTCCGCGTCCGGCCATATTGGACTGGCCCATCAACAGGTAGAGGTGAAAGTCAGCCTTCGCCGGCAGCGACGGAGCACCTTGCGGTTCATCAGCCACAAGCTCATCGCCAAAGCCGAACGACACGACCGCCACAACGCACGCCAAGAGCCAATAACTAATCGGGAAGCGCAGCATCGTTGCCTCTCCTGCGGGACACATCCGGTTTTGGGTACGACGGACTTGCAGTCCGTCGCTTCTCACGACGTACGACGGACTACAAGTCCGTCGTACCAGTGTTCCTCGCCCATTGTGCCGGCCCGCCCGGTGAGGAACTCCTAAGAAGCACGGTTTGTTTTCGGTACGACGGACATCTTGTCCGTCGCTCGCCATCAATTGGCTCTCCGCCATTCGTGTTGAGTCTTGTGTGGAGTGAGCCGCAAGGCGCTAGCCGCGGGTTCTGAATGCGTCCAGAACCGGCGGCTAGCGCCTCGCCGCTCACAGTCATCAACACGAATGGCGGAGATCCCCTCAACTGAGATCGACGGACTGCAAGTCCGTCGTACAGATCGCGCATCCTCGCGGGCTGTCGCGGAACTCCAACAAGCGACCTCGATCGACATCGTTCCGGCTCACTCCGGCGGAGTCTGCTTCGGCTGCTCGTATTTGGCTTTGAGGATCTCAAACACCGCCGGTAGCACCGAGACGAAGATGATGCCGAGCATCACCAGCGTGAAGTTCTTCTTCACGATCTCGTAACCGCCGAACCAGTACCCGCCCCATAAGAAGAGTGTCACCCAAATTACACCGCCGACGACGTTGTAGATCGCGAACTGTCGGTACGACATCCGCCCGACTCCGGCGATGAAAGGGGCAAAGGTTCGGACGATCGGCACGAACCGCGCGAGCACTATCGTGCGATTGCCGTACTTCTCATAGAAGCGATGAGTGCGTTCGAGGTACTCGCGTTTGAGGAACCGGCCGCCTTCGTTGTGAAAGACTTTCGGGCCGATGCGATAGCCGATCGCATAGTTGACGGCGTCTCCCAAAATCGCGGCGACCGTCAGTAGCAGCCACATGAGATAGACGTCGAAGGAGCCTCGCGCGGCGAACGTACCAATCGCAAACAGCAGCGAGTCGCCCGGCAGGAACGGAGTGACTACGAGCCCCGTCTCACAGAACACAACGAGCACCAGTAAGCCGACGGTCCAATTTCCGAACTGCTTGATGATCTCTTCAAGGTGCCGATCGAGATGCAGAAATAGATCGATCGCCTGCTTCAGCAATTCCATTGTGAGTCGTCCCTGACTGGTCGGAAAAAGTGGCAACATCAAGCTCGCAAGCAACCGTAGCGAGTCAGGGAAAGTTCGAGAATGCCCTCTCTTGCGAGTCCTCAATGGCAGCGGGTGATGAAGAGGGATGACAAAAGATGGGGGACAAAAAGATGAAGCGAGCAGAGTCGAGAGTGACGGCGTTGCTCGTGAGTGGGAGTGAATCGCGTGCCGCTGATGATGGAAGGCTCCGCCGGGTCGGAGCACTCCAAGAAAGACGATCACTGTTCGATCTCGGCTTCGGACTCGTATTGCTCGAGCACTCGGTGTCGGTCGACTCGATCGAGCCATGCGGGTTTCTCGCGTGAGTGAGGCTCCGAGAAGACTCCGGCGGGGAACACGAAGAGCTTCGGACCGGCGACTCGGAACGGGGCGGCTTCGGGAATGAACTCAACCGCGTAGGACGCCTTCAGCATGTCGGCTGTCGAGAGTTCCGGTTCCTTAACGGCGGGTATCGGAGGTTCGTTCTGAAAGTCGACGAGCGGCTCGGTCGGCGCTTGCGGGATGCCCGGCATTCCCGGTGCTGATCCCATCGCTGGACCTTCGCCTTTGACGTACCGAATTCGTCGCAGAGTCAGAAGCGATGATGTCCCGTAACGACTCATCAAGAAGGGACGCCCCGGCGGAGCAAGCGGCGGTTGCGCCACGTTCCTCGGCAGTCCGTCGGGCCACCAATCGAAGGCCGCTCCACTACACGGATCAAGCAGTTGCATGCCGACGTTGTGCTTCAACTCAAGCGTTGCCGGTGTCGCTCGTCCGCGATGCTCGTCGATGATCCCAATCATGAGCGCGGTCGCGCGGACATCGATCTCAAGCTCAAGATATCGCCGCGTTGCTGTCACGAGGTCCGAGTTTGGGAACGCTTGCAGCAACGGCGTCGAAGCGAACATCCGGTCGCGGTTTAAGTGGGCGAGAAGTCCAAACTGGTGACGACTGTCAGCATAGATGGCGGAAGTCAGACGCGCTCCGCGAGCAAATGCCGCCGCGCAGTCAGCGGCAAAATCGGCGTTCCATTGCGCCGCAGCCGCGTGTTCGATGTTGAGTAAGCGACGCAATCGCTCGGTCTCACCCGGCAGTTTGATGGCGAAGTTCAACGCGACGTTTTGAGCCGCTTGCGGCTGCCCGTTCGAGATGGCGGCATAGCGTTCTTGCAGCCACTCACCAAAGTCCGGCCGCTGCAGCAGACGCTGATTGAATGCGTGCTCCGCCAAAGCGAACGCCTGAGGAGTCGGCACCTCTCGCAGGAAATCCGTGAGTCCTGCAATCGCCTGCGTGCGCATCTCGCTCGTCACTGAGGCATGAGCCGACCACTCACGCAGCCCCGCCAGCAACTGCGGCAGGCTTTCAGGATTCGAAATCCAAACGTTGCCTCGCCGTTGCACGTCGACTGCCACTCGCAGCCCGAGCAAGTAGAGATCGAGCGCCATCTGATGCTGATCGGCCACGATGCAGCTTTTCGCCAATCCGTCAAATCTCTGTAATGAAAATTGCACCTTGCCGGAGACGTCGCGAGCCAACTGATCCTCGCAATGAAGTTGGTCGGGCGCGCCGAACGCGCATTGCTTCTTCACTGCGGCGGCATGCAACGTCGCGATGATGGGACGCAGCGCAGCAAGCTCCGCTTCGAGCGCTTTGCGATCCGTGACGTGCTCTTCCTCGCGCAGCAGTTGTTTCGACTTTGAATCCTTGAGGAACTGCTCCAATGCCTCGAACTGCCAGAGGTACGTTTCAGCCGTCTGACGCTCGATGTCGGAGACCGGAGCAAGGAAGACTCGCAACTGTTCGTCATGCGAAGCGCGGTTCAAACTGGGTTCGCTCCATGACCCATACAGCGCGCCGCCCTTTGTCGTCGCGGCATGCGTCGCCTGAGTAACGGTGACATCGGGGATCTCGGTCGCTCGATGCTGACCAATCAACAGGATGCAGGCCCCGAGACCGAACGCACTCACTCCGCCGATGCGTAGAGCAGTGCGTCCCGTCGTTCGCTCCATCATCCACTCGCGCGTTCGCAACCATGTTGCTGCGAAGAGAGCCGCAGAGATCGGCAGGCCCGTCATCCAAACCGGAACTCCGAACCGTCCGACGATGCTGACCCACGCAGTCGCGACCGAACCTAAGAAGCACGCGATGAAGAACGACGTCACCGTTCGCGCGGCGAATAATGAGGCGAACTGACCGATCACGAAGTAGAGCGTCAGCAAGCAGGGAACAGTGGCGGCACTAGCTAGCGTCCTCATTCGCAGTCCCGGAGGGAGCAGCATCCCTCCGTCTGAGATGATTTCGGTCTCACACAAGAAGTCCTCTCGCCAGTGATGACCGTCAAACAACATCGGCAGCGCATTCAGCACGAACAAAGCCAACAGCAGACGCAAACTCCAAGCAAATTGCTTCGTGGCCCAAACGGTTGTCGGCGCGACTCCGCGCTGAGTCAGAAACAAGAACCGCTTGCCTTGCTGTTCTTGTCGAAAGGTCAAGAACCCGCAGGCCAATGCCGCCAATGATGAGACCGCAACCCACGGTGATCCGCTCCATGAACCGGGCGGGGTCGGTCCGTCTCGATAGTTGCCTAAGTTCGTGAGGCTCAGCAGCCATAACACGAAGAGGCTGCACCAAAACATCTTTCGCGTCTCGACCCATTCGCGCCAGGCCAAGAAACGCCATTCGTGCCGTCCTAGATTTCCAAACAACCATGCGGACCACCAACGAATGCGGCTCGGAGCGCGCGTCGCTAACGCTTGCTGCAAGCTCGGCACAGAGAAGCGTTCTTCTGCCGGATCACCAATCGGAATCAAGATCGTGCCGTCACTGCTGACCTGCACGAACCGAATGCGCGGCAGCCAGCGCCATCCCGTCTGCATCGGACTGGAAACGAAGTCGCGATTCAGCCAGTTGCGCGCCATCAACGTCACTGCCAACAACAGCACGCACGCAACCGATCCGGCAAACGTCAAGAAGACATTGAACGAGTGCGTCGGCGAATTCGTCGGGTCACCGACGGCAAGTGCGAGCAAGAAGATCTCGAAGATGACGCAAGACGCGCCGGCCGTAATCAACGCCGTTAAGACCTTCTGACATTGGAGCGAGCACACCATTCCAAACAGCAGCGCTAAGAGTTGCCCTCCAACAAAGACCGTGACGATCGGAAGCGCTTGAGACTCCGCTTGCCGTCGCACTGCATCACTCAGATTCGGCGGAGCAATCAGAGTCGCCGACAAGACTCCGCAGGCGAAGAACAGCAGCGTTGTCACCGTGCCGAACGACAGCTTCGCCGCGATCGACGCGCCTGCCGGGCACGCCATCGTCACGAGCCGAATCTGAGTGTCTTCTTCTCGCTCGGACGCAAAGCCGATCGCTCCTGAGCCGAGCGCGTAGAACCAGCCTAAGAATCCGCTGATCGAGACCAGCATGAACCACAACTCGGCGCGGTCAGGCTGATAGCTCAGAAGGAAGATCAGTCCCTGCAACGCGACGACCGCCGTTAAGAGCGAGAACCAAAGCGCACGCTGCACTCGGTACTCCTTCCAAACTAACCGCCAAAACAAAGTCGCTGTCATGATGGGTGCCTTCCGAATGACTGCCTCGCAACTCGACGAGACTGAAACGGAGAAGTCGGTATGTAATCACAGCTACTCGTGATGCGCCCATCGTTTAACCGCACGCCCAACGGGCTGCGCTTTTTGGCCGCAAGTGCGAATCGAGTCTCTCGTTTGAGCAAGAGCGCAGCCCGATGGGCGTGCGGTTAAACGACGCTGCTCTCGTCCCTGCATGCGTTACTCGCCTGCCTTAACGTTGCCCTGCATGAACCCCACATAGATCTCTTCGAGTGTCGGCTGCCGGATCTCGATGCCGTTGAACTGCTCGTTCGATCGCAGCACGTCTAAGCGGTCCTCGATCAAGTCGCGGACGAGCAAACGCCATTGCCGATCATGTCGCTCGGCATGCACGACTTGTCCGGGCAAGTCGGGCGGGGTCGTTGTCGTCCCGTTGACGGCGTTGAAGCTCAGCATCCGAGTCCGCTGCTTCAGCTCGTCCATTGGCTCCCAGACCGCCATTGCGCCGTCTTTGATGATCGCGATGACGTCCGCGACGCGTTCGACTTCCGGGATCTGATGACTCGAAAGAAAGACCGTCCGCCCCTGCGCCGCGACTTCGATCATGCTCTCCATGAACTCGCGACGAACGATCGGATCAAGGCCCGAAGTCGGCTCGTCCATGATGAGCAGTTCCGGCTCGTGCGCGGTCGCCAATGCGAGATTGACCTTTGCCTTCATGCCTTTCGACATCGTGCCAATCTTCTTTTCGAGTGGCAGACCGAACTGGTTCACGATGCGGCGATAAGCCGGAATGAACTCGCGCGAATAGAAGCCGGCGCAGAACCATCCAATTTCATCGACCGTCATCCAGTCGTAGAGAGCCGGCCGGTCGGGCACATAGCCGATGCGGCGGCGGATCGAATCGCCGTGCTCCCAACTATCGAGCCCGAAGACTCGCGCTGAGCCGCCATCGGGTTCGAGCAGCCCGAGCAAGATGCGAATCGTCGTCGTCTTGCCGGCGCCGTTCTCACCGAGCAGTGCGATGACTGATCCCGGTTCACCGACGAACGAGACATCGTTCAAGACACGCTGCGCGCCGAACGACCGCGTGACCTTGCGGAATTCAAACATCGGATTCATGAGCAGCCTCCTTCATCTGGGAGCGCGGTAGTTCATCCTCAAACGTAGGGCCGTCTCTCCGAGACGGCCGTCTTTCGCGAGACGATGCCGGATCAACACCGACAATTTGCAATTCGAGTTTGAAGCCGTGCAAAGAGGCCATCACGGAGTCGACAACGAACTCCGACGGGCGATGTCACGGATGCCTCGTCCTGCGAATGGTCCGCCTCGGAGAGGCTGACCTACAGCGCGTCACCTCTCGGCCGCTCGTGCTGAGCGGGCTTTGGGACGCTCGACCTCTTCCTCTTCTTTGGGCGGGGCCGTCGCTTCACTGAGCTTGCTCAGTTCCTCTTCCGCGATCGCACGCACGTCATCGATGTCTAATTGGCTTTGAAGAGCTTCATGCAGGACCGCTCGTAAGCGCGAGCGAATCAGATCGACGCGATCGTTCCGGCAGAACTTCGGTGCGGACTTCGTGACGGCGAGCCCGGTGCCGCGCACCGTCTCTAGCACGCCCTCGGTCTGAAGCTCGCGATAAGCCCGCACGACGGTGTTGGGGTTCACGGCGCATTGCTTCGCCATCTCCCGCACAGACGGAACGAGTTCGCCCGGCAGCACCACTTTGCTCGCGATGGCGAATTTGATCTGCCGCACGATCTGATCGTAGATCGCCAGTTCGTCGCCCGGATCAACATGAATCAGCATAGCCGCACCTCTCTACTGTACCATCTGAGTAGAACAGTAGAACTGTGATCGGCGAGCGTCAAGACGCGACATGAAGCGAAGCGAACGATTCCGGGAAAACGCAGCGCAACGGAAGAGTGCCGATCGTCGCCTTTCGCTCTGCGAAAGGTTTGTCGGCTTTTGCTCCGAGGCTGTGATCTTTTCGCCCCCGGCCTTGTGCCGGAGGTTCAACGGCCTTTGCGCTACTTAAAATCAGGGACAATTCGAGTAGCGCAAAGGCCGTTAAACCCCCGAGGCAAGCTCGGGGGCGATTTCATCACAGCTTCTCCGCAAAAGCAGCCTTTCGCAGAGCGAAAGGCAACTAACAACTGAGACGGCAATCTTTCAGGACGCGTCGTCTTCGAAGCCATCGAGCAAGAACGACGGGATGCGCTGAATCTGTCCCGAGCGATCGACGCAGCCGAGCACCGTATGGCCGGTTGCGAGCACTTGTCCGTCACGAATGACTTCGTAGTCATGCTCCAGTTTGGCGGGACTGACGCGCGCCAGCTTTGTGCGAATGGTGAGTTCATCGTCGTAGCGAGCCGGAGCGCGATATCGGCACTCGGCCTTCGCAACGACCAGAAACAGACCGGACTCTTCCATTGCTCGGTAGTCGCCGCCCTGAGCGCGATACAGCTCGGTGCGACCCACTTCAAACAGGGCAAAGAACCGCGAGTGATGCAAGAAGCCCATCGCGTCCGTCTCTGAGTAACGGACTCGAACATGAATGTCGTGTTGGCGAATGAGCGGCATATGCGGAGCTTGTTTCGAAGGGCGAGAGCGAAGCCGTCGGCGACTCTCATGAGTCTTGACGATGTCCCAGCATTTACCGGCTTGAGAGCGTTCTCGATAGCCTCTCGATGCGGGTGCATTTTTGATTGCACCGCCCTTGAGCGCAGTAACCTCACTGCGCTGTGACTGCGCGAGATCTTCGATTGCGCAGCTGAGGGCGAGTTGGCGCGTTATCGAGCGGGCTTATACTCCCGCCCGCTCACGGGCCATGAGAGTCGCTGATGACGGTCATGGAGGGACCGCTCAGTCAGCACAGACACCTTTTGAAGCGACGCTTTCATTCGCTCGGTGTCATCGCAGGAACCCTCTTCAGAAGCAGTCGGTATGTCCCACATCGCGGGAGCATCCAAAAGCAAACTGATCGCAGTCGGCTCAGACGCAGCGCAAGTGCAACGAGTCTCGGACCGGCTGCGCGAGAACTACGACATCACGTTCTGCGAATCGCTCGAAAAGAGCCTAGAGTGCCTGCAAAGCAGCGGCTTCTCTGGGCTCTTGTCGTTTGGTAACGATGAGTCGATCGCAGGTTTGTTGCTGCAAGCAGGGCATGTGCTTGAGTCGCTGCCGTCGGGAATCGTGCTGCTCGATCAACGCCGCAACGTGCTTTGGCACAACTCCCGATTCCGCGAGATTGCAAAGGTCACAGAGGCGCTGATCGGGCGCGGCTTCTATCACTGCTTCAATTCGGCAGAGATTCTGGGCCCCGACTTCTGTCCGTTGAATACGGCCTTCGCGACCAATGAGCCCGCACGCAGCACTCTGCGAGTCGGCGACAAGACATTCTTTGAAGTCGAAGCAACGCCGATCTTCGAGGGCGATCCCGACATTCCTCAGTATCTCGCGCTCGTCATTCGCGACACTTCGGTTGAGGTGCAGCAGAAGCAGAAGCTCAATGCGATCTATCAAGCGGGTCTCGAACTGAGCGATCTCACTCCGCAAGAGTTGTTGGAGATGTCGATCGAAGATCGCATCGATCTGCTGAAGTCGAAGATTCTGCACTTCACGCATGACTTGCTCGAGTACGACACCGTCGAGATTCGCTTGCTCGATCGCTCGACGAAGCGACTCGACCCTCTGCTCTGCGTCGGCATGAATAAGGAAGCCGAGAGCCGCATCCTGCATGCGAACCCGCAGAACAATGGAGTGACGGGCTTCGTCGCCGCGACGGGCAAGAGTTACCTCTGCGAAGACACAACGTCCGACCCGCTCTATCTGCAAGGAGCGCCCGAAGCTCATAGCTCGCTGACCGTGCCTCTCATGTGGCACGACGACGTGCTCGGAACATTCAACGTCGAGAGTCCGCGAGCGGGCGCGTTCTCAGAGAACGACTTGCAGTTCCTCGAACTGTTCGCCCGCGAGATTGCGATGGCGCTCAACACATTGGAGCTGCTGACAGTCGAGAAGATTTCGTCAGTCACTCAGAGCGCTGACACGATCTTGTGCAATGTCGGGCAGCCGGTTGACGAGATCATTCACGCGACCATTTGGGTGCTTGAAAACACGATCGGCGTCGAGCGGCAAGTCACCGAGCGACTGCGCGACATCCTCAAATACACGCGCGACATCAAGCAGTTGATTCAGCAAGTCGGTGATGAGGCACGACCGAAAGGGGGCTCGAGTTCGCTGCTGCCTTCGCACGGTCGCGAGAAGATGTCTCATAAGCGCGTGCTCGTTGTCGATGCAGACGACGAAGTCCGACATGCGGCGCATGAGCTTTTAGGGCGCTTCGGCTGCGAGGTCGAAACAGCGCCTGCTGCCGAGCGAGCTTTCATGCTCGCTCGCGCGTTCCACTACGACGCAGTGATTGCGGACATCCGGCTGCCCGATCACGACGGCTACGCAACGTTCTCGCAACTCAAGCAAATCGACGAGCACCTGCCGGTAATTCTTATGACAGGCTACGGCTACGACCCGACGCACTCGATCGTGAAGTCGCGGCAAGGCGGCTTGAAGTCAGTGCTCTATAAGCCGTTTCGAGTCGACCAATTGGTGCAAGAGCTTGAGAAGGCATTCTCGCCGCCGACCGACACGACGAACTAACGGCGCGTGCTTCGATAGTCGCCTTTCGCTCCGCGAAAGGGATCTTCTCTCGGGGCTTTTGCTCCGCAAAAGCATCCTTTCGCGGAGCGAAAGGCGACTATCGGCTGCGGCTCCGCGGCGCATTCCGGTCTGCATCAAGCCGACTCCGGCGCTGCCGTTTGGCCATACATGTTGGGTCGCGCGGGAGCGAAGAGGCCGACGCGATTGAACTCGGCAAGCCGTTCACGACAGAGCTGCTCGAAGTTCTGTTCCGACAATGTTGCGAGCGCGGCTTTGAGTTCGTCGACAGTCCGCACGAACTGCGGGTCGTCTGCCAGAAATAGCATTGGCAGCGAAACCGATGAGTGTTGCTCGCAGCGCCGCTGCTCCCAACTTGTCGCCGCAGCGAAGTACGTCATCGAGTACGCGACGAACTTGCGGAAACTCCGTTCGGCGATTGCTTGATAGGCACCGCTCACAAACCGGTCGATCAGATCAAGCTCGGCAAACGTCGCACGCTCGTAGTGATGGAGTAATTGTTGCACGCACTCGCTCGACCAATCGCGGTCTTGCAGTAAAGCCGATGTCACTCGATCGACGCCGGCCAATGAGCACGCGATGCCGGTGCTATGCAGCGGATCGACGAAGCCGACGCTGTGCGGCAGCAAAACCCAATCGTCGCCGACCGCAGCGCTGGCGCGTCGTTGCAGTCGCTCGGTCCGCACGAGCCCCGACTGCGGTGCGATGAGTTCCGCGTGCTCGAACGCGCGGGACAGCGACGGGTAACGGCTTAGCACTCGCTGCCATTCGTCGCTGCTGCTGATGCGAAGATCGAGCGGGCAGCGCTGCTCATCCAACACGATGCCGACCGAGGTGACGTTGTTGGCGAAGCGAATCCACCAAAACCATCCTTCCTCCAAAACGTGATGCAATGCGGCGTCATCACAGCGAAACGGGAAGTCGCACAGCGTTGTTGGCGACGTTGCTTGCAGCACCTCTTCCCAGCGCGGCAAGTTCGCGAAGTGACCGAAGATCGTTCGCGAGCGGGTTTGCAGCTTTGCAGCTTCGACATGCTCCGTGCGGTTCGAGAAACGCTCGGCCAATCGCAAGTGCTCGGCATTACCCGTCGCATCGATCAAGAAGCGACAGCGAAGTAATCCGCGACTCGTGCCGATCTGCCATTCGCTGACGGCAGTGCGTTCGATGTTCTCGATCGTCGTCTCTTCGTAGGTTCGGCAGCCGCGTGATTGAGCGAGCTGAAAGCAGAACTCATCGACATCGCTCCGCAGCCATTGAGTGTCCGCGAGGAAGTCATCCGCGCTCGCTGCAACGAGCAGTTCATTCCGATGATCGGGAGCCGAGCGGAACTCTTCGCCGGCCGTATGACTGAAGTAGCTGAAGCCGCGTTTGAGCCCGCACATCAACTGCGGATAAGCCGCGCGCCACGGACCGAACTTGCAGAGCGGTAATAATTCTTGCAGCCCATGTTTCTGCGCCAGTTCACGCAGCAGAGCATTCGCAGTCGGAGTCGACGACTCGCCAATCGCAAATCGCGGATGCTTTGCGCGATCGAGCAGCGCAACTCGCAGTCCGCTCTGAGCAAGAATCGTCGCCGTCAAGCTGCCCGCGAAACCACTGCCGACGATCACAACATCAAACTCCGAGACAGTCGGCATCGAGCAGCACTCCTTTCGATTCATGCTTCGTCACATCATCCGACGACTTTGTAGCCGAAGTCCGTCCGAGAAGGCCGCCAATCGTCGCGCCGCGCACTCTCTCCCTTTTTGCGACTCCCTCATGACTGTTTGGACTGCTCGAATTGTTGTCGCTCTGTACTTCGCCAGTTTGGTGGCGGCGGGATGGAGTCCGCAGCGAACTCGCAGTCCGCTGTTTGCTCGCTTGTGGGGTCTCGCGGCATTGGCGCTGGCGGTGCATGTCGTCGCGGCGTTTGAGTGGACTCATCATTGGAGTTGGCAACATGCGGTCGAACACACAACGCGCGAGACCGAACGCGTTGTCGGTCGGGCGTCGGGCATCGAACTGTGGGCCAACTTTGTTTTTCTCGGTTGGTGGCTCGCCGATTCTGGGTATCGGCTGACAAAGGTCGGTCGCTCGTTGCCGCAGTGGTATCAGCGAACCGTGCAGCTCGTATGGGGCTTCATGTTCTTCAACGCGACCGTTGTCTTCGGTCCGCCGCTGTGGCGCTGGCTCGTACCCGTTTTGAGCCTCGGCATGGTGTTGATCGCTCTGAAATCACGCGCGTCAGACTCTGCTTCTTGAGTCCGTTCCGAGAGCTGCGTCACTTCCGGGCATTTTGCGGTGCCGCTCCTCGCCAGAATCCGCAGGTTGCGCTGGCAAACTTTGACGGTTATCCCGACCTCAACCCCTTGAGCAAAGTGGCTCGCTTCGTGTGCGAAATCTGGTCGAAAAACGAAGCGACACACTTGCCATTCTCGAAACGTTGATCTGACTCGGTCAGGGAACGAGATGGCCCCAGTCGCCAGCAATCGGTCAGTGAGTTCTGAAACCATCGAGCGGGCTGGGTGTTCTCGAAGTGTGATGTGAGACGTCGCCGAACGAGCTCGCTCGCTTCTCGTCGGCTCAAGAGGTTTAGCGCCCAAATCTCTCACTCAACGACTCTCATCAAGACCTCAGTCCTGCAAGGAATCGAAGGAGTTCAACATGCGGAAATGGAATTGGCTTAAAGGCTTGCTCAGCGTCGGCACGGCGTTGATCGGCAGTGCGGCCATGGCTGCCGATGGATCGCAGATCCCGACCATCGCGGACCCGGATCACGTTTTTCAACAGACCTCGTATGACGTTATTCCGGGCCTCGGCCTCGGGAATGGCGGCGGCGAATGTGAAGGCGGATTGCTGAGCTGCAAAGGCGACGCGTGGAAGGCCATCGACGCTTCTGAGTGCGGATGGAATATCGGCGGTTGGACGTCGTTCGGTTATGGCCGCAAACCTGACGGGATCTTCGTGAACGAGGCCGAGAATGGCCGCGTCAATCTCAACCAGTTGTGGCTGTTCGCCGAGAAGGCGCTCAACACCGAGAGTGATTGTGTGAGCTGGGGCGGTCGCATCGACCTCCTCTACGGTACCGACGCTCAAAACACTCAAGCGTTCGGTAACAACCCCGGCGAGTTCGACTTCATCAATGGCTGGGATCACGGCATCTACGGCTGGGCGATGCCTCAGTTGTACGGCACCGTTGGCAACAGCGAGTGGGACATCAAGGCCGGTCACTTCTACACGCTTCATGGTTACGAAGTGGTCGGTGCGACGGGTAACTTCTTCTACAGCCACGCTTACACGTTCAACAACAGCGAGCCGTTCACCCATACCGGCTTCTTGGCTCATAAGAAGTTGACGGACACCATTGATGTCACCGCCGGCTGGGTACTCGGTTGGGATACTGGATTCGATCAGTTCGCAGGCGGCAGCGCCTTCCAAGGTCAAATCGCCGTTCAAGCGACAGACAGCGTGAAGTTCACCTACACCACAACCGTCGGCGATTTGGGCTGGCGCGGTGATGGCTCGAACCACACGTTCTTGGTCGACGTCGCTGTGACAGAAAAGCTGAAGTACGTCCTTTGCTCGGACCTCGTTTCGACGAACGGCACATGGGCGAATGGAACTGTTCCTCCAGCGTTTGCGGCGGGAGTTGCCAACGATCAGTTCAGCGTCGCGAACTACCTCATCTATCAGGTCAGCGACTGCGTTTCTGCTGGTTCACGCTACGAGTGGTGGAAGAGCGACGGCGAGTCGATCAACGAAGTCACCTTTGGTGTCAACGTGAAGCCGCACAGCAACGTCACCTTCCGTCCTGAAGTTCGTCATGACTGGAACCCGGGCTCGGGCACACTGCTCAATGGCCGCGGCAACAGCGAGCAAACGAGCTTCAACTTCGACGTGATCCTGACGTTCTAAGCCAATGGCCGGTTGACCGGCTGCGGGTTTGATTGTCTCACAACTCGACGAGCCCCGATGACGCGATGCGTTATCGGGGCTTGTTCGTTTGATGGGCGGGAGCGGGGAGTGGGGAGTGGGGAGTGAGGAGTG
>CAZNMS010000079.1:0-24198 GCA_964573505.1 uncultured Planctomycetaceae bacterium | reverse complement strand
TGCGTCCCGTCCGGGCGAGCCGGACGGAGACGACTCAAATTCAGCGCCGGAGTGCGGGTCACACCCAATTCTCTTTCTCTCGCGCGTCGCCTTACTGCGAGACCGTCGCCGCCATTCCGACGGGACGTTCGCCGATCTCGTCCAGTGCTTGCGCCGAGTCGATACGCACTTGCCGTCCGTCGGGCAGCATGCGGGTCTGAAGGGCTCGCAGCGGCGGAGCGATCATGTCGCAGAGCTTCAAACTGTCGGGCACATTCGCTGCGCTGTCTTCAACGCGCGTGATGTCGGCACCCAATGAGTTGAGCCGCAGTTCCAATCGCTCATAGCCGCGATCGAGGTGATAGATCCGTCGCACAACGGTCTCTCCGTCAGCCGCCATTGCCGCGAGCACGAGCGCGGCACTCGCTCGCAGATCCGACGCCATCACGCAGGCGCCGCGCAGATGCGGGACTCCATTGATGATCGCACTCAGTCCCTCGCGATGAATGTTCGCGCCGAGTCGCACGAGTTCCGGCACGTGCATGAAGCGATCGGGGAAGACTTTGTCCGTCACGACACTGATGCCGTCAGCCATTGAGAGCAGCGCCATGAACTGCGCCTGCACGTCGGTCGGAATGCCGGGATAAGGCAATGCTGAGAGTTCCGTTGCTCGAATCGTCGTCGGTGACTCGACGCGAATATGACAACGTCCCGGCTGAGCCCCCTCTGTCTGCATGCTGATCGGCACGCCGCACTCGCGCAGCTTTTCGAGGATCGCCGTCAGATGTCCGGGGCAGAGATTCTCAATCGTGATGTCGCCGCCCGTCATGACGGCACCGATCATGAGCGTCACCGCCTCGATGCGATCCGGGATGATTTCGTAATCGACGCCGTGCAGTCGCTTCACTCCGTGAATGGTGAGGAACGGAGTGCCGAGTCCCTCAATCTGCGCGCCCATTGCGTTGAGGAAGTTGCCGAAGTCAGTGACTTCAGGTTCGCACGCAGCGGACTCGATGATCGACGTTCCTTCGGCCAATGCGGCTGCCGCCATCACGTTGCAAGTGCCCGTCACTGTGCTGCCGAACGAGCCGCCTAAGTAGATGTTCGCGCCGCGCAATCGCTCGGCTTCAGCAATCACATACCCGCGATCGACCATCACGTTCGCGCCGAGTGCTCGCATGCCTTTGAGATGCAGATCAATGGGGCGATCGCCAATCGCGCATCCGCCGGGCAGCGACACAACCGCTCGCCCGCGCTTCGCGAGTAACGGCCCGAGCACGCAAATGCTGGCACGCATCTTGCGCACGAGTTCGTAGTCCGCGACGATCGGAGTCTCATCAAACGTCGTCAGCAGCAACGAGTTGTCGGCGCGTCGTTCAACGAGCATGCCCAATGTCGCCAGCAAGTTTGAAAGCGTCCCGACGTCGACGAGTTCCGGCACTCCGCGCAGGACGACGGGACCATCAGCCATCAGCGCCGCAGCCATAATGGGCAACGCTGCGTTCTTCGCGCCACTGACTTGCACCCGACCGCGCAACGGCCGTCCCCCGCGAACGACGAACATGTCCATCCATGGACTCCTTAAGCATCAAAAGTGACCGCGTAGCATGGGCTTCTAGCCCGTGCTGAACGCAGCCCATCAAGCGAACGCTAACAACCAAAAAACGGCACGGACTGGAAGTAGAGGCGACTTAAACAACGCTCGATGTAGCTGAAATCGTGAGATTTCAGGCATTTCAAGCGTCCGAAATCTGACGATTTCGGCTACGGAAACGCGAAGGAACGCTGTCGAACTACTTAAGCCGTTTTCGAGTTCGGTGACTCGCAGACTGCATCCTCAACTCGCGCGACGCACTCCGCGCTGCTGCGCCGAGCGCAACGTGCGGTCGATCACGATCTCACACAGTTGCCCCATATCGAAGCCGAGACGAGCTGCGGCTTTCGGCACGAGGCTATGGTCGGTCATGCCGGGAATGGTGTTGACCTCAAGCACGAAAGGCTGACCGAATTGGTCCAATCGCATATCGACGCGAGCAATGCCGCGCGTGCCTAAGGCGCGACAAGCAGCCGCTCCCGTTTCCGCGAGACGCTGTAATACGGATTCCTCAACGCCGTACTCAAAGAGGTACTGCGTGCCTTCGTCTTCGTATTTGGCTTGATAGTCGTAGAAGCCGCGCGCGGTCTCGATGCGGATCAATGGCAGCGGGTCGTCGTCAATCATGCCGAGCGTCCATTCGGTGCCGTCAATCAGCCGCTCCATCAAACCGAAGGACTCGAAGTAGAAGCACTGAGACAACGCTGCTTCGAGTTGCTCCGGTGCTCGCACCATGCTGACTCCGATGCTCGATCCCTGCGCGTCGGGCTTGATGACGATCGGGTAGCCGATGCGACGAGCATGCTCATGAATGCGTTCGAGCCCGTCGGTCTCATGAATCAGCGTGTAACTCGGAGTGGAAACGCTGTGCTGTAAGAATCGTTCCTTTGCCGCCGACTTACTGAAGGCAAGCCGCGATGTCTCGGAATCGCTGCCGGTGAATGGAATGCCGACTCGTTCCAAAATCTCTTGAGCCCCGCCGTCTTCGCCGAACGTTCCGTGCAAGGCCGAGAAGGCGATGTTGAACTGCGACCAATCAACGGACTCGAGTTGTTGCGAAGCGGGGTCGATGAGTCCGACTTTGTGCCCCTTTTGGCGGAGTGCTTCAGCAACGGCATTACCGCTTTGCAGGCTGATCTTTCGCTCGGCGGACTGCCCTCCGAGCAAAACGGCAATCGACAGCGGAGAAAGTGGAGTGTGATGGATCGCGTCCATGCGGTGTCCTTCAGAGAGTTGCGGCACGCTGAGCGCCGGAGATGGCAGTGAATTGTCTTGCGGCGTCGAATGGCGACCTCAACCGCAGCCCGTCAGTCAAAAGCGGTAAAGCAAGACGACGGCGGAGTCTCATTCTGTTTGAGAATCGGGACTAGACCAATTTGCTCATCGCGCCTGCGGTCGCTCCGGGACGAGAATTGCGATTCAAGCTCGCGAGGTATCGGTGTGCCGGCGCGAGCAAGAGTGACCCGCAGCGGTTACTGAGGCACCGTTCAAAGTTTGTGTTCGAGGGCCAGTTCACCAACAGGAAGCTCGCTTGTCACCCCCTAAAGCTTGCTCGGCTCGGCATTGCGAACCTGTGTGAGTTGGGAACTGAGTCGTAGGGCCGACTCTCCGAGGCGGCCTTTGCTGCGTGACGAAGCGACTTACTAATCGCCCCTGCGAGCTCGTCATTGGGTTCAACTGGCGTTCTTGAAGCAGCTTCGTCCTGCAAAATGCTCAGTCTCGGAGAGACTGAGCTACGAGTTCCCTACATCGAGGCGACAACCATTTGTTTGCGGCGTCCTTGAAACGGCGACTCAACACCGAGATGAACCCGATCGACTCGTTGCTTCTCCCTCAACTCACTGCACACGTTGCCGCACGACGCGCGAATCTCGGATACCTCATGACTGCTTCTCGTCCTTCGTTTGTTGATCGACTGGCGATCGTTGCCGCAACGGGGCTCGGTGTAGGTTTTATTCCATTTGCGCCCGGCACTTTCGGCAGTTTGTGGGGGCCATTGGCCTTTTGGTTCGTCTGCCGAGCAGAACTGTCTCTTCCCGTGCTGATTGTCACCGCGATCGTCTTCATCGCCGCCGGAGTCCCGATCAGCACGCGAGCGGCACGGGCACTCGGTAAGAAGGATCCGGGTTCGGTCGTCTACGACGAGATCGCCGCCTTCTGGATCGTCTTCGCGCCGCAACTGTTGTCCGGTCGACCGCTCACACCATTCACCGCAATCGCAGGCTTCGTGCTCTTTCGCATCTTCGATATCTCAAAGCCATTCCCCTGCCGCCGCCTCGAAAAACTGCCAGACGGAGCGGGCATCATGGCCGACGATCTCGTTGCCGGTGCCTATGCCGCCGCATGCCTCTACGGCCTCGAGCGGTACTTCTAAGAGACGGTCCGCACCAACGTTCTCGCGCGGCCAATCAGATGTAGTTCACGCTAGCGGCGGCCATCAGGATTGTGCCTCGGAAGATGGGTGCATCGAGGTCGATGATGCCGGTGCCTGCATTCATCGAGACGTTGCTGAGCACTGTCACGACGCCGACGTCAGTGATGTCGTTTCCGCCGGACACGACGATTGTCATGTTGCCCGATGCGGTCGTTGTGCCGAAGACGAGATCCGCAGCTGCTTTCAATGAGATGTCGACAGCGTCGAGTGAGACGGCTCCCGCGAACGTCGACGTTGCGATGTCGAAGACGATCGAGCCGAAGTTGTCGACATCAATGGTTGTCGTCCCGAAGACTTCGATCTTGCCGCTGTCGGTCAGTGAGCCGAGCGTTGTCACGATGAGGTTGCCGGTAATCTTGCTCATGCCGAGATCGAGCGCCTTGCCAATGTCGATCGTCACATTCGCGCCGTTGACGGCGAGTGAGCCGAAGCTTGATGCCTCAGAGTCAAGCAGGACGTTTTGCCCCGCAGCATTGATCGTCGTTGTTCCGCCGACAGTCAGCGTGCCGAGATCAGTCACTGCGCCGCCTGACGACAGAATGAAGCCGCCTCGGGACGTCACGACATCGAGCGTCGTTGCCTTCGTATTGGTAAAGGTCAGCGCCGCGCCGTTGAGCGTGATCGTTCCGTCAAATTCATTGGTCGCTTCATCCAAAATCACTTTGCCCGTGATGCCGCTGTCGACATTGGTCGTCCCGCCGACGTCGATCTTCGCGATGTCTTCGATATTTCCATTCGTCGCGATCGACAGTTTTCCGGCCGCAGTGACGGCAGCCAATTTGAATGCGCCGTTGCCAGTTAAGGTGATGTCATCACCCGTTAAGGCGAGCGTTGAGGTGAGCTTCGAATTGGCCAGTGCCAGTGAGATGTCCGCCGTGCCTGCATTCAAAACGGACGTTCCGACCAATGTGAAGAGACTGCCGGTCGCCGTTGAAATGGGATTGTTGTTCGAGGTGATCGAAAACGTGCCGCTCGCACTCGAACTACCGAGCACGGTTGCTGCGTGATTGCTGAGCACGATGTTCTTGCCGTTGAGGCTCACGGCGCCAGCCAGATTGGTTCCGAGTTCATTGATCGTGATGTCGACGCCAGTCGCTTTGAGGCTCGTCGTCCCATTGACGGAGACTGGTCCGGAGTCCGTTATGGCTCCTGTCGAAGTGACGGACAGATTGCCGTTGCTGGTGATGCTGGCGAAGTCCGTCGCGAGTCCGTTGACGAAGGTCACATTCTCGCCGGACAGAGTGATGGCCCCCGTGAACTTCGAGCCGATCGAGTCGAACGTCACGTTGTAGCCGGGAGCCAGAATCGACGTTGTTCCGGGCACGGTGAACTTGCCGCTATCGGTGACATCTCCCTTTGAGTTGACCGCGAGCGACCCAGCAAGCGTTGAGTCAGAGATGTTGATCCCGCCGACGTCTGCGAGCGTGACATTCTTTGCATTCACAATCTTCACGGTCGCAAAAGCGTTCGTCTCGGTGTTGAGAGTGATGTCGTTCGCAGCTCCGGCAGCAAGCAGCGTTGTCCCGGCAACGGAGATTGTGCCTGAGTCCGTGATAGCTCCCGTCGTCACGATCGTGAGACCGCCGCTGACGGTCGTCGTACCGAGATTCAGCGGGGCATTGCTTGCGACGACGACCGTGCCGCCGGTCAATGACAGCGAGGTTCCATAACTTGAGAGCTTGTCGAGAGTGATCGCACTCGTGCCCGCGTTGAGCGTCGTTGCTCCGGTGACGGTCAAAACTCCGCTGTCAGTGACGTTGCCAGTCGTCGTCAGCGTGAAGTTGCCGGTCGCAATGAGAGTACCGAGATCCGTTCCTGCCGCTTCCTTAACCGCAATGTTCTTGCCGGTGATGATGAGTGTTCCGAACGAGTGGCCGGCCGTAGTATCGAGCAGCACGTCGTTCGTCCCGGCTGCGATCGTCACATTGCCGACCAAAGACAGAAGTCCATTCTCGGTCACATTGCCGCCGGCAGAGATCGTCGTTGTGCCTGTCACTCGGGTTACACCGAGCGAGACTGCGCCCAAAGTGGAAAGCGAAGCCGTACCCGTAGCCGTTAGCGAGGCCAGTGAGATCTCGGGCAAGCCAGTGATCGCGACGTTCTTGCCGCTCACAGAGAGGGCACCGCCGAGCACGTGAGCGAGGTCGATCAAGACATCGCCGCCGGTTGAAGTCAAAGACGTCGTCGTACCGACGTTCAAGATTCCGCCGTCGGTCAGGTTGCCTCGTGCGGTGACCGTCAATGAACCCGTTGCGGTCGAGGCGGCGAGTTCGAGCGCGGTCGAGTCAACGATGACAACGTCAGTGCCCGTGAACGCGACGGTCGAACCGAGCACGTTCGAAGGACTGCTTAACGCGATTGCTTGTCCGGCGGCGTTGATCGTCAACGCCCCGCCGACATTGAGCCCCGCGCTTTGAGTAATGGGGCCAGTCGACGTGAGGCCGAGCGTGCCGGTGATCTTGCTGTTGCCGAGATCCGTCGCACCCGCCTCGTTGATGACGACTGCCGCTCCGGTGAGTTGCAGCGTGCCGAAACTGTTTGCGAGATCGAGAGAGAGGTTCCCCGTTCCCGCATTCAGCGTTGTGAGTCCAGTAGCGTTGATGACTCCGCTATCGCTGATGGACTTCGCGGTTACGGTGAGCGTGCCAGTGGCCGTTGTCGCACCGAGAGCGATCCCGCCAACGTCAGCGTTGTTGACGAGCAGATTGCTTCCTGAGAGCGCGAGCACGCCGAACGTTGACGTTGTGAAGTCGAGCGAAATCGCATCGGGCGTCGTGATCGTCGTGCCTGCGGCGGTGATCTTGCCGGTATCCGTCACGGTCCCCTGCGATGTCAGCAGGAACGTGCCGCTGGCGCTGATGCCTGCAAGGTCCGTCGAACTCTCCTCGTTGAGGACGATGTTCGCTCCCGTTGCGACGAGTGATTGGAAGTTGTTGTCGTCATTAAGCGTGATGTCTCCGGTCGCGATCGCGGTCAGACGACCGTTGATACTGAGGGCACCGGTATCGGTAATCGCCCCCTTCGAAATCACCGTGAAGCTGCCCGTCGAAGTCGTCGTGCCGAGTTCGGTTGCATCTGCCTCGACGATCGTGATCGATGCGCCCGAGAGGACCAATTTGCCAAACATTGAATCGTTGCTGTTGAGCGTGATGGCGGTATTGGTCCCGGATGTAATCGTTGTCACTCCGCCAACGATGACCTTTCCGCTATCGGTGACTGCGAACTTCGAAGTCAGCGTAAGAGCCTCGGAGATATTCGAATCACCGAGATCGACCGCCGCTTCAGAATCGATCGCGACGTTCTTTGCTGTAAGCAGTAACGAGCCGAGCTTGTGTCCCAGTTCGTCGAATTCGATGTTGGCAGTGCCGCTATTCGCAGTGAGCGTTGTCGCGCCGGCAATCGTGAGTCGGCCCGAGTCAGTGATGTCCCCTTCGGAGTTCACGGTCAGAGTGGTTGTCTTACTCGTGCCGAGATCCGTCGCATCGGCTTCTCTGATCGAGACAATGGTGCCGGTCAGCAAGAGGCGAGCAAACACGTTGTCTGCGTCAGTCAGCGTGATGGGGAAGTTAGTGGCAATGGTCGTCTCGTTCGTCACAGCGAGTTCGCCGGACTGAGTCACCGCGCCACCGGACTTAATGCTGAGCGTGCCGTTGACTTTGCTCGCAGCGAGGTCCGTTGCAGCACCTTCAACGATCGAGACGTTATTCGCCGTGATCGCTAACGAGCCGAAGGTGTTGCCTGTCGTATCGAGCGCGACATCGGCTGTGCCGGCGGCAGCATTCACGGTTGTTGTGCCACTGACGACGAGCTTGCCGGAGTCCGTGATCGAGCCATCGGAAGTAATCGTCAGCGTACCTGTGACGACTGCGAGCGCGATCTCTGTTGCTTCTGCTTCGACGATCGTTGTGTCGCCGCCGGTAAGAGTCAGTGCCCCGAAAATGTTGCTGCCATTGGTAAGCGCGATTGATTGGCCAGTGGCGGTGAACTTCGCGGCGGCAACAACGCTCAGCGGTTCATCAGCGGTGATCGGCCCCGTCGACGTGACGATGAGCGAGCCTTGAGCGGATGAGGTACGAGCCGTCGTCACCTTTCCGAGTGTCGTCGCCTGCGCGTTGACGAGAGTAATGCTCGCGCCGCTCAACGTGATCTTGCCGTCAAACACCGAGGTCTTGTTGTCGAGCGTGATCGAGTTCGATCCGGCAGTGATCGTTGTCGCGCCCGTGACGTCGAGCGTGCCGCTGTCGTTCACGGTGCTGTCGGTTGTGAGTGAGAAGTCGCCGCCGATCGTCGCCGCAAACAAGTCGACTTGTGTTGTCTCAAAGAGCGTCACCGCTCCTGCTGATGTCAGCGACAACTTCCCGAAACTGTTGCTCGACGAGTCGAGGGCAATCGAGGCACCGCTGAGCGTTGTCGTTCCGGATGCGGTGACGCGGGCGGAGTCGGTGATGGCACTGGTCGAGGTGAGAGTCAGTGCTCCCGTCGCATTGATCTGCCCGGCATCAAGAGCATCGTCTTCCGTTACCGAGATGTCCTTTGCGTTGATGTTGAGTTGTCCGAGCACATTGTCTGAATTGCTCAAGGCGACGGTGCGAGAAACCGCCGTAATGTCGACCGTTCCCGCGACGTCAATCGCGGCTGTCTGACTCACGTTGCCCGTTGTGATGACTCGTAAGTTCCCCGCGATCGTTGATGTGCCAAAAGTGGTGTCGTTGCCTTCAACGACTTCAACGTCGTCGGCAGTGATGGCGAGCGAGCCGTATGTGTTGCCCGTTGTGTCGAGCACGACGTCAAAGCCCGGCGCGTTGACCGAAACTGCTCCCGCAATGACGAGCTTGCCGGTATCGCGCACGTCACCGGCAGCGTTGATCGTCAACGCACCGCTCATTGTCGAAGCCCCGACCGACAACGGGCCGTCTGCGTTAACGGTGATTGAGCCGGTCTTATTGGCAGAGAATGCTTTCGCGGTGCCGATATCAATGGTGACGGCAGCCGTCGTGCCGGTGACTGTGACTGAGTCCGTCTTGTCGGTCGTTATGAAGTCGATGTTCGTCATCGCAGTCGCTGTGGCGCCGGTGATTCGTCCGATCAACTTCCCGCCCACAATGACGTCTGAAGCCGTCCCGCTCGCAGCGATCACGACTTCTTCGGTGTAATTATCCGTACTCAGCACTGTGAGAGTGCCTGCCGAATAGAAGAAGGTCAGCATCGTCGTATCAATCACGACGACATCGGAAGCAGCATTCGACGTGAAGCCGACGATGTCCATTGCGACCCCGGCGGCGATGCTGATGCTGCCGGATGTGATCACTCCGTCTTGAGCCGTGAAAGTCGCCGAGTACGACGCACCGCTGCCCGTGAAGCCGGTCAATGTGCCGCCTGTTACCACAATGTCGCTGAAGTCGAATCCGGTGACGGACTCAGTGAAGGTGAAGGTCACCGCCGACGTATTGGAGAGATCGCTCAGCGAACTCTTCACGATGTTGACGACGAGCACCGGGGCCAAATTGTCGAGGATGTAGGTCTCGTCAGTCGCCGGTTCGGTATTGGGCAAAGCGTTGCCGGCGTTGTCTGTAATGGCCTGACTGCCGCTGAAGTTGAGCCCGACCGTGCCGTTGTAGTTGGCGAGATTCCCGCCGCTGACGGTGAGGTCGTAGATCGACGCACTCACGGCTGAGATCGACGTCACGGTCCCCGTTGTGCCACTCACCGTGAACGAGGTCGTGACGACATTGAGCACGGCTTCGCTGAACGTCGCGCGGAAGACGAGCGTGTCGGCAGGCGTATGGGTGTCTGTCGGAACGGAGCGAACGAACGAGACGGCCGACGGTGCGAGAGTGTCAATTGTCAGCACGACATCGTTGCCGGTGCCTCCGGCATAGTTGATGACGAAGTTCTTGCCGCCGAGCGAAACCGGGCTGCCTTGAGGCAATCCAATAAACGTGCCGACAACAGCGTCGGAGCCATCGTTGTCGATGACGATGAAGACATCGCCGTTCGAGGGGCTATAGCCGATGCTGCTCGCGAGAGTCGCGCTGCCGAGATCAACGGTGCCAACAACGCTCAGTCGGTCGTACTGAGTCCCTGCTGCCGTACCGTTGAGTTCGAGAGTGATTGTGGACCCACTCGCAAAGGTGATGCTCCCGGAGCTGAAATTTCCGGGGCTCGTGCCGGGTGTCAGAAAAGCTCCACTCCCGATTGTGAGCGATCCCGAAATTCCGCCGGATCCGCCGAGCGTTGTGCCGCTGCTCGTTGTGAGGGACGAGGCTGAGTTCGAACCTTCGAGATAAAGCGTGCCGTTCGTCAGCGCGAGCGCGCCGCTGTAGGTGTTGTCGGCAGTGAGGTTCACAGTGCCGGAAGGCGCAGCGATCGTGACGGTGCCGGTACTCCCCGAGATCACGCCGCCGAAGTTAAGCGTGTCGCCCGCCGTGCGCGTCGTGCGGAACGACTGACTGGCCGTAATCGCGAGCGGCAGGTTGATCGTATTGGCCGTCGCGGAACTGGAGACATCGAGCACTCCGTCCGCAATTGAGAGCGTCGAACCGCCGCTCTGCGCCAACGAGTAGCCGTCATCGAGGAAGACAATGCTGTCGATGCTCGTGAGCGGGATGTAATCGTTGCTGTTCGAGAGGTTGCTCGCTCCGTCGGGGAAGACGAGCGACTGACCGTTAACCGGGAGATCGTTGCCGGACCAATTCGCGGCGGTTGCCCAATTGGCATCGCTGCTGCCGTCCCAGATGGCGACGCCCGACGTGCTGACTGGAATAAGAGTGACATCGACCGAGCCGTAGGTCGTCTGCACGAGGAAGTCAGTTGTGTTTGTTGAGTCGACGGCGTCGACCGGTAAGGCATGTGGATCGCCGAGCGTGCGAGCGGCGGCGATCAGATCGTCGAACGTTCCCAGCGTTGAGATCCCAGTTGTCTTTACTGAGACCGAGCCCATTCCGCCGACGATCACATCGCCGCTGACGTTGAGGCGGTCATAGGTTGTCCCCGCAGTCGTGTAAGCAGTGGCGTTGAAGTTGACGCGGCCGCCTTCTGTCAGATTGACGAGACTGGCATTGAGGATGCCGATGCCTTCCGTCGCAACGAGCGTTGTTGCACCGGGGTTGTAGTTGTCGCCAATCGCAACGACGGTGTTTGCACTCGTCGCCAGTGCCTGAATCGTGGCGGTCGAACCGCTGCTGAGGTATGTCGAGTAAAGAGCGTTCGCGTTCCCGTTGTTGACGAGACTGACGTCGGTATTCAGCGTGACGTCGAGATACAAACTGCCGGCTTGCACGCGAACGGCACCGTCGAATGTCTTCGCCACTGTCGTGAGGACGAGTCGGCCTTGTCCCGATTTGTCGATGCCGCCGGTGCCAGTGATATCCACTGGAATGATGACGCCCGTCGTTGATGTGTTCGTGACCGAGATCCCGGAGTTTCCGAGAATCGTGATCGAGTTAGAGATCGTGAAAGGATTCGAGCCGGCAAAGCCGACCGCTGTGCCGTTGCTGCGAATGTCGATGGGATTGGGCAGCGTCATCCCGGCTACAACATTCGTTGTCAGCGTCGCGGCGTTCTCAAGGGTGAGTTGCGTGCTGGCGCCACCGAGCGGCAATCCGGAAGCACTTGTCGGATTGAGATTGATCGTGTTGTTCTCGAGCACGAAGCCGACGGGATCATTGTTGTTGTCGGTCAGTGTAAGAGCTTGCCCGCCGGTCTTGATGAAGATGCCGGTGCCGGTGACTTGCGAGTTAATCGTTGTCGCACCCGTAACGTCGATGCGATTACGACCGGTGACGGTGAAGGTCGTCGTACCGGCAGAGGCACCGAACGTCAGATTCGCGCCGATCGAAACGTTGGAGTTGCCGAGGCTAAAGTTATTGCCGAGCGTCAGGGCCGCAGTTGCATTGAGTGCTCCGGCAACCCATGTCACGGAACCGGCCGCAGTCCCGAGCGTGCTCGTTGACGTAGCGAGGTTCACCGTGCCCGAGTTGATGTAGGTGCCGCCGGTGTAAGATTTCGTACCGTTGAAGGAGATCGTTCCCGCGCCGCCGAGAATGAGTTGATCGTCCGCCGTGAAGTCGGGCGAGATCGTGAGCGTGTTGCCGCCGACAATTACGAGTCCTTCACCGGGCGTAACTGCCGTGCCCTGCATATCGACTGTTGCAGTGCCCGAGACGACTGAGATGGTTGTTGCAACGGCGGCGCTTGTTCTTGCAAGCACTCCGACGCCGAGCGTCACTCCGCTGCTGACCAGCACGGTCTGAGTGGCTGACGGAGAGAGCAGCAACGCGGCGATATTGGCACTCGTCGTAATCGACTCCGAGGCCAATGCGAGCTTGACGATCTCTGTGCCGACCGGTGAAGCCGGGATCGCGGAGTAGTACTCGGTCGCCGGTAAGGCGCGGATCGTCAATCCCGTACCGTCGTAGTTCGCGAAGTCAGCACTGTTGACGAGCGCGTAGGGCAGAATGCCTTCGGTCGTTGTGACAGCGCCGGCGCCGATCTCTGTGGGGGCCGCCGTAAAGACGATGCGGTTCTGGGTACTGACTGCCGTTGTACCGAGCGTTGCACCGGTGAAGTTCACGGTCGCCGTTGCATTGCGAACCAATTGCGACGCCGTGAAGACATTCGATGCCGTGCCGGTGCCGACGGTGCTTGTGATCGTCGAGTGGCCTTTGCCGAGAGTGATCACGTCGACCGTCTCAGTCGAAGCGCCGGCATTCAGACCGAGGAACGCCAGCGTGCCACCATTGAGCACGATGTCCGCAGTATCCGGGATGCGATTCGTGTTGTTGTTCGTTGTGTTGGTCAGCGAGAGCGTCGCACCGGGTTGCACCGTGATGGTGGCCGTGCTTGTGAGGGAACCGAGGGCTCCCGTCAGCACGAGCGAACCTGAAGTGACCGTCGTCGGGCCGGTGTGGGCAACGACGGTCTGAACGCTGACCGTGCCACCATTGAAGTTGTTGTTAATTAGAACGTTGCCATTACCGCCGATACCGCCGGTGATGTTCGTGGTCTGACCATTGCCGTTGATTGTCAGCTCGAACGTCGCAGCGCTGATTCCGCCGCTAAACGTCGCGGTACCGCCGACTGATCCAATCGTCGCATTCGCAGCCAGTGTGATGGTGCCGCCGAAGTTTGCGGTACTCGCAGAGCTGACAAGCGCCCCTGAGCCGCGCAGCGCCAGAGCTGCTGTGGTCGACGTCGTTTCGCGTCCCTCGAAGATGCCGTGCCCGGAGATTGTGAATGCCTCTGTTGTTGTCACGTTGCCAACTTGAACTTGAGCCCCGGCAACTACGACGGTGTTACCGCTCGTCGATCCCAGTCCGCCGCCATTGCCGACACTCACGATGCCCGCATTGACCGTCGTCACTCCGTCGTAGGCGTTAGCTCCGTTGAGACTCAGAGTTCCGGGATCGTTCTTGACGATCGTTGCGGTTGCGGCACCGTCAGTGATGGCGCCGCTAATTGTCGTTGCTCCACTGCCATTGACGGTCAGCGTTGACGTTGTGCTGAAAGTCACCGCTCCGCTGAGAGTCAGCGTCGTGCCGATGAAGGTGCTGTTGATCGAGGAGCTGCCGAGAAACGCCAACGGTGCGCTAACGGTGTTGGCTCCGTCGTGATTGAACATCGAAACGTGCCCGCCCGCGACGATGTCCATCGCATTGCCACTGAGCGTGTAGCTGTCTCCGTAGAACGTGATCGAAGCGAAGTCGGTATTGGCCGTTAAGTTGTTATTGGCTGTTTGACGAATTGCTCCGTTCGGAAAGACGAGATGATCGTTCGCAACAGGTGCGACATCGCCGACCCAATTGGCAGCAGTTGTGAAGTTGTTGTCGGCTCCGCCTCCGTCCCAAATCTTTGTGGCAGTCAGAGTCGGCACGGTTTGAGTTGAGTCCATCAACGCGACGTTGATGTCGAGTCCTGTTGCCGTCACTTCCGACGACTGAGCGACGTTCTTCGAAGTATTGATGACTGCGATAGGCAGCAGCGATGTGTCGCGACGAATTGCGCTGGCCGAGATCACATCGCTGAATGTGCCCGAGGTCGTGATGCCGGATGTCTCGACGATGAGTTGCGACTGCCCGCCGAGGGCAGCGACGGATGCTCCCATGACAACAACTTGCGAGTAGTCCGTGCCAGCGGCCGTGTAGCCCGTCGCACGCGTGAGCAGCAATCCGCCTTCACTGAGATTCAAATGACCGTTGACGGTCAACTTACCGATCGTTGCGGCTGAGCCTGGCAGAATCGTGCCGTCATTGCTGGCTGCGAGAGAGCCGACGGTGCCGGTGCCCATGATGCGCGGCATCCCGCTGCCACCGGTTGGTGTTCCGGTCGAGTCGTTAGCAACGCTGAAGTCCGAATTACTGAGGCTACTGTTGATGACCGCGGTTCCGAGCGACGCACGCACGGGACCGCTCATCGTTGAACTCGTCGGGTTCAGGATGGCCTCACCAGTGCCGGTCAGATCGAAGCCGCCGGTGCCAGTCATAGTGCCGGAAAAGACCAGCAGGTTCGTTGTGCTACTCTGCCGACTGACACTGATGTTGCTAAGTCCTCCGAAGTCGACGGCACCAGCAAACGTGATGGTGTTGGTGCCCGTGAACGAGATCGTCGTGCCGTGAGCTCGAATGTCGACCGGATTCGAGATCGTCAAACCGGCAGCAACGTTGGTGACGAGCGTCGGAGTATTGACGAGCGTCAGTTGCGTCGAGGCGCCGCCGAGTGGCAAGCCAGCAGTCGACGTTGGATTTAGGTTGACGGTGTTGTTCTCAAGGACGAACCCGCCGGGGTTGTTATTGATGTCGGTGAGAGTCAGCGCTTGCGCCGAGACCTTGATGAAGGCTCCTGTGCCAGTGATCTGTGAATTGATCGTCGCTGCCGCGCTCATGTTGAAGACGTTGCGCCCCGTCACAGTGATCGTGTCGGCTGCGGCACTCGCCCCGTAAATCAAATTGCCGCTGCCGTGCGTGACGTTGGAATTATCCAGAATGATATTGCGAGCTAACGTCGTGTTGGCCGCAGCGGCTGTCAGAGTGCCGGAGACCCAAGTAACAGTGCTGGATGCAGCACCTAGCGTACTTCCCGATGCAATACTGACGGTGCCCGAGTTGATGATCGTGCCGCCGGTGTAACTTTTCACGCCGTTGACGGAGTGCGTGCCCGCGCCAGAAAGCACGAGGCGATTCGTAGTACCGAACGGCGACGTATAGGTGATCGTGTTGCCGGCAACGATTGAAATTCCTTCGCCCGATGAAACCGCTGTGCCTGCGAGATCAAAGGCCGTACCTCCGGTGATTACCGTCGAGAATCCCGCATTGCTTTTGGCGATGGCTCCAACAGTCAGTGTGACTCCGGTATTGAGTGTGAGTGTTTGATTTGCTCCCGGCGCGAAGAAGATACCGGCAAAGGTCTTGCTGGTTGTTGCCGAATCGGAAGCAATTGTAATTTTAATAACACCTGTGTTCGCCGCGCCGCCCGAAAACGTGTCGTAGTAAGCACCACTTGGGAAGGCACGGATCGTCGCACCAGTGCCGTCGTAATTCGCGAAGTCCGCATTATTGACCATCGCGTATGGCAGAATGCCTTCGGATGAGAACGAACTCTTTCCTGATCCGATTTCGGTCGGCGCATTCGTGATGACAATGCGGTTCTCGATCGCTCCCGTTGTTCCCAACGTCACATTGGAACTCGTGAAATGAACCGTCGCATTGGCACTGCGGGTGAGCGACGACGCTGTGAGCACGTTGGAGAGGCTCGCAGTTCCCGGCGATGAGTTGATCGTTGAGTGACCGCGCGCGAGCGAGATGACGTCGACTGTCTCGGTCGAACTCGCTGTGCCGTTGCCGAGAAACGTGAAGGTACCGCCTTCAAGAGTGATATCGCCGCTGTTGAGGATGCGATCCGTGTTGTTGTTCGTGGTGTTGGTCAGCGCGAGCGTCGCTCCGGGATAAACAGCGATCGCTCCGAGTGTGCCGCCGGAACCTTGAATGGCACCATTTGCACCAGTCAGTGAGAGGGTGCCTGATGTGATCGTCGTTGTGCCGGTGTAGGTATTAATGGCCTGCAAGGCCACGGTGCCAGCGTTGTAGTTGTCGCCGATGCGCACATGGCCGCTACCAGAGATGACGCCGTTGAGGCTCAATGTCTGAGCATTGCCATTGGCCGTGAGCGTGAACGCGCCGAGCGCGATCGTTGAGCCGAAGTTCGTTGCTCCGCCCGAAGCTGCGATCGTCGCGTCCGCAGCAAGCGTGATTGCCCCATTGAAATTTGCGGTCGCGGCCGTCCCGAGCAACGCGCCCGAACTGCGAAAGGCGAGTGCGGTTGACGTCGTCAACGTCTCATGCCCTTCGTAGATACCATGCCCAGAGATCGTGAATGGCTCTGTCGAAGTGTTGTTGCCCATTTGGACTTGCGCACCGGCCATCACGACGGTGTTGTTACCGGCTGTCGACGAGCCCAGTCCTGCATTGTTTCCAATCGCGAGCACACCGGAATTCACGTTGGTCACACCGGTGTATGTATTCCCGCCACTCATGGTCAGCGTGCCGCCGCCGTTCTTGTGAATCGTGCTGGTCCCGCTGATGACTCCGCCCTGACTGATTGAGCCTTCCGCATCGAATGTGAGCGTCTTCGAATTAAGGGTGATCGCGCAATCGACCTGCAGAGTCGTGCCCATAAAGACGCTGTTGATCGTCGTATTCGCACCGAGTGTCATCGTGCTCGTGCCGATGCGATTCACTCCGGCAGAGTTGTAAGCCGCGATCGAGCCTCCACTGAGCGTGAAGGCGTTGCCCGTGATGTTGTACCCGCCTCCATAAAACGTGATTGAATTGATGGAGGTGAGTGAGTTGTTATTGGGCGCAAAGCGATTGGTCGATGCCACAAAGACGAGGTCGTCACCATTCGCCGGCGCGACATCATTGGCCCAGTTCGTCGCGGTGCCGAAGTTGTTGTCAGTACCGCCGCCGTCCCAAACAAACGTGGCGAGCAAGGCGCGGTCTTCGAGTAACTGATAATGAGCGATCGGGGCATAGAGACGCTTCGACCCGCGCTGCGGGCGTTTGCGACCGCAAAGCCTGAAGCACTTCGCGAAGAGTTGCTTCCAGGAAGAGAGCCTCATGGCTGATCTTTCATCGGATGTGGCCTTTGTGGTGAGTCACACGACAATACGACCGACGAAGGGAAGAAATCGCCCCACAGCCGGGGGAAACGAACTGCGGGGCGGGATTGGAATGACTCAATGCGAATCGCAACTCGGGCACACAATTCTGAGGCTATTGAATTGAGTGGCTTGCTGTTTGTGGTCGCCTTTCGTTCTGCGGCTGTGATTAGTCCCAGGGGTTTAGCGGCTTTTGCGCTACTCGAATTTGCCCTAAGTCGGAGTAGCGCAAAAACCGTTTAACCCCCGACGCAAGGTCGGGGGCGATTTCATCACAAGCTCTCCGCGAAAGAGCGTCTTCGTTGGAGCGCGATCACAACTGGATGCCGCAATGACTGAGACACGTTGGAAGACGCACTTTCGCAGAGCGAAAGGCGACCACAATCATCGAGCCACCACACTCACGTTCTCCGGACTCAAGTGTCTCGCGTCGCCATCGGGCAGCCTCAACGAGGCTGCCCAACACGGATGTCATTAGTAAGACACCGTCGCGCCAACCATCAGCACCGTCCCGCCGAAACTGCGATCGGGGTCATCGAAGACGATGTCGTTCTCGCCAACATCGATGCTGACATTGCCGAGGACTACAACCGTGCCCGAGTCAGAGACATCGCCGCTTGTTTCAACGGTCAAGTTGCCAGCGACAGAGCTGTCTCCAAAGTCGAGCGCTCCGGTGCTGTCGATGGTCACGTTTTGGCCGTTTAACAGCAGAGCCGCGACGAATGTCGACGCCGAAGTGTTGAGCGTGATCGAACCAAAGTTGTTGGCAGTCAAAGTAACGGTGTCGTTCAAGACGCTATTTCCGAGCGTCAGCGTTCCGCTGGCGGTTATCGAGCCATAGGCCGTGACGGAGAAATCTCCGGTGATTGTCGACGTACCCAGATCCACCGGTGCGTTCTCGACAATGGTGACATCGACCCCCGTTAGTTCGAGTGTGCCGAAGGTCGAAGCTGTCGCGTCGAGCATGATGTTCTTGCCTGCGGCGTCGATCTTCGTTTTACCGGCGACCGTGAGCGTCGCGCCTACGTCATCAGAGACATCCTCATCCGAGGTGACCGTTAGCGTCCCCTTGGCTGAGATCGGTCCAAGAATGGTGGCAACTGTGTTGCGAATCTCGCCGTTCAACGTCGTGAGTGAGATCGCGCCATCGAAGACGTTGTTATCCGAGCCGAGCGTCACACTAGCTGCCGAGCCCGTGTTGATACTGGTCGTTCCAGCAACCTCGATCGTGCCCGTGTCTGCGTCCGTGACATTGCCTACGGTCGTGATCGAGAGATTGTTGCCCGCTGTGACCGTAGCCAGAGTCATCGCGGTATTGCCCGTCACCGTGATGTCTTCACCGGTGAGAGTCAGCGGCGTCGTCGAGGTGAGCTTCGTACCCGTGATGTTGACCGAGATGTTGCCGACACCTGCGTTGAGAGTGAGGGCTCCGCCAATCGTTAAGACGGTTGCGCCATTCGTCGAAATGTTGTTGCCCGAACTATTGACTGAGAACGTCCCTGCGTCCGTCAAAGTCTTAGTCGCCGTCGTCTTCCCGAGAATCGTCGCGACGCTATTCACGAGCTCCAACGTCGTGCCGGTGAGGCTGACCGCGCCATCGAGAGCTGTCGCCACGTCGTCGATGTCGATCGCAAAGCCTGTGGCGCTGATCGTCGTCGTTCCAGAAACGTCGAGCGTTCCCACGTCGGAAACTGCTCCCCCTGAGACGAGAACAAAGTTGCCGGCTGTTGCCGTGATGTCGTCAAGGACCGTCGCCTTTTTATTGACGAGAGTGATGCTCGCGCCACTGGCAACAATCTTGCCGGTGTATTCCGACGTCGTGTTGTCCAAGGCGACAGCCGCTCCCGTCGCCGTGACATCTGTTGTCCCGCCGACGGTGACCTTGCCACTGTCGCTCACCGCACCACCCGTCGCCGTCAAAGTAAGCTTGCCGGTGATCTTCGATTCGCCGAGATCAATGGCGCCGGTCTCCGCAATCGTGACGTCTTTACCACTGGTGATCTTGATCGTGCCGAGGCTACTGCCGGCTGCAACGGTGATGTCCTTTCCCGTACCAGCGGCGAAGGTGGCAGTACCAGTAACGCTAATTGCGGCGCTCGTAGTAATCGCCCCGGCACCAGCAGCGACCTTTCCTTCATTCGTGGTATCGATTGAAAGGCTCCCTGTCACTGTGCTCGCACCGAGCGTGACGTCTCCCTGATTCTTGATGGAGACCGTACCTCCGATGACTTCCAGCGCTGTTCCGTAGCTGGAGTTCTGCGTCAACGTGATGGCGTTGGCTGTCGTCGTAAGCAAGTTGGGGCCGGCGTCGAGCGACGTCTTGCCGGTCGTGATCGTCGAAACCGCAGTATCTGTGATCGTTCCGGATGACATGACCGTGAGACTGGTGGCGCTGATGGCTCCCAAGACTGTCGCGTTGGCTTCTTTGATCGAGACAGCAGCGCCTGTGATGGTTAGCGGGCCGAACGTGTGACCGATGGTCGTGACGAGCGAGACGTTGTTTGCTGTGCCCGCATTGATGGTGACCGCTCCACCAATTGTCAGCTTGCCGGTCTCAGCAACGGCGCCTCCCGCTGCAACGGTCAATGTGCCACTGGTCGTCGTTGCTCCCAATGTCAGGGCACCAGTCGTAGTCAACGAGAGGTTGCCTGAAGCCGTCGTCATACCGGTAGTTAAAAGAGATGTGAGTCCGCTGACAGTGATGTCCTTACCGACGAAGGACACCGCACCGTCAAAGACATTGCCTTCACTGAGAGTGATGTCGGCTCCGGTCGCCGTGAAGGAACTCGTTGAGCCAACGTCGATCACTCCGTCGTCCGTGATCGCCCCTTTGGCCACAACGGTCAGCGATCCAGTCGCCGTTGTCTTAGCGAGAGCGAGGGCATTCGAATCAGCGATCGAGATATCTGCTCCCTCAAGTTCGACCGTGGTTGTGAAAGCGTTGCTCGTGTTGCTCAGCGTGATATTGCCGACGGCGTCGACTTTGGCTGCTCCAATAACCGTCAGGGCGCCTGTCTGCGAGACCGCTCCACCTGAGATCAGGTCGAAGTTGCCAGTCGCCTTGCTGACTCCCAAGACCGTAGCGGATGATTCTTCAATCGTGACCGCAGCCCCCAACAAAACGAGCGAGCCAAAGTCGTTACCAGCTTCCGACAGCGTGATGTTTCCGTAGGTCACGGCTTTCGCAGCAGTCGTGGACGCCGTCAGGGATGCGGCATTGGTGATCTCAAGCGTGGTAGCAGTCTCTTGGGTGATCACCGCAGCTTTCGTCGTCAGAGATGTGGCGACGACATTGCCAAAGTTCACACCGCCCGCGTCAGTGTTCGCGATCACGACATTCGTGCCCGTAATCGCGAGGTCACCGAAAGTTGATGTGGCGAAGTCGAGCGTCACAGCTCCAGTCGCCGTGATTGATGTGCCGGTCGCTCCGTCGACATCGACTAACCCAGAGTCAGTGACTGCTCCCAACAGACCCGTCGAGTTAACCGTCAAATTGCCTGAGGCATCGATCCCTGCGAGGTCGGTCGCATTCGATTCCGTAACATAGATGTCCGCTCCGGTGATATTCACCGAACCGAAGCTGTTGCTGCCATTGGTCAGCGTCACGTTCTTGGCGGTAGCCGTCACGATGAGCTTACCCGTCAACGTCATTGCGCCGGTTTGGGTAATGTTCCCGGCGGCGTTCGTGACGTTGAGGCTGGTTCCACTAACGGTCCCGAAGTCCGTTGCAGCACCTTCCTTGAAGACAAGAGCTGCGCCAGTCAGCGAGACCGTCCCATAGACCGACGTGTCGTCATCGAGCGTGATGGCTGCCTTACCGGCGTTGAAGGTGGCCGTCCCGTCGACATCCAGCTTGCCGAAGTCATTAATCGCACCGGTCGATGTCACGCTTAGATTGCCATTAACAGTGGAAGCCCCCAGATCCGTGGCGGCAGCTTCGACGATGGTCACGTTGTTGCCCGTCAGCACCAATTTGCCGAAGGTGTTGGTCGCCGTGTTGAGCTCGATGTCGGAGGTACCTGCGTTTGCAGTGACCGTCACAGTGCCGGAAGCCGTGATCTTACCGGAATCCTCGATCTTGCCTGATTGCGGGACTGCTCCATCCACCGATGTGACCGTGAGCGTTGTAGCCTTCACCGTGCCCAGATTGATCGCACCGGTTGCAGAGATCTCGGTTGCGGCACCAGAGAGATTCACGGCTCCGTTTAAGACATTGGCAGTCTTGTCGAGTGTGATGGCGCCCGCTGTTGCGATCGTTGCCGTGCCGTCAATGGTGACCGCCCCGGACTGAGCGACTGCCCCGGTCGATGCCAACAGGAATGTGCCGTTGATGTCTGCGGACGCGATGTCTGTCGCCGCTCCCTCGACAATCTTCACGTTGTTGCCAGTCAGAGTCAGTGCTCCGAACTTAGCGCCCGATGTGTCAATCGTGATGTTCGCCAAACCGCCGTTCGCAGAAAACGATGTGGCACCACTCACGTCGAGTTTTCCAGAGTCTGTAATCGCATCGCTGCTGACGACCGTCAGGGTGCCAGTAATCGTGCTGGCACCAAGATCGGTGGCGGCAGCTTCGAAAATGATCGTGTCAGCGGCACTCAGCTTCAGGGGGCCGAGTTTATTTCCGCCGACCCCAGCGTTATTTCCGCCCGCATTCAGCGTGACGCTTTGGCCGATGGCCGTGATCGTCGTCAGACCGCTCGCCGTGATGGTGTCGGAATTGGTGACCGCGCCGGCTGATGTCACCGTCAGCGTTCCGCTTGCCGTGATCTTTCCGAGCACAGTCGCTTGGTTGTTCTTCAAGACGATACTTGTGCCGCTGAGGTTGATTTCAGCGTCGAACACCGAGGTCGCCGTATCGAGCGTGATGAGTCCGGTCGTGGTCAAGTCGACTTCGCCAGTCACATCGAGAACACCACTGTCAGTGATCGCGCCCTGTGATGTGAGCTTCAGCTTTCCGGCGACCGTCGACAAACCGAAGTCGGTTGCAGCATTCTCGATGATCTCCACATCGCCGGTCGCTGGTGCGACCGGGGTCGTCGTCAACAACAACGTTCCGAACGTGTTGCTTACCGAGTTAAGCGTGATGGAGTCGTCACTGATCAGCGTCGTGGCGCCAACAACCGTCAGCTTTCCGGAGTCTGTAATCGCTCCCACGGAATCGATTTTGAAAGTCGCACCAATTGTTGCCGCAGCGATATCCGTGGCGGCGTTCTCGGTGATGGATGCGTCCTTAGCGGTCACGGACAAGGTGCCGAACTTGTTCCCGCTGTTTGTCAATGTCACCGTCTTTCCCGAAGCTGTAATCGTTGTGGCACCCGTCACATCCAACGCACCGGACTGGGTGATGTTGCCGACCGATGTGACAGCCAGTGAGCCGGTAATTGTCGATGCTCCGAAGGCCGTGTCGAGCGCTTCGATCACGGTTACGTTGGCACCGGTGAGAGACAGATTTCCGAAAGTATTACCAGTTGCATCGAGAGTGATGTTCTTCATCGTTGCGGGAGTCGTCGCCGGGTCACTCGCTGTAATCGTTGTTGCACCCGTAACTGTGAGCTTGCCGCTGTCATTCACGTCGCCGGCGGCGGTGATCGTCAACGAGCCGCCGATCGTGCTGGCACCGATGGCTAATGAGCCGTCGGTAGTCACCGTGACATCCTTTGTGGACGAGACTGTCAGCGACTGAGCAGCGCCGAGGTCGATCGTCACATTCGCTGCGCCGCCTTTGTAGGTCAGCGTGTCAGTCGCCTCGCCGGTCGAGAAGACGATCGAGGTGATTGCAGAGCCTGTGGCACCTTGCACGCGAGCCACCAACGTCGTGCCGACCGTCACGTCGGCGTAAGCCGTGCCCGCAGTGACAGTGACTTCCTCTGTCGTCGAAGCGGTGCCGGTCAACGTCAAGACGCCCGAGGCAGGAACGAACCCGGCGGTCAGGGCGGGGACGATGCGTGTTTCAAGTTGCTGTGAGGCGAGGGCGCCGTCCCAATTCTTACGGATGGCTCGGCGGCGATTCTTGCGGTTCAGCCCGAGGCTGCCTGTGACTCGGCCAACGAACTTTGCCCAAACTGACTGACCCAAGAACTGCTTCGACATCGTGAAATCCCCTCAAATGAAAGCCCAAAACTGACTTCTGGCCAAGGGGAGTCGGGGAACGCGAGCAACGAAGTCGCTTACAGCGACGTCAGGGTTAAGCCCGTTGCGTCTCGATTTCCTCTGCCGGAATGAATGCACCTCGCGCAGCCTCCAGAATGCACTTCGCACGCGCAGAAGTGAGTCGAGGCTGAACCATTCGAGGGCACCCGGGGGAAAGAGGGGGCCGACCAATGCGGGGCGGTGTGTAGTTGAGGGTTCGGTGGCAAGCGAGATCTCTTGCCTCGCTTTTTTTGAACTTTCTCAAAACGAGCGAAGTACCCGCCCGCCGGAAGGCAGTCCTCGACGTCTCCGACAGAACCCCGTCGGCGCGTTGATTTTGCAGAAAATCGTCTGTTTTATAGCGTTTTCTGGCTATCTGGGGCTCCTCCGCAGCCGAGAGCGGCGGTATCATCCGTGTCTCGATTTTCGGCTAATTTGTAGCATGGATGGCCCGGTATGCGGCGGATTCGCGATCCTCAACAAACTCGTCTGTTTGACCCTTTGATGGGCTGCTTTCGCCTCTGGCTCGCAAGCGACTCATGGAAGACTGGCAGGGCACCTTTCGTGCTGCCGTGCTCAAGTGCTTGCCCGTCAAACAGCTCGCCGAGCATTTCTCGCCGGACAATGGTGCTCCGACCAAAGAACTCTATTCAATGGCCGGGCTCACGCTCTTGGCTGACTTCTTTGGTTGGACCGCTCAAGAGGCCGCTGACAATTACATGCTCAATGTCGGCGTGCAGTTCGCGTTGAATATCGAGCCCGGTTACGAGTGCTCGGCCCGCACGGTCGAACGCTATCAAGCGATCGCTCAGCGGGATGATGCCGCCGCTGCGACCTTTCTTGCGGTGACGCGGCGGTTGATCGACCTGCTCGATTTGGATGTCTCGCAACAGCGGATCGACAGCACGCACA
>CAZNMS010000078.1:0-24481 GCA_964573505.1 uncultured Planctomycetaceae bacterium | reverse complement strand
CCGTCGTACCAGTGTTCCTCACCCATTGTGCCGGCCCGCCCGGTGAGGAACTCTTCAGGAACAACAATGGCACGGACGATCGTCATTACGGGCACTCGGAAAGGCATCGGTCGCTTCTTGGCCGAGAGCTATCTCGCGCAGGGCGACAATGTTGTCGGCTGCTCGCGCGAACCGAGTGACTTGCTGCACGCGAACTATCGACATCACTGCCTCGACGTCGCAGACGAAGAGGCCGTGAAGAAACTCTTCAACGCGACTCGCAAAGAGTTCGGGCAGCTTGATGTGCTCATCAACAACGCCGGCATCGCGTCGATGAATCACTCGCTGCTGACTCCACTTTCAACTGTTGAGCGAGTCCTCAACACGAACGTGACGGGCACGTTCCTCTTCTGTCGCGAAGCAGCTCGGCTGATGCAGAAGAAGCAGTTCGGTCGCATCGTGAACTTCGCGACGGTTGCCGTACCGCTGAAGCTCGACGGCGAAGCGATCTATGCGGCATCGAAAGCTGCGGTTGTGTCGCTGACCGAAGTCTTGGCGCGCGAGTTTGCGCCGCTCGGCATCACAGTCAACGCGATCGGCCCGACACCGGTTAAGACCGATCTCATCCGCAGCGTGCCCGAAGACAAGATTCAGGCGCTGCTCGATCGGCAAGCCATTAAGCGCTTCGGCGAGTATCGCGACGTCGCCAATGTGATCGACTTCTTCATCAACGCCGCGAGCGATTTCGTGACCGGGCAAGTGATCTATCTCGGCGGAGTATGAGCCGTGATCTTCCCTCTCATCGCCTGATGGAACAATTCCTACTCTTCGAGAACGCTTTCGGAAAAGTAGCTTGGGATTCCATCCCGAGCCTCAGCGGGATGAGGTTCTCAAACAAGGGACGAAAACGCCGTCAAGATTCGGTGCGGAGAAAGCGTCAATGGCGGATCGACTCAGACCGCGTTTCGTGTGTGAGTTGGGAACTCAGTCTGTGTGGAGCGATGAGCTAGCAGACCGCATCAATCGTCTTATCTGTGTGAGAAACATCCGTGTGCAGAAGGATGGACGAGAGCGGCATCTATTGGCCCATCCTTCCTCACACGGATATTTCCCACACGGATGAAAGCAGCGACCAACTCAGTCGATCCGGGAATCGAGTTCCCACTGCTCATCATCGAACGCCTCGACGCGCGAGTGGCCGGTGAGTCCTATGGTTGCCTCTCGAAATGACCGCACTCTCAGGCGTCGGAGTTGCTCCGGGACGTTCATCTTCGATTGCCCTTGAGAAACGAAAAGGCCGCGTTCGCCAGTGATGGGATTGTGAGAATTATTACCTCACTCAACCCACTGGCGAACGCGGCCTCTTTTGCTTTGAGTCTGTTGCGAAACTACGCCGATGCTTCTTCGCCGCGACCGCGACGTCGCTCGGGCTTACGGTCCGACTTGCCGTCGCCCTTCACTCGATCTTTGAAGCCTTGCGCGAGTTCGTCTTTCGTGACTCCGCCATCGTTGTTGCGATCAAGCTTCGAGATTCGCTCCCAAACAAAGGCCGGCACTTCATCCTTCGAGACTTTGCCGTCCTTGTTGCGATCTCCTCGCTCGAACATCGCGTGATGAGGCGGCGTTCCGCTCGGTCGATCAGCACCGAATCCCGGTCGCCCCGCAGGCGGAGCCGGACGAACTGGGACTGCATCCTTCGGCGCGTCTCCGCGCGGCTTTGCATCCGTCGGACGATCACCGGAACCGGGACGATGATGATCGTGAGCATCATCAGGACGTCGATCAGGGCCTCCGCTGTGATCGCGCATCGCCGCCATCATCTCGTCGCGAGTAATCGCTCCGTCGTGATTGCGATCGGTTTGCTCGAAGTGACGGATGACTTCATCACGAGTGAGCTTGCCATCGTGATTGGCATCGACTCGTTCAAACGGAGGATGCCCGCCGGCCATCGGGCCTCCAGCAAATGGAGGCCGCGCACCAAACGGTCCCCCTTGCAGACGTGCCATTGGGCCGAAGTCAGGACGCCCCGCCGGACCTGCGAATGAAGGCCGAAAGCCTTCGCCCGGACGGGGCTCATGAGCCATTGGAGGACGGGGTCCGCGATCGCCTTCAGGACGACGCATCTCGGGACCGCGATCTCCCGGTCGGCCATCGCGCGGCGGACCGGCTTCAGGGCGTCGATCTCCGTGACCGCCATCGCGATGCATGTCGGGGCGCGGACCTCGATCGCCATCAGGACGCGGGCCGCGATCACCTTCAGGACGACGCATGTCCGGGCCGCGGTCTCCCGGTCGGCCATCGCGCGGCGGACCGGCTTCAGGTCGACGATCTCCTTGACCGCCATCGCGATGCATCTCGGGACGCGGTCCTCGATCGCCATCAGGACGCGGGCCGCGATCACCTTCGGGACGACGCGCTTCCGGACCGCGATCTCCCGGTCGGCCATCGCGCGGCGGACCTGCTTCAGGTCGTCGATCGCCATCAGGACGTCGCGGCGGACCGGCTTGAGCTAACAGTTCATCGAACGCTGCATTCAAGTCGTCATCAGCTTTTGCGGCAGGCGGAGCCGGCGGCATTGGCGCGGCGTCGCGAGTGGCTTCACGTTGAGCCGGAGTGATCACCGGCAATGTGTCTTCTCCTTGAGCAACCAGTCCCGTTCCCGAGACGGCGATACTCAACATCATCACGGTCCATAGCTTCTTCATGACTCGTACCTTTCAAACATGAGGGCTCGCGACGACGAGCAGCGTCGTCGGAGAAGGGATTGCTCTGCTTGAGCTGACGTCGCAATTTGAATCGCGAGGTCGATCAAACCACTCAGCCAATGGATTGTTCCGCAGCGAATCAAAGATTGTGCGATCGAGTTGTCTCTCGAACTTTGTGGCCGAAATGTGATCGCAGCATCGTCGAGTAACGCCTGCAAGGAGCCGGTCTGAGTAGCATGGACTTCCAGTCCGTGCAGCCTTCTGGAAGCTCGCGATCGCTTGATGGTTGCCAGTGAGCACGGGCTAGAAGCCCATGCTACGACGACTCGGACAAGCTCGTAGTGGCGCTTCGCCATGAGTGAGTTAGCACGACTCCTCACGAGCCTTTTCGAGTACCTAAAGCCTCACTCAACAGCACCGCTTCCCCCACTAAATGTGGTGGCGAAAGTCCTTACCACAAAATCGAAGACAGAGTGGAAACTGAGATTGACGCCGTTAGCATCCCGCCTCGCTGAAGGGACGCGAGTTGGCTCGAGGGAGATTGGCCCGCTCGTAATCAGCACCGAAGTCAGTGGATTGGACTGCGAAATTTCGCGGCCACCGTGAATCGAAGGAACGATTCGCACAGCGGAAAGGACTCTGCGGCAGCACGTCGCTTTTGGAACGTGCGGCTTCACGAGACTGCTTCGTTTGCTTTCGCTCGTCGATCACCGTGCTGCGATGTCGAAGTCACATCAACTGCCGGGAGGTTTGATCGCTAATCGAGGGAAAGGATTCCAAGGATGACGAAGAAGCCCATTATCGGCGTGACGGGGGATTATCGAACGGCGCGATTGGACGCGGGCGCGTTGAGCTGGTTCAACACCGGCTACTACGAGTGCGTGACCAATTCGAAGATTGAAACTGCAGGCAACAACAAAGCTCGAAATTGCCCCGGCGGCTTACCAGTTCTCTTGCCGCCTTATGCCGATGACGCAGATATCGCGACCGCGATTGATATGTGTGATGGCATCGTCATCACTGGCTGCAACATGGACATCGACGTTGTGAAGGCCGGTTATAATCCTCACCCGGCCGTTCGCCCGATGCCTTATCGCCGTGAGAAGTTCGAACGCACGCTCTGCAAATTGGCGATGGATCGTAAGGTGCCAGTGCTCGCGATTGGCTCCGGCATGCAGATGTTGAACATGGTCTGCGGCGGCACGGTTCTGCGTCACATTCCTGAAGACCTGCCAAAACCATTACAGCATCGCGATCCCGTCGAGCCGAACTTGCGGCACCTCATCGAGATTGAAGAGGACTCGCTGCTGTACGACATCTATGGCCCCGGCGAAATCCGCGTGAACAGCCAGCATCACATGGCCGTCGACCAATTGGCGAAGTGCTTCAAAGTGAGTGCTCGTTGTCCGGACGGAGTGATCGAAGCCTACGAGTCGAACAACGACAAGTGGTTCGTCATCGGCGTGCAATGGCATCCTGAAGCCGAGACGGCATCACGGCTCGACATGCAAATCTTCGAAGCCTTCGTGCAAGCCTGCGACGACATCCGCCGCGGTGCGAAAGTCGTGCTGCCATTCCCGAAGTTGGCATCGCAGCATCGAGACCGCAGTCGCGAACGCGCCGCTGCTTAAGTCGCTTCTTCGCTCTCATCAAATTGCATCGGGCGCCATTGGGTCATTCCTGTGGCGCCCCGAGCAGTTGTCGGACTGGTGCAGCGCGGTCAATCTGCCATTGGCAGTTGGGGCCGCATTGAGTCAGTCACGATGACCTTCCGACTGCTTCGCGAAACACTCTCGAACCAGAAGGAATGACGATGAAGAGCGTTTGGTTGGCGACACTTGTCACCGGGAGCTTGCTCTTTGGAGTGGCTCAAGCGCAAGCTGTGAAACTCGTTGATAAGCAAGATGAGAAGACGATCTCGGTCTTGATCGACGGGCAAGAATTCACGCAGTACCTCATGAAGGCCGAGCAGCCGAAGCCTTACTTCTTTCCGGTGCGCGGAGCTGACGGCACCGTGCTCAGTCGCCCCATTCAAGGAAAAGGGCAGGGCGATCATCCGCATCACAAAGGCATTTGGGTTGCGATTGATGAAGTCGACGGCATCAAGTTCTGGGCCGAAGCCGGCAAGATCGCGACTCGCTCAGCAAAGGTGCTGACAGCAGAGGGCAACCCGGCTCAATTCGAAGTCGTCAATGACTGGAAGGCGCCCGACGGGCACACCGTCGTGACCGAGACGACTCGCGTCAGCGTCTTTGCGAACCGCGTCATCGCGTTCGACATCCGCTTCACGACCGGCGGAGATAAGCCGATCGAGTTCGGCGATACGAAGGAAGGACTGTTCGGCTTTCGCATGGTCGACACGATGCGCGAGAAGCAGGGCGGCAAAGTCGAGAACGCTGACGGACTCAAGACGACCGCCGAATGCTGGGGCAAGACATCGGACTGGGTCGACTATGTCGGAACCGTCGAGGGCAAGACGTTCGGCGTCACCATCTTTGATCATCCGAAGAATTTGAGACCGTCGCGCTATCACGTGCGCGACTACGGACTCTTCTCGGTGAGCCCCTTTGGCGAGAAGTCCTACACCAACAACAAACGCCCGGCGGAGCCTTATTTCCTCATGCCCGGAGCGACGTTGCGATTGCGTTATGGGATCTACATCCATTCGGGCGAGACCGCTGCCGGTCAGGTGAACTCGGCGTATGACGGATACCTCAAGTCCGGGTTGTAACGATTATCACAGTCTCAAGTGGCGAAACCTCAAGAGCCCGGCGGAGCAATACCGCCGGGCTCTTCTTTTGGGCGTACATGTCGGGCCGATTAAACGCGGCGCGGCGGCCAATAGGACGCATAGGACTTATGGGACGAAGAGGACTGAAAGCAGTCGGAGTTGCGACGCTTGCCCGATGAAAGAGCAGCGTCTGACTGCGACGCGATCTATCCGTTGCGACCGGCATTCGCTGGCGCGATCCGACTTCGCGTTGCGATGAAATGTCTCGGACCATTCCGCTCAAGCCGCGCCGTTTGAGCCGACGTCGAGTTCCGTTTGGGTAAGAGGGCTAAGCGATGCAGTGAGTGAGTCGGCAGACCCGATATCTCTGCCTGCTGATGTTGTGCCTGATTTGGCACAGCGGGCGATTGCTCACTCGCTCTAACTGCGACAGGTTGGAATGAGTGGGCCGCCCGCCTGCCAATTCTTCTCTTTGATTGACCTCGCTGATTGCCCCCACTGGAGTTGTCACCTTGAGCCATTCTCACCTTGTTGTGCAGCACTTGCTGAAGCAGATGGAAAGTTGGCGTCCGCGCCAGACAAAGCGTGATCTGCGACCCGAGTGGCTGACTCAATTGATCGAAGAGTTCGCGGAAGCCTTCGAACCGATTTCTGATGTCGCGCGAGTGGGATTTGAATGCGTCCCCGAAGACGACGTTTGGGTCGTGCAGATGTATTTGGGCCGCACGGAAATCGTCGGCGGTCCGCAAGACGGACATGCTCAGTCCATCAGCTTCGAGCTGAGCCTTCAAAGCCTCGTGAGTCGCTTTGAGCGGCTCGAAGAATTTATGTGGTCCGTCTATCCCGAAGGTGCAGAAGACGTGACGGACCCGCGCTCGTACTTAACTCTCGGCGGTCTCGTCGACGGTCATGCGGTGCGGTTTCACTTCTTCGCCGCCGCACCCAATGAGCACGGCCCCGGCATGCGAGTCTACTCCGACGGCCGCTTCGAACCGGTTTAAGCACGCGCGGCGAGCGCATCGACAATTTGTTGTCGCTGCGCCGGCTCGCTGTAGCTCGGACGCCAATGTTCGAGAGCGACCCGGACCGACTTGCAACAAACTGGAAGCACGCATGCTACGAATTCGCGGACGACTCTTGTTCGCGACGCGGTTTAGCCAATTCTTCTTTGGCTTCGCGGAAGCAGTCTTCGATCGGCCAACGCCCAAACGCGACTCGCAGGATCATTCGCAAGGTCCAACCGCCGCGACCGGGCATGCGGTTTGACAGGAAGTTTTCACTTCGTCCCTCAACACGTTGCGGGCCACGATCAGCGCGCATTGGCGGCTCACTCGCTACTCGCCATGCGTTTGTCGCCAACACGTTGCCCGACGAATTTCCCAGACATCGGGACCTCACTGGGCAACGCCGTTAGGGACTCTTGCCCTAGGGGTCTGTCCGAGTAGCCGTAGCATGGGCTTCCTGCCCGTGCTGTATTTACTCCTACAAACGGCTTCGAACTGCCAGTCAGCCTGCATGGACTGGAAGTCGATGCTACTCGGACACGCTCCTTGCAAATGTTTGGGGGGCTCTTCCCGCCGAAGGCAACGAACTGCGCAGCATCAAGAGTGCGTGCGAGTGCGTACTCTTGTCGCATCTCGGAATGCAGGCACTCGCTGACGTATTACTCACCTGCGCCTTAGCTCGACTTTTGCCGTTCGTAGTGCGCCGATTTATCGACGCCTGCGATTCACGCCCGCCTGAGTTGCGTTTTTTCGGTCATGACTTGCAGGTGCCGTCGTTCAAAAAAAGACGCATGGTTCAAGCTCTTCGGGAACTCGAACCAAAACGGAGAGGGAATTGCTCGATACTTCTTCTCTGCGTCTTTCGTTTCTCTGCGGTTCAAGATGTCGGTCAATGAACCGCAGAGGACCGAAGGACGCGGAGAAAGCAGAGGTGAGTTCCCTTCTCACACAGGGTCGCGACAACGAACCGAAAAACTGAGGGGGCAGAGCCGCGCCCGTCAGGAAGCGGAATCCACTACGGAATAGCAAGAAGACCGCTTCCAAACGCGCGCGGCTCTGCGACCCAATGCGAGACCGAAATGAACCGTGCCCAAAAAGACGCCTCCGGCGAAATAGAAAGCGGTAATGAAGTACCGCGTTCCAAAACGATGGCTTAGCACTGTTCGCAGGAGTGCTGATAACGATGGGTAGCACTCGGCTTGACGGACTCTTATTAGTGATGGTGGCCACTCACTCACGGCCCGGTTCAGGTCAGGCATTGCTCGTAGGCAGCCGACTCAAGCAAGGATGTCATTCGCGTTCCTGATTGAAGGACAAAACATATGTGGGCGAATACTTCTCAGCGGCGTTCCCGAGGTTTCACGTTAATCGAGCTTCTGGTGGTGATCGCGATCATCGCGGTGTTAGTGGCGTTGCTCTTGCCGGCGGTGCAGCAAGCACGCGAGGCGGCTCGCCGAACGCAGTGCCGCAACAATCTCAAGCAAATGGGCTTAGCGATCGCCAACTACGAAGAGATGTACGGCACCTATCCCGCGAGCGGCTTGCCCTCGCGCGGTCCCGGATCATGGGCATGGGGACATGCATGGGGCGTCGCGCTTCTCACTTTCGTTGATCAAGAAGGCTTGCGAACTCAGTTCGACTTTCATGGCGTCAACAGCAGTCACACCGGGCTGATCTACACCGGGTACAATGTCGACAACGGCCGCTTGCTGAGTGGCCTGAAGCAACCGTGGCTGTTTTGTCCGTCGTCGCCGCTGCCCGAAATGGGACTGATGGGGCAGACGATCCCGGCCAATGGCGTTCAGACGCCGACGTACACCGCGATCACCGGCGCGAGCAATCATCCGTCCGTCGTGAACTACGACGGCAATCAAAACATCCATGCGGCGAGCGGCCTGCAATCTCAAGGCGGAGTGCTGCTGCCTTATCGGTGTCTCCGGCAGAGAGACGTCACTGACGGCACTTCAAACGCGATGCTGATCGGCGAGCAGTCCGACTATTGCGTGCGGTCCAATGGGCAGAAAGTGGATTGTCGGAGCGATCACGCTCACGGCTTCACGATGGGCGTTGCGATGACCGACACGCGTTTCTTCAACAGCACGACGGTGCGTTACGCGATCAACGAGAAGTCTTACTCGCTGACCGGAGTCGTCTTTTACGGGGCCAACAACCCCGTGCAGTCAGCGCATGCCGGAGGTGCTCATGTCTTACTGGGTGACGGCGGAGCGCGATTCTTGAGCGAGTCGATGAATCTGCAGACGGTCCACAACCTCTCAAATCGCGACGATGGCAATGTGGTCGAGGACTATTAAGAGCGCGACGTCGTAGCATGGACTTCCAGTCCGTGCTGCCTTCTCGATGTTCGCGTGCAGAGTCCATCGAGGCTCTCGCTCAGCCGTTTAACCGCGACCCTCTGGGGAGCGCTTCGTTTGCGGGTAGGTGCTCGCGATTCAAGAGAGACTCACTCGTCAGAGCAGGCCACTGCTGACGACGATAGACGAATCACGTCAAAGGCCGCGTCAGACAAGCGAGATGCGGGACGGACAGAATGTCCGTCCTACTCGCGATCGCCTCCGTGCAAGCCGCGCGTCAAAGACTTCATACGAGACCACAACTTTCGATTGGGTGATTCATGTCAGTGCTCAGTGCAGGCAATGGTGTTTGGCGGTTGTGGTCAGGGTGCGGCATTGCGATCACCGCGCTGTGCTTGAGCGGCTGCGGCGAAACGAAAGCTCCCGCTGGAATCGTGAAGGGCAAAGTCACCTTCGGAGAGAAGCCCGTCAGCACCGGGACGATTCGCTTTCAGAATGCCGAGATCTCGTTGGGAGCCGATCTTGAAGCGGACGGCAGCTATGAAGTGAAGACTCATCAGCGAGTCGGCTTGCCTCCGGGCTCTTATCAAGTGGCGGTCGTACCGCGTAACCCACTGGCATCGGGCGAAGTCCGATTGGTGCAGGGGCCTCCGTCCGAGACGCCCAGTCCCGAGTTCCCGGACATCCCGCCAAAGTTCCGCGATGTCGCGACGAGCAACCTCTCAGTGACCGTCGTTGAAGGGAAGAACCCCGAGTTCAACTTCGATCTCTCAAAGTGAGTATCGCAACATCGAAGGCGATGACTCGATTGCGCCGATGAAGGCGCTTCACGCGCGGTCAATCGACGCCGCGACATTCTCTTTGCGTGCGAATCGAAGCCTGCGCGGTGTCACAAAAAGTACCTGCTTATCTTGAGCCAGTCGTCGCGTCCCTCTTCCAAGAGTTTGTCCGAGTAGCATGGACTTCCAGTCTGTGCAGGCTGACTGGCGATTCGACGCTGCCTGTAGGAGTAAATACAGCACGGGCTGGAAGCCCATGCTACGGCTACTCGGACAAGCTCCTTGTGGGGGACTCATGAAGCAGACGACCTCCATCATTCGTTGCTCGCGCTTTGCAAATCGCGCTTTGAGCCGTGTCAGCGTCATTTCGAATCGTCTTCGTCGCGAATGTGTGCATGGCATCGCTCTTGCTCTGTGAGCGGTGTGTGCTGAGCCGGTCTTGGGACGGCTTGATGGCACGCACAACGCAGGTCTGATGAGACAGCAGTTCGAAGAGGAATCCCTATCGGGCTCGTCCCGATGGTTCGGCGAACGGCAGTTGAGAACCTACCGGCGAATTCTTGTACGACGGACTTGTAGTCCGTCGGGCCTCGTCTTCGACGGACTGCAAGTCGGTCGTACCGGTACGAACTCATAAGCCGCTCACCTTTATCTGCCTGATGGCTACTGACCGTAGGCATGAGACGGATCACCGCTGGCGCACTGTCGGTCGGGATCTCCTTTTGAGCCGATGCTTGAGACGTCGAACGATTGCTCGTGACGGCTGCGCGTTGTTGCTTTTCAGTCGCTTCTCACCGCTCAGATGGAGTGCTCCGTCATGCCGGAGCACTCCAGGAAGAACTCATGCAACTCCGCACCAAACGCAACATCATCGGTTTGCTCGGCATCTTGTTCTTGGTCTCACTGATCTTCGTGCAGGCGATGGAAGTCGCTCGCAAGAAGCAAGAAAGCGGGCTCGCAGCAGCTCATATCGCCGTGCCGGTTTCCTCGAAGCAGTGCGTTGAATGTCATGGCAAATCGTCGCCGGGCATCATCGACCATTGGAAGAACAGCACGCATGCCGTCAAAGGCGTTGGCTGTGTCGAATGTCACAAAGCCAATGAAGGTGAGATCGACGCCTTCACGCACTACGGGGCCGTGATTGCAACTGTTGTTACACCGAAAGACTGCGGTCGTTGCCATCAGAACGAGACCAAAGAGTTCATGCACTCGCATCATGCGAAGGCCGGCAACATCTTGGCGTCGCTCGACAACTTCTTGGCTGAGACGGTTGAAGGCTCGCGCGTGCCGTTCAATCCGCATTCACCGACTGCAGGCAAGCCGGACATTCAAGACGTCAACGGAATGGCGAGCGCTCAAGTCGGTTGCATGCAGTGTCATGGCAGCAAGGTCGCGCTCATGGGCAAGGACGGAAAGCCAATCACCGTCGATGACATCAAGCCCGATGAGTCCGGTAAGCCGACGAATCTCGCGGTCTTCGACAACCTCGTGAAAGGCGAAGACGGCAAGCCGAAGTTTCATCCCGGCACATGGCCCAATACCGGCATCGGTCGACTCAATCTCGACGGTTCGCTCGGGTCATGCTCAGCTTGCCATAGTCGGCATGACTTCTCGCCGAGACGTGCTCGACAGCCTGAAAACTGCGGCAAATGTCATCTCGGTCCCGACCATCCTCAGAAAGAGGTCTACGAGGAATCGAAGCACGGCGTCGCGTTCCGAGATCTGAAGGATCACATGAATCTCGACGCAAAGCATTGGGTGCTCGGTGAGGATTACACGCAGGCTCCAACATGTGCGACTTGTCACATGTCCGCACACTCGAAGGGGGGCAAGGTTACTCACGATCCCGGCATGCGGATCAGTTGGACGAATCGCCCGCCAGTCAGTGCGGTGCTTGATACGGACGCGGATGGAAAACTTGTTACAGAGACCGATCCGGCCAAGCGTCGCTCGCTCATCGCGTTCTCTGCCGAGCAGAAGCGGACCAACATGAAGCAAGTCTGCTTGCACTGTCACACGCCGGACTATGTGAACTCGTTCTACAAGCAGTACGACGACTTTGTGGTGCTCTACAACGAGAAGTTCGCGAAGCCCGGAGCGGCGATCATGAAGCTGCTGGTCGACAAGCAACTGCGGACGAAGAAGGACTTCGACGAAGAGATCGAATGGACTTGGTTCTATCTCTGGCATCACGAAGGCCGCCGAGCTCGTCACGGCGCGTCGATGATGGCTCCGGACTACGCGCACTGGCACGGCATGTATGAAGTCGCCGAGCGGTTCTACATGGGTTTGATTCCTCAAGCCCGCGAACTGGCAAAGCACGGAGCCGAAGCCGGCAAGACGGAAGAAGCTGAAGCCGTCAACAAACTCATCGACGAAATCCTCGCCCGCCCCGAGCACGAATGGTCAAAGATCGAACGACCGGCAGGCGTGAAGAAGGAGTAAGCAAGGGCGTTGGTTGCTCTCCCCTGACCTCGCGTCGGTGGAGAGCAGCAGGACAAGAGGCAGACCGCTCGTGCTTCAGTCACCGCCACCTTGAGTGAAGCCTGTGTCCCACTCGACGTTGCAATCCGGGCACTCAAAGACGATTCGCGTCCCCGTTTCAGTCTTCTCTCGCCTGAGGTCTTTCGAGCACTGCGGGCAAACGAAGCATTGGAAGCGGTGCTGCTGGCGCCGGAATCCGACGGCCCAGACAACGAACAGTACCGGTATCAGCCGTGGAGTCGAAAACCGGTCGCTCAGCATCGCCAATACACCGAGACCGAACAGCGTGCCCCACAAAGCGAAGTCACAGAAGTGGCGAACAGCGAAACCGGGGATGAGCTTTGTCTCCAGCATCTGACGATCCTTCATTCATCCATAACGAAGCCGGTCATACCCGATCGAGAATTGAGGCTCTGAGTTCAATTTGGTCTTCGGAATTCATGTTGAGAACTTCGACAGTCGTCCGACCGATTGCCGTCATGCCGATGATGAACGGTCCTGCGACTCGAAAGTGGTCGTCCCAACGTTGTTGCCGAGGATGATAAAGAGGGGTGAGTTCACCAGTTTCAGGATCAAAGCCCGCGACATTGCTGCTCTTTGCCAGATTGCAGTCGATGCAAGCGAGACCGAGATTGTCTTCTTCGTCTCGACCTCCATGTTTGATCGGACGGATGTGCTCGATCTGTAGCGAAGCGAGTGGCGAGAAGTCTTGATGGATGCCGCAGTACTCGCAGCGATCTTTAGCTCGAATGCGGACTCGTCGCCGCAATTCAGCGTTCATTGCGACGCCATTTTTGTGAGCGACTTACGAGCCTTGGCCTGCAGCACCGCGATGAACTTGTTGGCTCGAACGTAGCCTTGATACTCCTCCGCTTCGTCGACGCTCAGTTCACCTTCGTTGGATTTGCGAGCCAACTCCTCAATGCGAGCAGCCAATTCTCCGTCGCCTCGATAACTCAACAAACTGGCCGCGACCTCTGGCGAGAAGAGGCTGACAAGCGGATCTGTCAGGCGATTGAATGCGGCTGTGGCAGTTGCAGTCATGGCGTTATGTCTCAATTGCGGATCGATCTCGAAAAGCACGAGGCCACCGAGGCGCGAGTATCAGCAATGCCTCGAATAGCGGGAAGGGCGAATGCGAATTCTCAACTGCGACGACGAGACGATTCGCTGCCAGCGTTCGGAAGGGCTATTTCAGACGGCGTCATGCGTCGTCGAACGCGGCGAGGAATTCGTCGCGGGTGATACCCGACTGGGTGAGGATCGTTCGCAGTGTCGCCGACTTGATCGTGCGATGATTCGGCATCGTGAGAGGCGTGCGGGTGCCGTCAGCGTTTTGGCGGCACATCGCGATGTGATTGCCTTCTCGAACGAGCTGAAATCCCAGTCCCTCAAGTGCAGCAATGACTCGATCGCGAGGAGCATCAACTGGGAACTTCGGCATTACGCAGTCACCTCCAAATCGACCAAGAATGCTTCCTCGACTTCCTCGTCAGCGAATGCGTCAGCGCCAAACGTCTCGATATGAAACTGAATTGCTGATCGCACATCGGCGAGCGCGTCATCAAAGGAGTTTCCTTGCCCCACAACGACGCCCTTCATGCCCAGTGGATAAGCCACAAAGCCGTCGGCATGCCGTTCTACAATCACGTTCGGAAGTTTCATCAGCTTCATCCTTAGTCGTTTAACCGAAGATGGAATTCGTATTACCTATACCTCAACTGGCGGGAAGAGGTCTGCGATCACGCACTTGAAGCCGGGAATGACGTCTTCACCGCTGAGTTCGTCTCGGCCTCTTAAGGTTTGAGTGCTGCCATCGGGACGGTGAATGTGAACTGTGCGAGTCTCGGGCACGACGACCCACACGAGCTTCACTCCGGCCTTCAGGTACTCGTCAATCTTGATGTCGATCTCGGCAAAGGTGTCGTTGGGCGAGATGACTTCGACGGCAAGATCCGGCGCAATCTTGCAGTGGCCTCGGGGAACGACGGCCATTCGAGCCTTCGCAATGAACGACACATCGGGCTTGCGAAAACGCTCTGGGTCATGAGGAAACGCCTCGGCGTAGCACTGATAGCTCGCGTTCGAGCCGTTGACCCAGCCGAGCTGCTTTGCGTCGCAATACTGCGTTAACACCAAGAAAAGTCGCCCGGCAATCCACTCTGCTTCCCAGCCCATAACTTTCTCCTGAAAGACTCCGTTCGCAAATTCGCCATCGTCTTCGTTGAAACGCGGTGCAGTGATGCGCGGTTCGTTCGCGGTCTCAACGAACCGGGGCAACTGCGGGACAGCGGTTCGAGTTCGATCGGCAATGACGCTCATGATGTGCAACTTCCTTCGTTCACGGCGGACTTGTCTCAGCGACCGTGCGGCGGCGACGCAGTGGAATGAAAATTACTAGTAGCGGAAGAGGGCTCGCTGCCAAAGACGTTACTCGAGTTGAGACTCTCGCGATTTCGACAAACGCTCGCGGGCAGCACTCTCGAAAGCTTGATCCAACATTTGATTGGCTGCGACTTCAAGTTTGAGAAAGCAAGCCTGCGCGACAGCACGTCGCAGTCACTGGCATTCAACGTGCGATTCGTTGGTTGGAAACACTCACCGTCAGCACTTCGCCGACGGCACATCCCCCAAAGGAAGCGCACATGATCGTTGAAGTTAGTGGAGACATTCTTCTCACCAATGCGGAAGTCATTGCTCACGGAGTCGCGCCGAATGACGACTTCGCAACCGGACTGTCGCATGCACTGCGTGAGAGAGCGCCGACGCTCTACAAGGACTTTCGTCATTACTGTCAGACGAAGCATCCTGATGCTGGCGGGCTATGGGACTGGCAGGGGCCGGGCTGCAAGCGCGTCGTCAGCTTGTTGACTCAGAAGGGAGCTTACGGGCACGGCGAGAAGCCCGGTCATGCGACGACATCGAACATCAATCACTGCCTGCACGCTCTGAAGAAGTTCATTCAGCACGAGCAGATCAAGAGCGTTGCCTTACCTCGGTTAGCAACCGGTGCGGGCGGTCTTGCATGGAGCGACGTGAAGCCGCTCATTCAAAGCGTGCTCGGCGACGTCGGCATCCCGGTGATTGTCTACAGCGAGTACCACTCAGGCGTCGCGGCGAACGAAGGCTTGAAGTGAAGAGCGTGCTGTGCGCAATTCGATGGCGTCAGACACGTTGAAACGCTCGCCCGGCTTTGTTTCGGAAGCACGACGGGGATTGCGAATCTCGTCTTGAAGTAGGGTGTGACAAGCGAGCTTCCTGCTGGCGGGCCGGCGCTCGCGAACAAACTTTGATCAACGCTTCGACGATCGCCGCAGATTCCGCTTGCTCGCGCCGGCACACCGATGCGTCGCGAGCTTGTCCGCGCCCTACGAATCGCAACCCCCGTCTCGCACCCGATCGCAGTTGTCTCAAGGTCTTGCCTTGACCCGTCTCATCCAAACGAGCACGTTGGGTCGATCTTGTTCCGCGTGATGCTTGCCCTTGATGACGAACATAAAGATGCCGCGAATGACTGACTTCAACTTCGATCGTTCATTGTGCTCTCTCACTCGAAGACAGTGGCTCAGCGGTAGCAGTGGAGCGGCAGCCGCGTTGATGCTGCCGCAGATCTTGCGGGCTCGTGAGTCTTCTCAGCAGGCCGGGCAAACCGATTCGCCGCCGGCTCGAGCGGCCATTGTGCTGTATTTGCAAGGTGGAGTTTCTCATTACGAGACGCTGGATCCAAAACCGCATGCGCCCAGTGCTTATCGCGGTCAGTTTCAGCCGATTGCGACGAGCGTTCCCGGCACTCACTTCTCTGAGCACCTGCCGCTGCTCGCTGCTCGGGCTCACAAGTTCAACGTGCTGCGCAGCGTCTATGTCGACTCGCCGAGCCATCCCGTTGCGATCCATCAAACGCTCACCGGTTGGGATCTGCCGGGCGCGGATGTCGCGGGCAAGAATCGCAATGTGACTCATCCTTCGATCGGCAGTTGGGTCGCGCGGTTTCGATCGAGCGAACGATCCGGTTTGCCGTCCTATGTCGGCGTGCCTCATGACGCTCAACTCGGGATTCGCGTGCGGTATGCAACGGCAGGCTTGCTCGGCGGACAGTACGAGCCAGTCTTCGCCGGTCTCCCGCCCGAGAGTTCGACGGGGATCTACGAACCTCCGCGCAACTTCCGACTCAACGCGGATCTCAATGCCGCTCGACTCGAAGAGCGACTGGCGCTGCTGCAAGCCTTCGATCAGAACGGAGCGCGAACTCGCACCGCCAGTTCTCTCGATAAGTATCACCGGCAAGCTTGCGACATGCTCTCGGCGGACAAAGCAGGAGTGGCCTTTGATCTCGGACGCGAGCCCGTCGCGCTGCGACAGAAATATGGCGATCACATTTGGGGACAGCAGACGATCCTCGCTCGGCGACTGGCTGAGTCAGGCGTGCCTTTCACGTTGGTCAACCTGACGCTGAATCAACTGCATGGCCAAGATTGGGACACGCACGTCAATAACTTCGGCTTGCTGCGTGACACATTACTGCCGCCGCTGGACCTCGCGCTCAGCACGCTGCTGGATGATCTCGACGAGCGCGGTTTGCTCGACACAACGTTGGTCGCTGTCTTCGGTGAGTTCGGTCGCACCCCGCAGATCAACGCGCAAGGTGGCCGAGACCACTGGGAGAAAGTGTGCTCGGTGCTGCTAGCCGGAGGCGGACTCAAGCGCGGTCAGGTCGTCGGTGCGAGTACTCGTGCCGGAGACGTTCCGCTCGATCGCCCGATCCCCTTCAACGACGTACTCGCGACGATCTATCACCAACTGGGCGTCCCGACGGACGAAGTCTTCTACGACACTCTGAACCGCCCCTTCCCCGTACTGCAGCGCGGGCGACTGATTCCCGAATTGGTTTAAAGCAACGGTCAGAGCGAGACAGCAGCGCAGTCATCGACTTCATGGCAGCTTGATTTCAACGGCGTGTCCCAATGGCCTACAGCGACAGCGAACGACGAAGGCACGGTGATCGGCCCTTCGACATTCATGAGGTTCCCGGCACCGGCATTGCTGAGCTGCACCGGTTGCTCTTCGAAGAGGAGTACTTGCCGCATGCAATCGCCCCCGACGTGCTCGAAGCCAATGAGCGGACCTACGAGCAACGCCTCGCTTCGCTGCGCATGATCGGACCGAGTGAGCCGCCCAATGCCACTGTTCTCGGCCTGCTGGCGATTGGCCGACGGACGCGCGACTGGATTCCCGGCGCGTACATTCAATTCTTGCGAATCAACGGTTGCGAGTTGTCAGACCCCATCGTCGACGAAGCGGACATCGACGGAGATCTCGCGCAGGTCGTGCGGCGCATTGATGAAAAACTCGACTCGCACAATCGCACTCAGGTCGATCTGACGTCGAGCAACACTGAGCGCCGCACGTCGCTCTTTTCGAAAGTGGCTCTGCAACAGTTCGTGCGCAATGCCGTCATGCATCGCGCTTATGAAGCGACAAACTCGCCAGTGCGCATCTACTGGTTCAACGACCGCATTGAGATCCTGAGTCCCGGTGGCCCCTTCGGAGTGGTGACCGCCGAAACGTTCGGTCAACCGGGTTTCACCGACTATCGCAATCCGAATCTCGCCGAGGCGATGAAGGTGCTCGGCTTCGTGCAACGCTTCGGAGTCGGCATCGCGATCGCTCAAAAGGAACTGGCCGCCAATGGTCAACCGCCTGCGGAATTTGAAGTACATCCCAATCGCGTGTTGGTGACCGTGCGCACGTAAGCAGTTCTCGTTGAAGTCGAGCCTTCCAAACGACACGTATTGCCTGAAATTTGAAGGCAGAGCTACAGTCGCTCACATCGCTTGCGCCGCCCTTGTTTGAGGCGGCTTGCTTCTTCACTGCTACCTCGCGCGGTGCTGCTGTGGCCCTTACTGAGTTCGATCGCAACCTTCTGCAACGCTGTCTGGCTGAAGAGCCCGATGCGTGGAAGGACTTTGTTGATCGCTTCGTCGGGCTCTTTATTCATGTCATCAATCACACCGCGAACGCTCGCAGCGTGCAGGTTCGACGCGAAGACATCGACGACTTCTGTGCGGAGATCTTCCTCACGCTGCTCAGCGACAACTACGCCGCGCTGCGACGCTTCAAAGGCAATTGCTCGCTGATGACCTATCTGACGGTCATCGCGCGCCGCATTGTCGTGCGAGAAATCTCGAAGCGCAAGATGGCCGAAGCACTCGGGCACGTGACGGCTCATCAATCGTCGCTCGATCAAGCGAACGCGACGTCCAATTGGGAAGTGCAGCGCATCGAGGATCGCGAGCAAGTCAATCGCATGCTCTCCGGCTTGCCGAGTCGCGATGCGGACATCGTGCGCGAGTACCACTTGCAGGGCCGCAGCTATCGCGAGATCAGTTCGAATCTCGGAGTACCGGAGAACTCGATCGGCCCGACGCTCACTCGAGCCCGCGAACGCATGAAGGCGGGTTATCGGGAGTAAGTGCGATTACATACCCGGCTTTGAATTGTGAAACCGGAGCGAACGAGGCTGCCGAATCTCGTAGAGCAGGCGGCTCGCCTGCTTGTCATTGCTCCAAAACGGTTTGAGTTGTTGCAACGAATTCTCAGGCGAGCCGCCTGAGCTACGAGAAATTCGACAGCCTCTCACGAGTTCGGCGACCCCGATTCTGCGTCGCGTAGGTTGGACGCCTACGTCCGACAGCGACGCCGCACGGACTTAGGCGTCCATGCTACGAATCGAGGAAATGATTGATCGACGATCCCTTAGTCCTTGAACTTCAAGCGGTGCACCGTCGAGTTCCAAACTTGCCCGTCTTCGCACGTGAAGTCGAAACCGCCGAACGTGTAGAAGTAGTTGTGCAACGCGAAGCCTGCCGTGCGCTTCACCGGTGCTGGCGGGAAGAACGCGAAGGTCGCTTGCCAACCGGTATCGATGCTGAAGGTGTAGAGGTCATTGGTTGTGTTTTGACTAAACGGAGACCCCGAGCACGTCACGCCTCCTGCTGCATCGCCGCCGAACATGATCATCGCGTCGCCGTTATTGCCACTCGCTCCGTAGTTTCGCGCCGGACCATCAGCCAGTTGTGTCCAGCCGCCGTTCTCGATGTCCCAAATCCAGGTGCTGGTATCAATCGGGAAGCTGATGCTGAACTCGGGGACGAACTCGACCTCGATGCGTTCACCGCCATAGATCAGCAGCTTGTCGTCTTCGACCGTTGCTCCCATCGCCATATGCCGAGCTGCCGGGCCAGTTCCATCGGAAAGCTGCGTCCATGTTTGGCACGCAATGTCGAAACGCCACAGATCGTTGTGCAGAACGAAGAACTCGATCGAGAAGTCGAACGAGATACCGCCAAACACATACAGCGAGTTCTCATGAGCAACCATTGTCGCACCCATGCGCGCGATCGGGCCGCCGGTTGCCGTAAGGTCGGTCCATGAGTTGTTCGCCGAGTTATACATCCAGAAGGCATCTTCATTTGCCAAAGGGATGTTGAACGGGAACGTTCCGCCGCCAAACACAAAGACCTTCTCGTGATTGCCCGAACGAGTAACCGCCATCGACGCAAAGGCCCGCGCGGTCGGCGACGTTGCTCCGGTTCCGACCTGCTTGAATTTCACCTTTGACCCAGTCGGGTCGATGCGAAAGAGGCGATTGTTGTAGGTCGGTGTTTCCGTGAAGTCGTCGACGACTCCGCCAAACATCCAACCGAACTTTCCATTCTTCGCGGCTGCGGCAGTGAACGATCCCGTCGGGAAGGGATCCGCGCTACCCGCAGCAACTTCAATGGGCATGTCATCCCATGTCGCGCCGACTTTGGGCGGACCAGCAACGACATTGAGGGCGACGAACAGCGCCATCCCCAAACACACGAAACCTGCAAACCACTTCATCTTCATAAGCGGACCTCATCGTTCGATGTCCCGGCGAGTGGTGCCGACTCGAAGCGAGCCAATTGGTTGTCGCGACAGGCAACAACCCAAACATCCCGCTCGCGCATCAACATCGATCGTCCGGTCGACGATAGCGGTCGCGCCTTCGATCACGAGAGCGCAGTGTGACATCTCAATTGATCTTAAAGATCTCGCGAGAGTGGCCCGTCAAAGTCGCGATTTAAGCATTCGCGCGAAGCGCTTCGACAGTCTGTTGTCGATGCACTGGGTCGCTTTAGTTCGGACGCTTAAGTCCGAGAGCAACCCGTATGGGCTTGCGACAAACAGGACGCACGGACGTAGGCGTCCATGCTACGGCTGCAGGGCACGACTGAGTCGCAACCTACGCCAAAATCCCTTCAGCAACTTCGCCGTGAATGTCGGTCAGTCGGAAATCTCGACCCGAGTAGCGGAACGTCAGCTTTGTGTGATCAATGCCGAGCAGATGCAGCAGCGTCGCATGCAGGTCATGCACGCTCATCCGATTCTCAATGGCCTTCACTCCGAGTTCGTCGGTCGCTCCGTAAGCTTGCCCGCCTTTCACTCCGCCGCCTGCGAGCCAAACGCTGAAGCCCGTTGCATGATGGTTGCGGCCCGTTGCTCCTTGAGCCGTCGGCGTGCGCCCGAACTCGCCGCCCCACAAGATGAGCGTCTCTTCAAAGAGGCCGCGCGCCTTGAGGTCGCGAATCAACGCGGCAATCGCTTGATCGCTCTGCTTGCAGTCTCGCTCATGGTCTTTGATCGTGCCGTGCGCGTCCCATGGCTGACCGCTGCCGTAGAAGAGTTGCACCATTCGCACTCCGCGCTCGACGAGCCTTCGCGCGATCAAGCAGCCATCCGCGAATTGGCCGGGGCCGTAGTCCTTGCGAGTCGCTTCGGTCTCGCGGCTGATGTCGAACGCATCCTGTGCTTCAAATTGCATGCGATACGCCATCTCAAGCGAACCAATCCGCGCTTCAAGCTGAGCGTCGCCTTCACGGGCGGCGAGATGCTCGTGATTCATCTTCTGCATCAGGTCGAGCAGCTTGCGTTGCGCGCTCGGCGGCAGGTTCGGGTTGTTGATGTGCGAGATGATCTTCTTCGGATCGAGCTGACCGTTGTTGATATGCGTGCCCTGATAGATGCCGGGCAAGAAGCTGTTCGACCACAACGCGGGACCGACGACGGGTTTGCCGGGACACAGCACGACGAAGCCGGGCAAGTTCTGATTCTCGGTGCCGAGTCCATACGTCAGCCATGAACCGAGACTGGGGCGCGTCGGCTGCTGAGTGCCCGAGTTCATCATGAAGAGGCCGGGCTCGTGATTCGGCGTGCTCGTATACATCGAGTTGATAACGCAGATGTCGTCGATGCAGCTTCCGACATGCGGCAGCAGTTCGCTGACTTTGACGCCGCTCTCACCGTGCTGATGGAACTTGTAAGGCGACGGCAAGTAGTTGCCGCCGGGACCGGGTTTGCCCGCTTGCTTCACCAGTTCCGGTTTTTCATCCAGCAAGTCCACATGCGACGGTCCTCCATTCATAAAGAGGAAGATCAGCCGCTTTGCCTTCGGAGCGAAGTGCGGAAACTTCGGTGCGAGCGGGTCTGCACTGAGCTTCGATTCGCCGAATGCATGACGCTCGTCATTGAGTACCGAAGCGAGTCCGAGCATCCCAAAACCGGCTGCAGAACGAGTCAGCATTTCACGGCGCGGAACTAACGAATCGAAGGCGAGAGCGGACATCGGCGGAGTCTCCGGGAGTCAGCAAGGGCGGGAAGAGGCAGGCAGGATAAAGACGCCGAACGCGGTCTCGACGAGCACCGGAGCGATTCGGCTCAGATCAGCGGGGCCGGATGCTAAGCACCGCGCGAGCCTCGCGGGAGCCCGAAGAAGCAAATCGTTTAACCGCACGCCCATCGGGCTGCGCTTCTGCCGAGACCGACTGTCTTTTGCGCAACGACTTCGCAGGCGCAGAAAGGGCGCAGTCACAGCGACAGCAGGCGCTGATTGGGATGCTCTTCCGCGTATTCGCGAGTCTCACTCAGCTCGAACGCGGCCCGATGGGCACGCGGTGAAGCAATTAGTCGAGCATGCTGTCGCTGCGCAAGGTCGAGAGTGAGAAGCCGGCGGCCCATGTGGCGGCGACGGCGGCGAGGACGGCGGACTTCATCAAGACATACGCCGTGCGCGAGGCTTGCAGCTCGATCACATCCACTACCGAACCGACAGCGAGCACTAATTGATTGTCGCGCAGATAGGCCGCTCGACCTCCGGCTGCGAGATGCTCGCGAATGCGATCGTCCTCACCTTCCGTCGAGACCAATAGCACGCTGCCTCGGCACGCGGCGGTGAGTTGTTCGAGTCCGTAGCAATTCACTGGCGCGATCAGCGTGCCTCCGGGAGGGACAGCGCGAACGGCGGGCGTCACTTGTCGGCTCGTCAATTCGTCGTTCGCTTCAAGGATCACGACGATGTCCGATCGCTCGTAACCGACTCCCGAAGCGAGAGCTTTGTCGGGCCGCGACTCGATCACGATCACTTCGGCAAAGGGATGCAGCAGCAACGCCTTGAAGTTCGCTTCGTCAGAGCGGTTTGAGGGAGCAATGCGTTTGCCCTGATGAAAGATGCCTTGCGTGCTTGCCGACGAAACGGCAGGCAACGTCTGACTGACAAAGCGTTCGATCCGCGCCACGACCGCTACTCGATCGCCCGTGCCGGCGACTGTAATAATTGGCACACGCGACTTGCGCCCGGGCGGAAAGAGCATATCGATGATCGCATCACCGACCGGCTGCGGCTTGCCATACAGCGGCGCGACATGATGCGAGAGCCCCGGCCCGGCATTCACTTCGACGATCACTCCGCCCTGCTCTTCCAATGGTCGCGAGATGTCTTCGGCAATGATGTCGAGCCCCGCGATGTCGAGCCCGACAACCTTTGCAGCGAGCACGGCTTTCTCGGCAACGATCGGATGCACTTGCTCGGTGACGTCGGTCGTCAGATCGCCGTTGCGCTTGAGCAACACTTTCTTACCCGCTGCCGGGATCGACTCGGGCACGAGTCCCTGCTTCTTCAACTCGATGAGCACGTTCTCTTCGAACTTCACGACGCCGAGCGGATTGGTGTAGTTCTCGCCGCGCAACGGGTCTTTGTTAAGTTCGTCAACAAGCTCCATCACCGAGCGTTGACCGTCGCCGCGCACGAAGTCGATCTCGCCTCGCGCCGCAGCAACGAGTCGCTCGCCAACAACGAGCAGCCGATGTCCCTGCCCCCGCGCGTACTTCTCGACGATGACGCCACTCGCACCGTCTTTCGCTTCGCGAGCTGCGAAGTCGAATGCGTCTCGGACAGCTTGCTCCGTCATCACTTCCAGTGAGATGCCTCGACCGTGATTGGCATCAACGGGCTTCACCGCGACCGGCAACCCGATCTCCAGTGCCGCTTGCCATGCATCTTCCGCATCCTTCACCGCTCGTCCGCGCGGGACCGGAACTCCGACCGCAGCCAGCAAGCTCTTTGTGAGATCTTTGTCTTGAGCAATCTGTTCGCCGATCGCTCCCGTCGCGTCCGTCTCTGCCGTCCAAATGCGACGTTGAAAGCGACCCTCTCCCAATTGGCAGAGGCTGCCGGTCGTGAGCCGACGAATCGGAATACCGCGACGAGCAGCAGCACTCGTAATCGCGCGCGTGCTCGGGCCGAGTCGTTCGTCGTCAGCAAGATCAACGAGCTGTCGTTTCTCGGACTCGACATCGAAGTCGACGTCATCGAGTGCAGCTTGCAGCAGGCGGGTTGCCGATTCGAAGCAAGCTCGACCGACCGCTTGCTCCTCGTACTGAAAGACAACGCGCACGACGTTCGGCGCCGAAGTGAGTTCGAAGCTCGCATAAGTCGGCGGAGTACCGGCAACAGTTTCAAGCACATCCACGAGTTGCGTCAGTACGGCGGCGACGGGCATCCCGGATTGCAGCGACTGCGAGAACTGACCGTCATCGGCCAATTGAGCCCGCCCTTGCAACTTCGCGACCTCTTCGGGTTCATCGAGTGAGTCGAGCCATTTCTCGAGGCGCTTCACCAATTGAGGCAGGCTCGTCGAGCAAGTCGTTCCTGCAACCGGCAGCGCGACAACGGCCTCCAACACTGGAACATGAGCCCAAAAGTTGGGACTCGGGTACGCGACGAGCGTTTGGATTTCCATATCAGTGCTGTCTCGCGTGATGTCGTTGAAGAAAACAATCAGAAGCAGTTGCGCGACGACTCGTAGTGGGACGCCATTCCCGCAGCCTGAGCAAGCAGGCGGCATTATGCGGCCAAAGGTCGTAATTCAAAGCGGCTGAGCCCCAAATTCTGCCGTTCTGCCAATCACGCGATGTGCTCGAAAATAAGTTCCTCACCGGGCGGACCGGCACGATGGGTGAGGGACACTGGTACGACGGACTTGTAGTCCGTCGAACGTCGCGAGAAGCGACGGACTGCAAGTCCGTCGTGCCCAGAAACGGACATGTTCCTCAGGAGTTCCTCAATCGGGGGCGGCCACAATGGGTGAGGAACACTGGTACGACGGACTTGTAGTCCGTCGAACGTCGT
>CAZNMS010000077.1:0-24622 GCA_964573505.1 uncultured Planctomycetaceae bacterium | reverse complement strand
CAAAAGCTTCCTTTCGCGGAGCGAAAGGCGACTATCGGTTGCAGCATCGCCGCGTTGTCTAACGGCAAGCCGAAGGCGTCTGCGTTCGTTTTGATCTCAAGCCGCCCGACGCCGTCGGCTCCGGCGAGCCGTTAAACGAAATGGCCTCTATTTCGAGCGCGTGCCGTAATAATTGCGACATCGCAGCGCTCCGACGGAAGTACTGATCGACGTGATCTAGGACCGAGTTGCGGGGGGCGCTTATTGTCCTCGGACGTTGTTCTGTTTCGCTCTGTGCCGCGCATTGCAAAGCATTGCTCTCATCATGGCCGCTCGACTTTGGCAGTCGCCGACGCTTGCTCGCGAACCCGATAACAGGAAGTCCGCGCTTCCGAGTTGGGTCGTGTCGTGCTTGATGCATGTCGTGCTGTATGTCGCGATCGTCTTCTCGATGCACCATTGGGGCGCGGGACCGGGGGGGCTCGGCAGCAGTCAGTTTCTGCAAGTCGGCTTGCTCACGAATGACGGTGACGGCGGCGACGGTGTTGAGATCGGGACGGTCGGCGACAAAGGAGCGGGACTCGGCGGGCAAGCGCTTCCCGGTGAGAGTGGCTTAGCGAATCCCGACGGAGTCGCGCCGAGTGCAGGTGAAGCAGCCGCGCCTTCCGAAGCCGCGCTCGCGGCATTGGTCGGACAAAGTCTCGATCAACTCGAAGGCAGCCGCGCGGCGTCAGTGGTGCCAAATGGCACTGGCAGCGCGAGTGGTGATGAGCGAACTGGGAACTCGAGCGCGTTCGCGCTTCCGCCTTCAGTGGGATCGACGGCTTTGCTGGATGGGCTCGGCGGTCGAGGCGGTCGCAATGGCAATGGGACCGGCGGCGCGTTCGGAACGAATGGACTGGGCAGCGCGGGCGCGGGACTCGGTAGCGGGCTCGGAACGGGTACCGGCAAAGCCGGAGCAGGCGGAGGACGCGGCGGGACTTCGTTCTTCGAGATCAACGCGAAGGGTTCGAGATTCGTCTACGTCATCGATCACTCGGGCAGCATGGCGACCTACAACCAATTGCCCGCAGCGAAAGCGGAACTTTGGGCGAGCCTGCAAAGCCTCGACTCCGCACAGCAGTTTCACATCCTCTTTTACGACGACACGCTGCGCGAGTTTCGCATCGGGAGCGGCAAGCCGTCGCTCGTTTGGGCCAATGAAATCAACAAAGGGCTTGCTCGGCAGTTCTTAGCCGAAGTGCAACCTGATGGCGGGACCGATCACATGCTCGCTCTTGAAGCGGCACTGCGTTTGAAACCGGATCACATCTTCTTGCTGACCGATGCTGATGAGCCGCAGATGTCGGCCGCTCAACGACAGAAGATCAAGCAACGCAATGGCAGCAAGTCGCGGATTCACTGCGTCGAGTTCGGCAAAGGCGGCGATCTCGGCGTGCCGACGTTCCTCAAGCAGCTCGCGATCGAGAACGGCGGCACTTATCGCTACTGCGACATCACGAAGTTCTGAGTGCTGACGTCCCCGCCAAAACCGTAGCTGAAGTCGTCAGACTTCAGAGGCTCGGTCCAATGCGTCCGAATTCTGACGAATCCGGCTACGACGAATTCTGCTTCCGATTCTTCTGCCGGAAACGTCAGTGCTGACATCTTCGATGTAGGTTTTATTGCTTCGTTCAACTCGGTGCCCGGCTCGCGGTTAAACGCTCTGCTCGGAATCGGCCTCTTCGACAACGTCTATCAGTCTCGTCCCCAATTAAGGATTGCCAATGTCATCGGTTCTCGATCGTTTCTTGCGCTATGTGCGAATTGATACACAGTCGGATGAGGACAGCTCGACTTATCCGAGTACCGCTAAGCAACTCGATCTCTCGCGCCTCTTGGCGGATGAGTGTCGGGCATTGGGGCTCGTCGACGTCAGCCTCAGTGAGTTCGGCGTCGTGATGGCGACGGTGCCGGCCAACGTCTCGCACGCGGCGCCGGCCATCGCATGGGTCGCGCACGTCGATACGTCTCCGGAGACATCCGGCACCGATGTGAAACCGATATTACATGAGAACTATGACGGGCGCGACATCGTGCTGCCGGGCGATCCGAGCAAAGTCATTCGCGTCGAGATGAACCCGGCACTCAAAGGGCTCATCGGAGCAACGATCGTGACGACTGACGGTACGACGCTGCTCGGTGCGGACGACAAAGCGGGCGTCGCGGCCATCATGGCGGCGGCGGAGTTTCTCATGCTGCATCCCGAGATCCCGCGCGGTCCGGTGCGACTCTGCTTCACGTGCGACGAAGAGATTGGGCGCGGCACGGACAAGCTCGATATCGCGAAGCTCGCTGCCGTTTGTGCCTACACGCTCGACGGTGACGGCTACGGCATGATCGACTGCGAGACGTTCTCTGCAGACGTTGCGATCGTGACAGTTGAGGGCATCAACACTCATCCGTCCGAAGGCAAAGGCAAGATGGTGAATTCGATTCGCATCCTGTCGCAGTTCCTCGCGCAACTCCCGGCGGATCGGCTGAGTCCCGAGACAACGTGTGAGCGGGAAGGATTCTTACATCCTTACTCGATCGAGGGCGGCGTTGCTTCATCGACCGTGCGAATCATCTTGCGCGACTTCGATACTCCGAAGCTGACGGAGTACGCGGCGTTGCTTGAGTCGATCGCATCCGATCTGCGAACCCAGCATCCGAAGGCAACGATCACCGTCGAGACTCGCAAGCAGTACCGCAATTTGGGAGACGGCTTGAAGTCGGAACCGCGAGCGGTCGCAAAAGCCGTTGAAGCGATGCGAGCAACGGGCGTCGAGCCGAAGTTGTCGATCATTCGCGGCGGCACCGACGGATCGCTGCTGACCGAGCGCGGCTTACCGACTCCGAACTTGTCGACTGGCGAGCACAATCCTCACTCGCCGCTCGAATGGACAAGTCGCGAAGAACTGCAACGAGCAACGGACGTGCTCGTGCAACTAGCCCGCGTTTGGTCGACCGAACGCGCTTAGTTTCTTCCTGCGTAACTTCAGCGCGCCTTGCTCGCATCATAAGTACGACGGACTTGCAGTCCGTCGCCGCCGCAGATCGACGGACTACAAGTCCGTCGTACATTTTGGTTGCGGCACTGCCGCGCAAGGCCATCGCGCGTTACTCGACGAACACCGCCAAATTGTCGCGGTGAATCACTTCGTCATACGGCACCGAACCCAATAGCGAGACGATCTCTTCCGTGCGGCGGCCTCGAATGAGTGCAGTGTCTTTGCTGCTGTAATTAATAATGCCGCGCGCGATTTCGATGCCGTCCGGGTCGTGAATCGCAACGACGTCGCCGGCATCGAAGTCGCCGGCAAGGCGTGCGACGCCGGCGGCTAACAACGAGCGGCCTTTCTTGACGAGTGCTTCTCGCGCGCCGGCATCAACGTGCAGCGTCGCTTTCGGCGCGACGGTGTAGCCAATCCAGCGCTTCCATGCGGGCACCGGTTCGTCCTGGGCGAGGAACAATGTGCCGAGTTCCTCTCCGCTCATAATTCGCGCCAGAACATTCGACGTGCAGCCGTTCGCGATAATGACGCTGTCACCGACTTCCGTCGCGCGACGCACTGACTGCAACTTGCTCTGCATGCCGCCCGTGCCGCGCTTGCTCTTCACATCGGCGGCATGTCCGAAGAGGTCATCGTCCCAGCGCTCAACGAGTTTGAGTAAGCGGCTGTCTGGAGCTGACGGATCGCCGGTAAAGAGCCCGTCGATGACCGACAAGATGATGAGCAGCGAGTCATCCATCAGGTTGTTGACCATTGAGGCCAATTGGTCGTTATCGCCGAACTTGATCTCTTCGATGCTGACAGTGTCGTTCTCGTTGATGATCGGAATGACGCGGTACTCGAAGAGAGTGTTGAGCGTGTTGCGCAGATTGAGATACCGCTCGCGCGTGCGGAAGTCGTTCGCCGTCAGCAGCAGTTGAGCGGCTTTGTAGCCGTGCTTCTCAAGCCGATCGTTGTAGACCCGCATCAGATGCGCTTGCCCGGTCGCAGCAGCGGCTTGCAGGTGCGGAAGATCGCGCGGCCGACCGTTCAAGCCGAGCAAACCAATTCCGGCACCGACAGCACCGCTCGTCACAATCACCACTTTGCGACCGCTCTCGCGAATGGCATGTACTTGCTCAACGAGCGACTCGATGCGCTCAACATTGAGAGTGTCGTTCTCGCGTGACAGCACGCTCGTGCCGACCTTCACGACAACAGTTTTGGCGGCAGAGACAACTCGGCGGCGTAATTCTTCTGACATACAAGCGGGGGCCATCTTTGAAAGCAGGAAGCGGGTGAATGGGTTCGACCGATCTGTCTCGTCGAACCAACACAACTCAGTCCAAAGTCCAATTCGTCCTCTGAGTCCTATCGGTCCTATCGGTCCTATCGGTCCTATCGGTCCTATCGGTCCTATTCGTCCTATGCCGGAATCGCCGAACGACGACCGCAGGCTTCAGAGCCACTCTATGCAAGCACCGCGACAACGTCATTCATCGGACGTCGGCATGTCGAGCTGCGAGGGATCAACTCCGTGTTTGCGCATCGCTTCTTCGATCGTGCCGCGCACTCCGGGCAGATTCGTGACGAGCTTATGAAACGCATGCCGCGAAACCGTCACGAGATCAACATCGGTCTTCGCTCGAATGGTCGCGGTGCGGGCGTTGTCAGAGACGAGCGCAATCTCTCCGAAGAGCTGACCGGGGCCGAGCGTCGTGAGCAGCTCAGTGCCCTTCAGCACTTCAACCTCCCCCTTCACGACGACATAGAGTTTGTTCCCGTAGTCGCCTTGATCGAAGATCGTCTCGCCCGCATGAAAGTGTTCCTGCAAGACGGCGTCCGGCTGAAAGATGCGGACTTGAGTGATGTCGCGCGGCAGCAGCAGATCGAGCAGCCAGTCCATTCCGATGCGAATGCGGCGGTCGAAGCCGGGGAATTTTGAAAGGTAGACCGTTCGCCAAAACAGCCATGCAATCAAACCCTTGAACTTGATGCCGAAGACTTCGGCCACTGCCGAGTAATGGCCGAGCGATGCAAGCTTGCCGAGCCCCGTGAACGTGAAGGGCTTCTTCTGCCGACCGCGAATCGTCGCGAGAATGTTCGTCGCGCAGGTCTTTGCTTGTCGCAGTGCATGCTGAGCTGTCGGCGGAGATGTGATGCCGTCCTTTTGAGGCACCGCCGCACAATCGCCGAGCGACCATAAGCCCGGATGATCGGGGATATCGAGAAACTCAGTGACCTTGATGCGGCCTTTGTCTTGCGGCACAGGCAAGCTCGTCACGAGTTGATGCGGCGCTGACGGCACGGTGACGACAACGGTTCGAGACGGAATCGTCTCGGGTGCGCCGCCCTTCTTGTCCGCGACGATGACGCCGTCAGCCGAGATTGCTTTGAGTCGCGTATTCAGCCGGATCTCGACCCCGCGCTTCTCCAAAATTTTGTGTGCATAGCCGGCAAGATCGTCGCCGAGTTCCGGCAGGATGCGCTCGGCACTTTGCAGCAGCACGCAGCGGACATCGCTCTTCTTCAAGTTGCGATACGCAGTCACGGCGCTCATGAGGAAGTCGTGCAGCTCGGCAATGCACTCCACTCCCGAGAAGCCGCCGCCCGCGACGATGAACGTGAGCAACTTCTTCCGTTCTTCGGGATGCGACTCGTTGTCGGCCTCTTCGAGCACGCGCACGGACTCGTTCCGCAACCGCAGTGCATCGCCGAGATACTTAAACGGGATGCCGTGCTCCTTCATGCCCGGCACGAGCGAGTAATTCAGCTTCGATCCGAGACACACAACGAGGTGATCGAAGTCGAGCACAACGGGCTTCGGCAGAAAGCCGGGAGCGAGTCGCACCTGCTTCGCGGCGAGATCAATTGCCTCGATGCGGCGCGTATGCAGATGCGTGCGTTTGGCGAGTCGCCGAATCGGAGTGATGCAGTGCAACGTCTCGATCGTGCCCGAGATGACTTCCGGCAACAGCGGCTGAAAGACGATGTAGTTTTCGTTACTGACGAGCGTGACGTCGATGCGTTCTCGTTCGGCGGCGGTCATTTGCTGTTCGAGATACATCGCGGTGTAAACGCCCGCGAAGCCGCCTCCGAGAATGAGGATGCGTTGCTTGTCTGAGCCACTGCGTGCGATTCCGTTCGACATGTTGCGAGTCTCGGGGGGAGAGCGGTGCGTTCACGTTTAACCGCGACCCTCAGGGGAGCGCGTCTGCCGCAGTCGAGCGTCGTCTCTGCGACGCGCTCCCCCGAGGGTCGCGGTTAAACGGTCTGAATTTGTTAGTTGGAGCCGCAGCATACTGGTGCCGCATGAAGCGCCAAAGTGGCGTTCCGACGATGAGCAGGATCGTGAAGAATCTTGGAGTGCGGCGATTCATCGCCGCTTTCGAATGCGGCGGAGCCGCTCCTTTTTCAGCTCCGCCAGTTGCGATGACAGTTGTGTTGAGTGAGCCGCAAGGCGCTAGCCGCAGGTTCTGAATGGATGCAGAACCGGCGGCTAGCGCCTTGCCGCTCACAGTCATCAACACGAATGACCGATCGCCCGTTTTTCGAAACGTGCAACTCCCCAAAAGCAAAGACGGCTTCGCCGAATTGGAAAGCGGCGATGAATCGCCGCACTCCAAAAATGAAAGGACTCGCCGTTTGGAACGCCTCGATTGGATTCGCCGAGTTCCCTTTCTGCTGTTGATCACAGCAGCCGCGTTGCTGTGCATTGGCATCAACGCCATCGCGCGCGGCGATGAGCTTTTTCGGCTCGGCGAGTTTGCTCCGCGACAGCGAGTATGGGCGGTCGTCAGCGTCGTCGGTTTCGCGGCAGCGGCAGCGTTTCCTTATCAGCGACTCAAAGCGTTCGCCTTTCCGATCTACGGATTGAGTCTGAGCCTCTTAGTCGCCGTCTTCTTCACGCGACCGAAGAATTTTTCTTACCGCTGGATCCCGCTCGGCTTCATGGACTTTCAGCCGTCGGAGCTAGCGAAGATCGCCTTCATTCTCGCGTTGGCTGCATACCTCATGAAGCGGCCTTCATTGCGGCACTGGTACGGGCTGCTGATCCCGTTCGTGATGATGGCGCTGCCGGCCGCGCTGATTCTCAAAGAGCCCGACTTAGGAACGTCGCTGCTCTTCGCGCCGACGTTATTGGCGATGCTCTTCACCGCCGGAGCACGACCGCGACATCTCGCGCTCGTTGTTTGCCTCGGCGCGCTTTGCGTGCCGGTCTTATGGACGCAGATGAGTGCCGAGCAGAAGTCGCGCGTTGTTGCAGTTTTCAGGCAGAAGACGGGCGGCGATGCACCGGACGACGACGGCTATCACCTGCATCAAGCGAAGCGCGTGCTCGCACTCGGCGGAGTCTTCGGCAGCAGCATGTCGGGCATGCCGATCAACAACGTCCGCGCTTATCACTTGCCCGAGTCGCGCACGGACTTCGTCTTTTGTCTGATCGGCGAGCGCTGGGGCTTTGTGGGATGCTCGACCGTGCTCGGGCTCATCGCGCTGCTAATAGGAAGCGGGCTCTTTGTCGCGGCTCAAACGCGCGAGCCGTTTGGCCGACTGATCGTCGTCGGCATCGTGACGCTGCTCGGAACTCAAGCCGCCATCAATACGAGCATGACAGTCGGGCTCTTGCCGATCACTGGCATGACACTGCCGCTCGTGAGCTACGGCGGTTCGAGCTTGCTGACAACCTGCATGTCGCTCGGACTGATTCTGAATGTCTCGCTGCGACCGGATGACGACATCGAAGGCGACCCCTTCGAGTTCAATGAGTGAGCCGCTTAGGGATCCTTGCGGAATGACTTCATCGTCGCATTCAGCGGTGCTCCGCTTTTCGAACGACAACGGGCTCTTGCGTCACGATCGAGAGTGCCGTTTGGTGCTGTCGCTCTTCCGCACTGAAGGCGGCAGAGCCGCAAAGCGGAGATGAATCTCCGCACTCCAAATTGGGGGCAGCTCGGGGGCGTGCCGTTCGACGACAACGGGCTTTCTCGTCACGATTGAGAGCGCCGTTTGATGATGTCGCTCTTCCGCACTCAAGGCGGCATGGCCACAAAGCGGAGATGAATCTCCGCACTCCAAGAAGAAGGTTCTTGATGATTTCGCCATACGCACTGGTCGCCGTACTCGAAGACGGAGCTTTCCGCGCGATCGAGTATGACTTGCCTGAAACGCCGCTCGGATGGTCGCTCGCACTCGGCGCAGCGTTGCTAGTCGTCACTCTCGGAGTTGCGGTCTATCTCAAAGACACGCGCGAACTGCGGCCGTTTTGGCGCGTTTGGTTGCTCGTGCTGCGACTGGCGGTGCTTGTTGGATTGGTCGTCATTGCGATCAATCCTCAAGAGCGAACTCAGCAGCTTGCATATCGCCCTTCGCAAGTGGCGGTGATTGCCGATCGCTCGTTGTCGATGCAGTTCCCCGAGACTCAGCCGGCAGGCACTGCCGAAGGGAGCGCTGCTCCTTCCAATGAGACGACTGCGAATCGCACTCGCGCAGAGGCCATTAAGGAGCTGCTCGCGAAGACGAAGCTCATCGAGACGTTGCGCAGGGATCATGCCGTCAGCGTGTATTCGTTCGACTCGACGTTGAATGGCCCGCATCACGAATTTCGTTCGAATGATCCTCGGGCCGCGCGGATGAATGCCGTAACTCCCGGAGCCGAGCAGGATGCTGATTCAAAGGACGCTACGCCGACGGCGGACTCGAAGCGCCCCGCTAATACCGCTCCTGATTGGGACGAGTTCTTGCGACCTGTCGGAGTTGAAACGCGATTGGGCGAGTCGCTCATCGACTTGATCCGAAAAGCGGGCGGCAAGTCGCTGTCGGGGATCATCGTGCTCAGCGATGGCGGAGCGAACGCGGGCGTTGATCCTCAATCAGCGATCGAGCTTGCTCGCACGTCGAAGGTAAGAATTGTGACAGTCGGCGTCGGCAGCATTCAGCAGCCGGTCAATCTGCAAGTGGCGGGCATTCAAGCTCCGAGCGACGTTCATGTCGGCGACGCCTTTGAATTCACGACGTTCGTGCAAGGGCAAGGTTTCAAAGGCCGACGCGCGGTGATCGAGCTGCTGACGAAGCCGGAAGACGTGCAAGGCGAACCGACTCTGCTCGAAAGCCGCGAAGTCGATCTGCTTGAAGACGGCGTGCCGGTGAAGGTCACGTTCGAACGCACTCCGACTGAGGCCGGTAAGTTTGAGTACTTCGTCCGCACAAAGCCGACCGCTCGGGCCAATGAACTCAGTCTCGCGGACAATGAACGTCGCAAGGCCATCAACGTTGTTGATCGCAAGACGAAGGTGCTGCTGATCGCCGGAGGCCCGATGCGGGACTACCACTTCGTCCGCAACATGCTGTTCCGGCACTCGGCCATTGATACGCACTTGTGGCTGCAATCGTCCGATGCGAGCGGTGCTGTCAGTCAAGAGTCGGACAAGCTGCTCTCCAGCTTCCCCGACACGAAGGAGAAGTTGTTCGAGTACGACGTGCTGCTCGGGTTCGATCCTGATTGGCGGCGGTTGAATGCCGAGCAGATCTCGTTGTTGCACGAGTGGGTCTACTCGCAATCGGCGGGCATGTTCATTGTCGCGGGCGATGTGCATTCGCCCGAGACCGCATCGGCAAAGGAACTCGACAAGATCCGCGAGCTTTACCCGGTCGTGCTGAACTCGCTGATTTTGGATGCTCCGAATGACTCGCGCACGGCGCAAGCATGGCCGCTGGAGTTCACGCGCGAAGGTCGCGAGACCGGCTTCTTGCAGATCACTGACGACCCCGTCAGCTCAGCCGAAGTTTGGAAGTCGTTCGGCGGCTTCTATGGCTGCTATCCGTCGAACGGAGCGAAAGCCGGTGCGACGGTCTATGCCCACTATGGCGACCCGCGCAACCAATCGAGTCACGGTCAGCCGATCCTACTGGCTTCACAGTACTATGGCGGCGGTAGGGTCTTGTACTTAGGCAGTGCCGAGATGTGGCGCTTACGAGCGGTCGACGAAGACCACTACGACCGCTTCTGGACGAAGTCGATTCGCGAAGTCGGACAAGCTCGACTGAAGCGCGGCAACACGCGCGGCACGCTGCTGCTCGAACGCAATCAGTACGTGCTCGGCCAAACGGTGCGAGTGCGCGCTCAATTGCTCGACCCGCAGTTCAATCCGGTGACTGACGACTCCGTGAGTCTCGACGTCTTCGATCCCGACGGTCGTCCGCTGATCCCGAACTTGAAGATGCAGCACGACTCGAACCGCGCCGGTCAGCACGTCGGCAGCTTCCGAGTCGGCAAGCCCGGCACATGGCGCGTCGAACTCCCGATCAGCCAATCGAACGACCGAGTCATCGAGAAGCTCGATGTCGTGCTGCCGAATCTTGAAACCGACAACGCACGACAGAACTCGCAACTCCTGCGACTGATGGCCGAAGAAACCGGCGGCGGCTACTTCACATTGGCCGAAGCCGAGACCGAAGTACCGAAGAAGCTCCCCAACATGGGCGAAGAGTTTCAGATCGACCAACAACTCAAAACTTTGTGGGACCGGCAGCAACTGCTATGGCTGCTCGTCGGCTTTCTGGGCGTCGAGTGGCTGACTCGCAAATTGCTGAAGCTCGCGTAGCAGATGTCGTTCGCAGAAAAGAAGGAGCATTGTCATGCAGACAATCACTCTGACTCGTGATCTTGATTCCGAGACATTGCACTTGCCGGAGTTGCGTCCGCTCTTCGGTCATCGAGTTGAGATTGTTGTTCGCGATCAAGATCCGGCACCGTTGCGATCGGGAGCGCGTGCGGCATTGCTCGTCGAGTTAGAGCGAGCTTGCGAACGTTGTGCTCAGCCGGATTGGGACAATGAAGGTGCGACCGCGATCTCAGCGGAAACGCAAGCTGCTGCGCGCCGCCTTATTGAAGCCATTCCGAATGATTTGCCTTTGCCGGTACTCACCGCCGAGCCTGATGGGCAGCTCAACTTCGAGTGGTATCGCTCACCGCAGAAACTTGTGACAGCGTGCCTGAGCGACAGCGGGACATTGTTTTGGGCCGCCTTGATTGGCAGCGAAGACCCGCGCGGCTCGTGCCCTTTCATGAATGAGTTTCCGCGAACGTTGTCCTATTGGATTCAGCAGGTTTACGGTGATTGATCCGACTCAAGTTCCCGCAGTCGATGACGAAGAGTTGCTCGCTCGATGCGGCGAACTGACAAAGCCGCGATCGCTCGGCATTGAGATATCGGCATGCGGTTATTGAGAGCTTGCGGTGCGGCGCGACTGGAGGGCGCGAGTCGTTGCTTGTCGAGTGTTGCTGGTAAGGAGTGATCGGCTACTTTCCGGGCATGTCCTTTGAACTCGTCTCACCCGGCTGGCTTGCGACGCTCTGTCTGCTGCCATTGCTGATTTACTACTACCGACGCAGCCTCGTTGATCTGCCGGTTTGGCAACGCCGCGCGTCGCTCGGCGTGAGGTCGATGATTGTCTTGCTGCTGGCGCTTTCGCTCGCGGGACTCACGTTGCTCTCTCCGACAAAGGAAGTCTTTGTCGTCTTTGCTGTCGACGAGAGCTTGAGCATTGCCGACGAAGCGCGAACGGTCGCTCGGCAGTTCATCAAAGACGCGACCGAGCAACGCGACGAGCAGCGATATGCCGTCTTGCCGTTTGCGGCTTCCGCTCAGTCCTTCGTGAAGTCGCTGCCGGACCGCGCTGCAGAGCCGTCCGCCGACGAGAAGTCTGCGGCACTTAGGCGTGCGACCAATCTGCAAGCGGCGATCGAGACCGCTGCTGCCGGCATCCCGGCTCATTTTGTTCCGCGAGTGGTCCTGCTGACGGACGGCAATGAGACGACGGGCGACGCACTGCGAACAGCGAGTCAGTCGAAGATCCGCATTGATGCGGTGCCGCTGCCCGTGCGATCGGAGCCCGAAGTGCAAGTCGCCGAAGTCAGCGTTCCGGCGCAGGTCGCGCAGGGCGAGCCGTTCTTTGTGGAGGTCGTTGTGAACTCCAATCACGACGACGAAGTGCTGATCGATGTCTTCAAAGCCGAGCACCGCGTTGTCAGTGCGCGACGCGCGATCGTGAAAGGCGAGAACCGCTTCAAGTTCACCGAGCAGATTGATCGACCGACCGAGTTCACGGCGCGCGTCAGTCGTCCGCTTGATGGAGCCGGGCAGCCTCTTGAGGAGACGTTCAAAGACAGATTGCTTGATAACAACTCGGCATCAGGGCTCGTCTTCACGGCCGGCAAACCGCGCATCCTGCTGATCGACTCGCAACCCGAGCAGACTCAGGGATTGGAGTGGGCTCTTAAGGAAGAAGGGTTGCTCGTCGAGATTCGACCGCCGGCCGGTATCCCCGAAGAACTGTCTGAGTTGCAGCACTTCGATGTGCTCGTCTTTTCGAACGTCCCTGCAACAGAAATGACACAGCGCAAGATGGAAGTCATTCGGACTTACGTTAGCGAACTGGGCGGCGGCTTTGTGATGCTCGGCGGCGATCAGTCATTCGGGCTCGGCGGTTACTTCAAGACGGTGCTGGAAGAAGTGTTGCCCGTGCGGTCTGACTTCGAGAAGGAAAAGGAGAAGCCGAGCCTCGCAATGGTGCTCGCGATCGACAAATCCGGTTCGATGGGCGGACAGAAGATCGCATTGGCAAAGGATGCCGCGAAGGCTGCGGTTGAAGTACTGACGGACCGCGATCAGATCGGAGTGATCGGCGTTGACGCTCAGCCGCATTGGGTCAGCGAGCTGCGGCCGCTGACTCAGAAGGGACTGATTCTTGATCGCATCAGCACGCTCGAAGCGGGCGGCGGAACGTCGCTGTTGCCCGCGATGGAGAATGCTTTCAACGCTCTGCAGGCAACGAATGCGCGGCTGAAGCATGTCATAATTCTGACAGACGGGTTCTCGGCTCCGGGCGACTTCGACAACCTCACTCGCTCGATGACGGCGGCGCGTATCACCGTCTCGACGGTCGGAATCGGCGAGCCCGATTCAAACTTGCTGCAACGCATCGCTGAGCTCGGCAACGGTCGGTACTACTTCACGAACGACCCAACTTCAGTGCCGCAGATCCTCACGAAAGAGACGATGCAGGCGAGTAAGTCGGCTCTGAATGAGGAGCCGTTCTTGCCGCAGGTTGTGCGTGCGACTTCGGTGCTGAGTGATCTGCGCTTCGACGACGCTCCGCTGCTACTGGGTTATGTCGTCACTCGTCCGAAGGCGACGAGCGAAGTCATTCTCGCGACCGAAAAGGGCGACCCATTGCTGAGTTGGTGGCGCTACGGACTCGGCATGAGCGTCGCGTTTACGTCGGACGCAAAGAGCCGTTGGGCGGCGGAGTGGCAGCAGTGGCCGGGCTTCAGCAAGTTTTGGTCGCAGGTGTTGCGGCATGCGATGCGAAAGAGCGACTCAAAGGGGCTGACCGTCAACGTCCTGCGCCGCAGTGATGAAGCGACGATTCAGCTCGACGCCGTCGATGCATCGGGCCAATTCCTCAACGCGGCCGAGACGACGTTGAAGCTGATCGCACCGAACTTGACCGAGCAAAAGCTGCGCGTGCCGCAGGTCGCTCCCGGTCGATATGCAACAACAATTCCACTGCGCGAAGCTGGTGCATGGCACTTGCTGTTGTCGCAGTCGAAGGATCGAGTGCCTCTGCACCAACAATCGCGCGGCGTGATGGTCGGCTACCCGGATGAGTTGCGGCTGCGTCCCGTGAACGTCGAACTGCTGCAAGTGCTCGCCAAAACGACCGGCGGCAAGTTCGAACCGAACCCCGCTGAGGTCTTCGAGAACGAAACTCAAACCGTCGACAACGTAACGCCACTATGGCCGACGCTTTTGAAGATCTCGCTGCTGCTCTTCGTGCTCGACGTCGCGCTGCGGAGATTGGATTTGGGAGCGGGCATCCGATCGAGATCGCGATGACGCGCCATCGTCTGCGGGGGGGGATTTTCACGGCATGAATTGCAGGCTCATGCGGATGAGTCTGCGTTGCGGACGGAGTTTGCGAGTCTCGTCTTGATGTAGGGGGTGACAAGCGAGCTGCCTGATGGTGGACCGGCGCTTGCGAACGCGCTTTGATTGATGCCTCGACTACCGCCGCAGATCAATCTGGCTCGCGCCGGCACAGCGATGCCTCGCAAGCTTGTCCGCACCCTACTAATTCGACAGCGCACCTTCGCGTTTTCGTAGCCGAGATCGTCAGATCTCGGACGCTTGAAATACCTGAAATCTCACGATTTCAGCTACATGGTGCGCTGTAGAACTAATCGCAAACCCCGCCCCGCATTCGAGGAGGCCGGCTTCGCGGCGGCTCGTATTCGCGCGCGGCGGGCTTCTGAGCTATTTCTCGGTTGCTGCTTGATCTCTCCGTTGTGCGGGCTTCGTGACGGAGAATCGATCGCGATTGAGTGCGAAGCGGACTCGATGTCGCGTTCTTTGCAGCGTGCTTCGTTGTTTCGAATCCCCCGCAAATCACAGAGCCCACTGCATGACTACGAGCCTCTCCGACCGTATGCCGACCGCTGCATTCGCGTTTCGAGGGTACAACGTCACGAATCTCGGCAAGACGCCGGAACTGCTTGCTCATCCGGCTTATGGCCCGATCTTCGAGAAGCATCTCAAGTCCGCGAGCGAGATCTTTACGACCGCAACGTTGAAGCGAGTCGATCTCTTGAAGCGCGTGCGACTGCGAGAAGAGACGTCGCTCGAATCGTATGGCGAAGCGCTGTGCCTCATTGGCGGCGCGTCGCTGGCGCAGTTGGAGTGCTTGCGCGAGTTTCATGGAGTGAAGTTTGAGACTGCTCAGCTTGCGCTCGGCTATAGCCTCGGCGAGATCGTCGCGCTCGCTGCGACCGACGTTTATCGGCTCGAGTCGATGTTGATTCCGATCCTCAAGTTCTCCGATGACTGCGTTGAGCTAGCGCGATCGACTCGAATGGGCATCGTCTTCTCGCGCGGACCGATCCTTGATACGCAAGCGATTGAACGGCTCTGCGTGCAGATCACCTCGAAGGGGCAAGGCACGATCGCGATCTCAACATACTTGGCGCCGAATACCGTGCTGGTGTTGGGGCAGGGGCATTCGCTCGAACTGCTGAAAGGAGCGATCAAGGATCAGTACGGTCGCGAAGTGCTCTTCAAAGAGAACCCCCACAAGTGGCCGCCGATCCATACGCCGATCGTGAAGCAGCGGCAGGTGCCGGATCGAGCGAGCGTCATGATCGAATCAATCCCCGGCGGGAATCAGGTACCGTCGATTCCGATCCAATCGTGCGTCACCGGAGCAGCGTCGTACAACGACTTCAACAGCCGCGAGATTTTGTGCGACTGGATTCATCGGCCTCAGCGTTTGTGGGACGTTCTTGAGAACGTGCTGCATGCCGATGTTGAAACTCTCATTCATGTTGGGCCCGAACCCAATTTGATCCCGTCGACGATGACGCGCATCGCCGCCAACGTTGAAGAGCAAATGAAGAAGAGCACTCTGAATAAGCTCGGCCTGCAGGCGGTAACTTCCATTACCCGCGCGCGGCCCTGGCTCGCGCATTACATCCATAAGCAAGCCTGTCTGCTGCGAGCACCGCTGATTGAGAACATCGTGCTCGAAGATTGGCTGTTGGCGAATGCGCCGTCTTGAGTCGATTGGCCGAGATTGAGTAGGTTGAGACCGTCGCGCACTGCGATTGACCGTAGCCGGAATCGTCCGATTTCGAGGGCCGCAGTGACTGAGTTTGAAGTCTCACGACTTCGGCGGCAGCAAGTTCTTAACGGGCTATTCGTGTCGAGGCAGTTTCTCGACCGACTTCTGATGAGGTTTCGACATGCGATTTCTTGTGGGCTGCTTCTTGTCTGCCGTGCTCGGCAGTTTCATGACCGTTTGGATGCTGACGTCGCAGCAAGCGGCGGTTTCTTCGGCGATCGCCGCGCCGACACCGGCACCTGCAAAGCGACCGGCGGATGTCGAAAGGTTCTTCACTCCTGAAGGACTTACGCCGGAAGAAGCGATCAATGTCGCGGTCTATGAGCGGCTGCATAAGAGCGTCGTCAACATCACAACGAAGACGAAGCGCGTTGATGCGCTCTTCCTCATCGAGCGGCAGTCAGAAGGAATGGGTTCCGGTTCGGTGCTCGATAAGTCGGGGCACATTCTCACGAACTATCACGTGATTGGGACGGCTCAGAATGTGACCGTCACGCTCTACAACGGCGACACGTTCGATGCGCGCGTCGTCGGATTCGACCCGCCGAACGACATTGCGATCATCAAGATCGAAGCCCCTGAAGACTTGCTGCATCCGATCACGATGGGTGATTCGAGCAAGCTCAAAGTCGGCATGCGGGTGCTCGCGATCGGCAATCCGTTCGAACTGGAACGCACGCTGACGACCGGCATTGTGTCGAGCCTCAATCGAACGCTCGAAGTGCAGCAAGACTGGACGATCAAGTCGATCATTCAGATTGATGCGGCGATCAATCCGGGGAACTCGGGCGGCCCGCTGCTCGACCTGCACGGTCGGCTCATCGGCATGAATACCGCCATTGCGAGCGTCTCGGGACAAAGCTCCGGAGTCGGCTTTGCGATCCCGGTGAATCTCGTCTCAAGAGTGGTCCCGGACCTCATTGCGCACGGCAAGGTCTATCGACCCGAAGTCGGCATTCAGCGCGTGTTTGAAACGGACAAAGGCTTGCTCGTCGAGCGACTGACTCCCGGCGGTCCGGCAGAGCAAGCCGGAGTGCGCGGCCCGACGCTCGTCCGCAAACAACGCGGCCCCTTCACCGTTGAGCGAGTCGACCGCAGCACGGCTGACGTGATCGTTGCGATCGAGGGTAAGGATGTAAAAACAGTTGCAGACTTCCGCGAAGGCGTCGAAATCAAGAAGCCGGGCGACTTGATCACGCTGACTTTGCTGCGCGGAGACCGTCGCGTCGAAGTCCGCGTGCGACTGGGAGGCGGCCCGCCGGAGCAGGGCGGCGTCGGCACGCGGCTGTAGGCAGTCATCGTCGGATGAGACGAATGGAGAGAACGCCGAACCATCTGCGTCCGAATCGTGAGAGATTGTCGAAAGACATAGCGACTCGACGCTCCGAGACCGTGAAGTTTCGGCATGGTTCACTCTGAGGTTGCAGAGCCGCGCCCGTCAGGAAGCGGAATCCGTTACGAAATAGCCAAAACTCCGCTTCCTAACGGGCGAGCCACTGCAACCCAATGTGAGACCGAAATGAACCTCGCCGTGAATTTTCCTTCGGCGAATTTGACCGGCTGAAAGCCTATCCCACTCAATTCTTCACAAGCTCACCGAGTTGAGCGTCCTCTGTAAGAGTTGCTGCACCTTGCAGAGTCAAAAAAGCTCCTCGGAGCCTGCCGAAGTAGCATGGACTTCCAGTCCGTGCCGTCTTCGAAAAGATCACCGTCGTCTGCCGCCCACTGTTCAGCGCGTTCGCCCATTCAACATCAAGATGCGACTCGCTGAACTCGAACTTCAACCCGCAACGCGGCGTTCCACTCTCCTTCACGAGCTGACCTGCATGTTGCCACTCATCTTGCTGACGATCTCGAACGTCTTCATGACCTTTGCTTGGTACGGGCACCTGAAGTTCAAAGAGCAGCCTCTTTGGATCGTCATTCTCGCGAGCTGGCTGATCGCGTTCGTCGAGTACTGCTTTCAAGTCCCGGCCAATCGCATCGGCCACTCGACCTACTCCGCCGCGCAACTCAAGACGATGCAAGAAGCGATCACACTGGTCGTCTTCGCGTTGTTCTCAACGCTCTACCTGCGCGAGGAATTCAAATGGAACTACCTCGTCGGCTTCGTCCTTATCTTCGCCGCCGTCTTTGTGGTCTTTCACAAGTGGTAGCCGCACAACGATTGAAGAGGACCTAATTCATGGAGTGCTCCGGCTCGACGGAGCCTTCCGGAATTTCTTATGTCGCTCTTGTTACACGGTGGATCGCTTCCTCGAATCGCAGCACTGATGAGGATCTCTGTCCGACACTCGGTGAAAGCCTTGTCCTCGCGAGCAGATTTCGATGCCCGTTTGACTCTTGCCCCAACTCCAAAGGAGTTGTGTCTGATAGTCCGGGGTTGCCGCGACTAGCGGCTACGCCGGGTAAGCAGAGTGATATTTTTATTACCCCGAAGGCAACGCAACGCTTGCGCAAGTTCAAAACGCCCGCCATTGCGTGCCTCTGTCGCGTCTCGAAATCTACTCGCGCGCGTCGGCAGCCGGGTTCGCTCAATCGGGGAAGATGCAGAGATCGACTTTCCATTCGCTGCCTTCGCGACCGATCACGACGCGAGTGTTCGTCTTCGCGTTGCCGTCTGCGTTGCGGAAGAGGTACTCCGAGCGCGGCTGATTTTGGACCGTCACCGTATTCACGGCGAAGAACTGCATGCTCTCTTTCAGATAGGCCCGCTTCTTCACATCGCTCGCGAACGCTTCTTTGCCGCGAGCACTTTTGAACTCAGCAGTCGTCGAGTCCCATGCGTGATCGGGATGCCCTTCTCGAATCTTCGTGAAGAACGCTTCGACGACTTTCTGCCCCGCGTCGGCTGACGGCTGAGTCATTGGGCCTCGAAACGCATTGATCAACGCAACGATCGCGACGATGAGAACGCCGAGTAGCACTAACTGCTTCTTCGCAGTTGTTGTCAGAGACATGATTGAGTCCTTTCTGAGTTCATGATGATGAGCCGTCGTAGCTTGCCTCTCTGAGGCTTTGATTTAATCGCCCCCGACCTTGCGTCGGGGGTTCAACGGCTTTTGCACTACTACGATTTAGGGCAAATTCGATTATCGCAAAGGCCGCTAACCCCCCGGGGCGATTTAATCACAGCCTTAGAGAGTCAAGCGACGTCTCGAACCGACTTACTCGAACGAAGTCGCTTCACCGCCAGCGCGGGTTCCGAGAGCTCGCCATACGGCTAAGTCGATGTTGTCGAACACGCTTTTCACGGAGCCGTCCATCATCAAGACGTTGACGCTGCCAATGTGATAGCTGCGAGCCGTCACGGCGGCGTATGTCGGTGCCGTTGTTGACTCGCCGTCACGCATCGATGTCAGATCGATGTCATAAGTAATACCCCCATTGGTGTAGGGCACATAGGCGTTCGGTCCGAAAGTCGTTGTGAAGCCGGATTCGTGAACGTCGCCTTCAATCCATTCGGTGTGCCCGTTCGAGTCGAACGTGCCTCCGAAGTACGCCGTTAGCGCGGCGGGGTTCGCGGGCGGAACAACTCCGAGCGTGCTCGGGTTATTCGTGTCCCACAAATTCGGCTGATACGCCTTCGTCTCGGCAGCGGCCAATGTGTTGCTCATGCCGTCTGTGAAGTCGCGCGGTTGAAAGGCTTGATTAGGGCCGAACGCTCCGTCGCCGACCGCTTTCGTCACGGGATCGAAGATGAACCATGTGCCCTCATTGAAGCTGTAGTTGAGCGGATAGTGCTGCAACGTCGGCGTCTGACGAGCTCGATCATTGATCTCGCTCGGGCACATGTAGATCGCGACGCGCGTCTTCGCTGCGGCAGGACTGCCGGTGAAGGCGGTGTTCTCATTCCAGTCGATGAGGTCCGCGAGATTCGCTCCGTCGATGTAGGGCAGCAGCCGCGCTTGAGCCGAGTAAGGCTCGAAGGTCGTCGTCGTCGGCAGGACTGAGATCGGCGGGAATCGCGTTACCGTCTCTTGATAGCTCTGCAAAGCCAGTCCGACTTGCTTGAGGTTGTTGCGACACTGAGTGCGTCGCGCGGCTTCACGAGCTTGTTGCACCGCCGGCAGCAGCAGCGCGACGAGCACCGCAATGATCCCAATCACGACAAGCAGTTCGATGAGCGTAAAGCCGCGACGATGAGTGTGCTGAGCAGCCATAAGGACTCCTTTTCCAATGGGATGAGATGCCTCGCGCAATTCGATGCCGTTCAAGCAAAGCCTCTACGAGCCGTCGTCCGCGTAGCATGGACTTCCAGTCCGTGCTGTCTTCGAAACGCTCGCATTCGTTTGAAGGTCACGGTTCAGCACGGGCTAGAAGCCCATGCTACGACGACTCAGAAATGCTCACAGAGCCCGCGAGCCTTTATGAGAAAAGACTCATCATCCACTCATCAGCGAGGAGACTCGGCAGCCCGTTCGCCATACTCGGCTCTTCAACGAGGTAATTTTTATGACGCGAATTTTGGTCGTCGAAGATCAACGCAAGCTGCTCGATGCGCTGCATCAGGGGCTCACTGAAGAAGGCTTTGAAGTCGTTGCCGCAGAGACTGCAGAGGCGGGCTTCTATGCCGCGCTGACTCAGCCAATGGATGTTGTTGTGCTCGACCGCATGCTGCCCGGACGTGACGGCGTTGAAGTCGTGCGTGAGTTGCGAAGAGCCGGTCGACGCGTGCCGGTAATTCTTCTGACAGCACGCGATCAAGTGCGCGATCGCATTGAAGGGCTCGATTCCGGTGCCGACGACTATCTCGTGAAGCCATTCGATTTCGGCGAACTCCTCGCTCGCGTGCGCGCTTTGTTGAGACGCCCCGACAACGACCGTCGTCATCTGCTGCGTGTTGATGATCTCGAATTGGACTTGCTGGCGCGACGCGTCATTCGAGCGGGCGAAGAGATCACGCTCACGCCGCGCGAGTTTGAATTGTTGGAGTATCTGCTGCGACATCTCGATCGCACCGTGACTCGCGAGGAGTTGTCGCTCGAAGTTTGGAAGGAGCCCGAAGTCCTGACGAACGTCGTTGATGTCTGCGTCATGCAGTTGCGCAAGAAACTGGAACGACCGGGACTTCATCAGTTGATCTGCACGATTCGCGGAGTCGGCTATGTCGTGAGGAAGCCATCATGAAGACGCTCAGCGTGCGAGCCCGCATGACCGTTTGGTATGGCGCGATGATGACTGTCTTCATCGGTCTCTTTGCCGGAGCGATCTTTTGGCTGACGGTTCGGAGCTTCGAGGACCGCATCGACTTTGAACTCTCGGAAGAAGTCGCAGAACTCTCGCTCGAAGTTGTCAGTGCGACCGATCGCGATGAGTTGCTGCGCGAACTCGAAGCCAACTTCGGTCGGCATGAGTCTTATGAGTTCGAAATCTTTCAGTCCGGCGGTCCGCTGCTGTTTCGCAGTCAGCGACTCAAAGACGAAAGCTTGCGACGGCAAAATGTCATGCCGACGTATCAAAAGCAGGACGAGTTCGACGAAGTGAGCATTGCCCACTTAGGCACGTATCGCGTCTTGAGTCGCATCGTCAGTTCGATGCACGGCGAATTGCTGATTGAAGCCGCGATCCCGTTGCAGCCACTGACGACGCTGAAGAGCGAGTTACTCAGCGCGCTGTGTTTGCTCGGTCCGTGCGTCATCGTGCTCGCGATCGGCGGCGGCTACGGAATGGCGGGACGACTGCTCGCGCCGATCACTGAGATCACTCAGACCGCGAATGCCATTACCGCTCAAGACTTGAAGTCGCGTATCGAAGTCTCGTCGACGGACGATGAACTCAGCCGCTTAGCACGAACACTCAACGAGATGATTGACCGACTCGATCGCGCCTTTGAGGACATGCAGCGCTTCACCGCCGACGCCGCGCATGAACTGCGAACGCCGCTCACGATCATGCGAACTCAGCTTGATGTTGCACTGAGAACGGACCGAACTGTCGACGCCTATCGCAGCGTGCTCATCAGCGTGCGAGACGACGTCGACCGCATGACGAGACTCGCAACTCAGTTACTGGAACTCGCGCGCGAAGATGCAGGACTCGTCCCGCCGACGTCAGTCGCTGTCTCGTTGCACGAGTTAGTCGAGCAAGCCGTGCAACAACTCTTACCTCAAGCGGTTCGCAAAGGAGTGCAGATCGACGCCACTCAGTTCGCAGCCGTCGAACTGCAAAGCGACACGGAGCGGTTGCAGCGCGTCGTGCTGAACGTGCTCGACAACGCAGTGAAATACGCCGCAAACGACGGTCATGTCGCCGTGCGACTCACGCGAGCGGACGACGATCGCAACGCGCTCATCGAGATCACCGACGACGGTCCCGGCATACCGACCGAGCATCTGCCCTTCGTCTTCGATCGCTTCTATCGGGCCGACTCCGCACGCAGCGCAGCGGGAACGGGACTCGGTCTCGCGATCAGCAAAGCCATCATCACATCGCTCGGCGGACAGATCTCGATCAAGAATCGCAGCGACTCGTCATCGCCGCACGATCAACCGCACGGAGTCATCGCCTCGATCACGATTCCGTTTGCGAGTTGCAGGAACGGGCACTGAGCGCGAATAGCAGCGCCTCGAAATCTCAGAGGTTGAGAGGGCTCGTTGAGCGTGCCTGCTACGCTTGTCGAAGACGTTGCCCGCATGCTTCTTGCGGGTCGATGACGTCAGCGACGACTTCGAGTTGAAGCGTCAGAACTTCCGTTTGTCGGTCTCATTTCGCAAAGGCCGGTTGATGACGTTTCATCCGCAGGCAAAAGGTCGCGGCAGTCAGATTGATCCGCCGAATCGCTTCGGGCAGAGCTATGCCGTGCCGGATCTTGAGCATGTCGAGCACGATGCCGAGTACCTCGATGATCTTCGCAACGTGAAGACTGAGTACTTCGTCGACTCGTCCAAAAGCATCGTCAGCGAGAACGACAGTCCCGACGTCCCGTTTCGTTACAGCATCAATCCTTATCGCGGTTGCTTGCACGGCTGTAGTTATTGCTACGCGCGGCCGACTCATGAGTATCTCGGTCTCAGCGCGGGGCTCGACTTCGAAACGAAGATCTTCTTCAAGCCCGATGCTCCGAAGCTGTTTCGCGACTGGCTCAATCGACCGAACTGGCAACCCGAGACCGTTGTGATGTCGGGAGTCACCGACTGCTATCAGCCCATCGAGCGAGAGCACCGCATCACGCGCGGCTGCCTCGAAGTGGCACTCGAAGCCCGCTTGCTGATTGGCATCGTGACAAAGAACGCGCTCGTCACCCGCGACATCGACGTGCTGAGCGAAATGGCAAAGCTCAATCTCGTGCGAGTGGCACTCAGCGTGACGTCGCTCGATCAAGAACTGACGCGCGTGCTCGAGCCTCGCACGAGTAGTCCGCAAGCTCGACTGAGAGCGATCTCTGAACTCTCGCAAGCCGGCATCCCGACCGTTGTGATGGCATCGCCGATCATCCCCGGTCTCAACGACTCAGAGCTGCCAGCCATCTTGAAGGCCGCTTCGGAAGCGGGAGCCTGTTACGCAACTTACATCCTGCTGCGACTGCCAATGACCGTGCAGCCCGTCTTTATGGAATGGCTTGAACGCTGCCTGCCGCTGAAGCGCGAACTGATTGAATCTCGAATCCGCGCAACGCGCGAGGGTCAGCTTTCAACCGCCGAGTTCGGCAAACGCATGCGCGGCAGCGGGCCAATCGCCGAGCAGATCGATCAAGCCTTCAAAGTCTTCTCGAAGCGATACGGTCTCGACCGAAAGTACGAGCCGCTTGATCCCTCGCAATTCCGTCCGCCGCGATCATCAAGCGGGCAACTGCGGCTCTTCTGAATTCGTGCCGCAGGTTCGCAGTCCCGCCGTAAGCCCGACTCGTCGTAGCATGGGCTTCCTGCCCGTGCTGTATTTACTCCTACAAACGAATTTAAATCGTCAGGAAGGCAGCACGGACTGGAAGTCCATGCTACGAAGACAAACTCGCCGAACGACCGCATTCACTCTCCTCACTTACTTGAAGGCAGCAGAAATGGATTCTGTTCCCGAACTTTCTCGACCGCGCGGCAACCCATTGGTGAAGGCCGCTCTCCTCTTATTAGTCATCTTGCTGCTCGTGCTCGGTGGCGCGTGTTTGGTCCCGACGCTGATTCACAAGTACTTCGTGAAGGTCACGCGGTCGCAAGTGCCTGAAGAGGTTCGTCGCATTGGCGGGCTCATCACGGACATTGAAGTGCCGGATGGCTTCGAACCGGACGACTCTCTTGAACTCGATCAGTTCGGCGAGAAGACCCGCGCCGTGCAGTGGCGGCACAAGAAATATGGCAGTGTCATCGTGCTGTTCGAACTGCCTCAGAAGTTCGATGCGACGAGTCCGCCCGATGTCCGCATCGAGATCATGCGCTTCCCATTCGATAGCACGCCTGAGGCCGGGTTCTACTTCGCAGGGGCAAGCACTCATGAAACAGAAGACGTTGAAGTTCGAGGCGAGAAAGTGACCTTTGAAATCTTCGCCCAACAGCAGTTTCCGGGTGCGGGGACTTCAGTCGATCCGCAGTTCGAGGTCATCGGAACCTTTCCCTCGAAGTCGCGGAAACAAAGTGGCATGCGGTATTGCGGAGCCGGCTGCGATCGAAAGGCTCTCAGTGAGTTCGTGAAGTCCATTCGCTAAGGGATCGTCGAGGAATGACCTCTCGGTTTCGCGTCGCATAGGTTGGACGCCTAAGTCCGACAGCGACTCTCCGTAAGACTCTTCGGGAACTCATCGTCCCTCTCGCCAAGAATGCGGTGATTCGGTTGATGTCTTAAGCCCCGACGGGGCGGGATTCGATAGCCCAGTCCGATAGGACTGGGGACACGAGCCGCAGCATTCCGCGAGCCCCAACGGGGCGAGATTCGAAACCCGTTCGGCAGTCAGCAAACGCTGAAGTCGTAGCGGAGTTGAACCTTCATGCTGGCTATCGAATCGCGCCCCGTTGGGGCTC
>CAZNMS010000076.1:0-24660 GCA_964573505.1 uncultured Planctomycetaceae bacterium | reverse complement strand
TCAGTTCGAACTCAAATACGAACTCGCGGGCGACGCTTCGTAAGTCGCTTCGTCACGCAACAAAGGCCGCCTCGGAGAGTCGGCCCTACGATTCAGTTCCCAACTCACACAGGATCGCGATGCCGAGCTGAGCAACTGAAAGGCAACTGCTCGAACTGCGCGACGAACATTCGAAAGGCAGCACGGACTGGAAGTCCATGCTACTCAGGCAACTCACGAGTCGCGCGGACTCAATGACGTTGAACGATTCGCAAGCACTTCGACTCGCTGATGAGTCCAATGAGGATGCGTCTCTCCTCTTGAGCTTCTCGACTTGCCGTCTCGCTCTATCCTCACGTGCGGGACATTGAAGGCTCGTCCTCGCAAAGAAGTGCGTTCAAATCTCAGCGCGACAAATCATTCTCTCTGCGTTCAATCGAGCGCGGCATAAAGGACTCGAACATGACAACTGCAATTGGCGAACTCATTCCGATCTCGACTCTCGCGTCTGACGACGAAGCCGACGAAGCGATTCAATTGATGGATCAGCGCAACATCGTTTCGACGATCGAGTCGATTGGTGAGATCCGCTCAGCCGACGGCAGCGAACCCAGTCGCACCGTCTTCTTGTTGAAGGTCGCTCCCGAGCAAGCCGACGAAGCGCGAGACGTCTTGCGTGCTGAAGGGCTCCTTCATTCAGAAGGGCGCGGATGGCATTGCACAACATGCGGCACGTCGGTCGAACGCAGCTATACCGCATGTTGGTCGTGCGGCGCGGAGCGCGAAGACGCTGTGTCGTTTGATCTGCCCGTGATGGGAGCAGCATCCGGCGGCAGTTGTTCAACCGGCAGTTGCGGATGCAGCAGCGGCGGAGGATGCGGCTCGGGCTCAGTGATCGTCGATGTCGACATTCCCGAGGACGTGCTGCTGCTGATCGAAGAAAACGACAAACTCGCGCAGCGAGCTTATGTCGCCGCTGCGGTTAGCCTCGTGCTGCCACCGGTTGCTTTGGCGTCAACATGGCTCATCGGCAAGACGCTCATTCGTCCGCTCAGCGACAAAGGCACGAACCGCTTCTACTCCGCGATCGCTCTGACCCTCGTCTCATTCATTGAAGCGGGCGTCTTGTGGAACTGGTTCGGCGAGTCACTGATCGGCTCGTAAGAAATACTTCCTGTAATCCGAATGACATAACGCACAAGAGCCGCTGTTGCAGCGGCTCTTGTGTCGTTTTGGGACCGGATCAACGGAGTGAAGCCGTCTTGTCGATCATCTGCTCGATCGCCGAGAGAAAGCGGTCTCGGACCTTTTCCGGCACGTCGTTGAAGTTGCGAACGAAGTCGTCCGTCACCAGTCGCGCACAGCGTTCGATCGCGCCGGTCATTCGCTTCACCGTGTCTTCGATGCTGACCTTAACCGGACCGTAGTCATCGCCTTGCTCTGATGGCGGAGCTTTGCCGGCGTCTTTGCGGAACGGGGCATAGGGCTCAACACTCGCGCCGTCATTGCCGCCCTTGATCACATCGACGCGATTCGCACTCGCGTCGTTCTCTTCCATTGAATCCGACGTGACTCGTCCCATCGTGTCTCCGAAGGACTCGTTCGCGCGTTGCAGGAACGGCTCGCCGAAGCCCATTGCCGATGCACTGCTCAACTCAGCTTCGGCTTCGACTGTCAGGTCTTCGCCGTGCTGCATGCGGCGCCATGCTTTCATCTCGGCAACAGTCGCGTCTTGCTCATTGGCCCATGCGAGGCACTCAGCAGAGTCTTCCCATGTGAGCGAGACATAGAAGTGGGACCACTTCAGATTGGCGTAGTTCTCATAGACGTCGGCGAAGGACTCCCAAACGCGGCGACGTTGATAAACCTGATCGCCACTCAGCCCGACCATGTTGCCGAAGTCGGCATCGGTGCGGCCTTTCGAGAAGCGTTTGGTCCACTTCGCGGCACATTCACCGACGGTCCAATTGCAGGAACTCAAAGCCTGCTGAGCGGTCTGAATCAGTTCTTGTTCGGTTTCAACTGGCAAAGCAACAGCGGCACTCATTGGGGCCTCTTGAGAAAAGAAAACCCGGCTGCCTGATGACAGTCGGGTCTTAATGAAGATCAAGAGAAGAGGCCTCCGTACCCCCGCCCTCCGCAAGGATGGCGGGCACGAGTCTGCGGCGACTCGGACCTCCATGAGTAACGCCGAGCCATATCCGTGCTCAGCGGGGGCGGGAACATACAAGTGCCTTTTCACAATCTCAACCGCCTCGCAACGCCTGATTTCGAAAGATTCTCAAGGCTCACGATCAAGTTTCTCAGACCGATCCAGTCGCTGCTTTATGCCTGCTTGCAACGATTCATGACGAGCTTCACGACGATGTGCTCTGCACTCTTGACCGCGCATGATTGAGCAAAACAACCGGCAGTTTTCGCAGGCTTCGAACTCAATGACCGAGCGGCACGTGCCGAGTTTCTTTGTAGGCAACGTGCTTCTACCCTGCCTCCGTTTGCTCGCGATGTAATCAATCTCACACCGCAAGAATCTCATGGGGAGCTATGTAATGCCGATTCCAGTTCAATGCTCGCACTGCGAGGCAGTCCTCACGTTGAAGGATGCCGCGAAGGATTCACTCGGCAAGAAGATGCGCTGCCCGAAATGCGGAGAGGTATTCGTAACGAAGCGCTATCGGACCTCTGAACCTGAAGAGGTTGAGGACATCGACTTCGCTTACGACGCAGACGATGACGTCGATGATTACGACGAGCCGCCTCGTCGTTCTGCAAACGCGAAACGCGGCACAACATCGCGAAGTCGCTCCGGCGTCGGACGAAAGTCTGCTGGGGCCAATCAACTTCTCATCATTGTGTTGTCGGTGCTCGGCGGATTTTTATTGCTGCTCGGCGTCGGTCTCTTTCTCTGGATGCGTGCTCGAGTCGACGTTGCTCCTGCTTCCGTCCCGGCCGCTCAAGAGATGCCCGTTGCGAACAACTCCACTCCGCTACCCGGCGCAGCTCCCGCGCCCACTTCTGTTGTTCCAGCAGTTGATGCCGCCGCAATCAGCGATGCCGAATACGACGCTTTCGCTAAGGCTCTCGAAGAGAAGGTGGCCCTCGAAAGGGGACTCGGACTGACGAGTTTGCTGAACACGAACATGCTTCTGGATCGCAGTCTCTTAGGACTCGCGCTCGATCCGAAATTCGTCGTCGGGTTTCGCATTGGAATTGCTACTGCATTCACGAAGTCGTTCGCTGCGGAACTCGACAAAACGCTTAATGCCAATGGTCATTATCGCCTTATCAGGCGGCACGGCGAAGGCGCTCACACGCGACTTCTCTTCCGCATGGCCGGTGACAACGGCATGAACTATCACGACCTCGAAGTTGTGCGCGGCTCCAATGGTGTGCTTGAGATTGTCGACATGCACATCGCGCTTTCGGGCGAGCGATTATCGGAATCCATTCGGCGAATGACTGTGCTCACCGCTCTCGGCCAAAAGGGCTCGTTCCTGCAACAACTCACGGGGCAACTCAGCGACATCGAGAAGAGTGCTCCGTTGATCGATCGAGTGAACGCTCAAAAGGCGAGCGGCCAGTTCGCACAGGCTTTAGCGACCTTGAAGCAACTCCCGCCTTCAGTCCAATCCGAAAAGACCTTTGCGCTCATGCGGGTCATGATTGCGATGCAAATCAACGAGCAAGAGTACCTCTCTGCCATGACCGATTTTCGAAAGACTTTCCCGACAGACGCCTGCATCGACTTTCTGTCGATCGACTTCTACATCCTTCGCAAGGAGTACGATCAAGGCATTGCCGCGATCGATCGCTTCGACAAGAGCATCGGCGGTGACGTCTATCTCAACACGCTTCGCGCCAATATCTATGGCGAGCAAAAGAAATGGGCCGAAGCCCGAAAGGCAATCGCGCTCGTCATTGCAGCGGAGCCCACTTTGCCGAACCCCGTTTTTGCGCAAGCTGGAATTGGCATTCTTCAACCCGACTTCAAGCTCGTGCTCGACTCGCTGCGCATCCTCAAGAATCAGCACAAGCTCGATCTGAGTGGAGTCGAAGATGCACCCGAGTACGCAGACTTCGTGAAGTCACCCGAGTATCAGGAATGGAAGCGCGAGATGTAATCGTTGCGACATCTCGGCTTTGTGATTGTCAGTCGCGTTGCGTGATGGGCTCGTCAAAAAAAGCAGCAGCCCGGCCTAACGACAGAAGAGCGAGTGGTGGTGGTGGTGCTTAGTGCTCTCGGCGGCCCCGGAAGCTGAGTGAGCGACCGCCGTTCTGTCCATCAAACCGGGCTGCAAGGTGGAACCATCGAAACCGAGCGAGACGATCGGACTCTGCCGTGCCAAAAAGCCTTCCTTGGCGGACGGGTCCAATCTCAATGAGGGCCTGACGGCTTAGCCGACAAGCTCCTTAAATATGTCTCCGAACTCGGGCATATCGACCTTCAGAGTTTCGAGCCATGCGTCAGGTTTCCAAATCTCGATGCAGATCACCGCGCCGACGACCATGACATCGTTCGTTGCAGGCACATCGAGAAACTCGCGAAACCCCTCGGGAATCAGAACGCGCGAGCGATTCGCAAGTTGAATCACCTTTGATCGCGTTGAGAGCAGACGACCGAGTCGCTGCACCTCCGCCATGCGTCCTGCCAGCAAGCCCGCTTTGATTTTGGACTTGATGACATCGACGCCCGCTTCGACCCGAGCATTCCATTCCGACGGCTTCCACAAACTCAGACAGCCATAACGCTCCTTCACGAGGATCGTGTTGCCGTCATCGTCAGTGACTTCCGTCGCCATTTCCGCCGGGAGCGTTAGTCGGAAGCGATCGTCGATCGTCCGTTTCTGCTCGCCTTGAAGAAAGGTGTCGGAGGGCATGCTGAGCACCGCAAGAAGAATGAGTAGTCGTCTCTGCGATGCTATTGGGCTCAAAACCCACTGACAATCATCTTGAGAAAGAGCATTGGGCGAATTTCCCACTGCCCGGCGGAACTTATCCGGGTCAGGCAACCTCGGCAAGCAGTTGACCGGAGATACCGAAGATTTCGATCAAGCCAAGTGGGCACGATTCCCACAAAGGGCGATCACAGTGAGTGCCACTGGGGCGCAAACTCGCTCGACCCGCACCTGCCTTACGCGTCTCTCAACAAAGCAGCGTGCGCGAGCCTTCGTTCGAAACGAAAATGGGACGAACAAAACGAATACCGCCACAACGCAGCTATTCGCCTCGTTCGTCCCATCAGTCTTATTGGTCGCAAGCAACAGCAGCGTCGCTCTCCGATCACTGCCCGATGCGGTCCTTCAGAAACATGATCGTGACGACCGTCTGATAGTCGCGATTCGCTTTCTTGCCGAAGCCGTGCCCCTCGTCGTCTGCGTAGACAGTCCAGACGGTTTGCCCATTAGCGCGCACCTTCGGAGCGATCTGCTCGGCTTCGCTGAAGGGCACGCGCGGGTCGTTCTTGCCGTGCACGACTAAGAGCCCCGTCTTGATCTTGTGAGCGTTCTTCAGCGGACTGATCTGATCGAAGACCGTCTTCATCTCGGGCTTTCGCTCGTCGCCGTATTCCGCGCGGCGCAGGTCTCGACGATAGGCCGCTGTGTTGTTGAGGAACGTCACGAAGTCCGCGATGCCGACGACATCCACTCCGGCCTTCAAGCGGTCGCTGAAGTGAGTAAGCGATGCGAGCACCATATAGCCGCCATACGACCCGCCAATGACCGCGACTCGAGATGCATCAAGCTCCGGCTGCTTCGCGATCCAATCGAGCAACGCGCCGATGTCTTTGACCGAGTCCTCGCGTTTCTCGGCGTTATCGAGTTGCAGGTACGTCTTGCCGTAGCCCGCTGAACCGCGCACGTTCGGGCGAATGACCGCGATGCCTAACTCGGCGAGATAGAACTGATCGATCGGATCAAAGTCCGGTCGGTACTGAGACTCGGGCCCGCCATGAATGTTGATGAGCACGCCCGCCTTCTTCTCGCGCGACGCATTCGCAGGCTTCAGGAAGTAAGCCGGGATCTTGCGTCCGTCGAACGACGGGAACTCGATCTGCTTTGCTGTCACGAACGAGTCCGGCGGCAGCCCTCCGAGTTCGCTGTAGGTCCAGCGCACGAGTTCCTTTGTCCGCAGGTCGAACGAGTACGCATCTGCCGGAGCACTCGGGCTCGACAGAGTGAAGCCGAGCTTTGAGTCATCGGGCGAGAACTTAAGTTTGCTCACGATGCCGAGCGGCAGCTTGATCGGTGCCGGCTGATCGCCGATGAGCAGATAGACGCGACTCGCTCCGTTCTCATTGACAGTGAAGGCCATTAACTCAGAGCCGTCATCGCCGCGATCAACAACGATCTCTTCAACGTCCCATGCGATGTTCTGAGTCAGCCACTTGTACTCCATTGTTTCGAGGTCGATGCGGCAGAGTTCTTGAAACTCACTGCGTGCATCGCAGGCTGCATAGACCGACTTCCCATCCGCCGCGAAATGCAGTTCTCCGAACGCCGCTTTGCCGCCGGGAATCTTGATCGGAATGAGCTTCTTCGAATCGAGTTCGAGGATCGCCGGATAGGTCTCGTTGATCGAGACGTAGCGATTCATGAGCAGTTTCGAACCGTCGGGCGACCAATCGGTCGGAACCCAGAATTCGTTTTCGACTTGTAGCAATAACTCCATCTTCCCCGGCTCATCGGGCTCAGAGAGATAGAGATCCATATCGCGCCCGTTTCGCTTGTTGCTGCTCACGACGAAGAAGAGTCCGTCGTCGCGCACGGGGCCGAGCAAGTTGCGAGACTTGCCGTCCGTCAGCCGCTGCATCGCATAGGTCGCGCGGTCGAGCACATAAACTTGATCGTTCTCGCTACCGCCTGCGCTGAGCGTGCAGAGCAATGACCCGTGCGCATCATTCGGAATGAAGTCGCCATCAGTCGGTTCTTCGAAGAACGAGATCTGCTCGCGCCGTCCGCCCGGTTCGTAGACTCGATGCAACTGAGCGGTATTGCCGAAGCGAGTTTGGACGAGCATGCCCGACCCATTCGGCGCCCATCCGCGAAACCGCGCCGACCGCACGCTCTGATACTGCCTCACGCGGTCCCAAACTTCCGGCGAGGAGACCGGGACATTTTCAACATTGATCGCCGCCGGCTTCCGCGGATCAACCGCCGACTGCGGAGCTTGAGCAAACGCCGTTGTCACGAAACAGCAACACAACGCAGAGAACATCCAGCGCATGAAGGGCATCCTTGATGTGAGAGGCAAAGCAAACAGCGAGTCGGCAGTAATTCAATAGGACGAATAAGACCAATAGGACTCATAGGACGAAGAGTGCATTTTCTCTTCCATCCTATTCGTCCCATCGGTCCTATAAGTCCTATTGGCTACCAACACCGTCTAAGTGCGGAACCAATCTCGCGACTACTTCCCGGCTCTAAACGGCGACGCCGGCAGGCCGGCCTTATTCATCAGGTTCGGCTCGGCGAGTTCGTGCCATCCGAGACGTACTGAGACTGGGTTTGCGACCTTCTCGCTTGAGACGACGACGGTGTTTCCGACGATCTCAGCTTTCGCTTCTGAGAACGCGCCGTCGTCACCGGCGATCGTGAACCAACTGAGTGGCTTATCGTCGCGCGAGACCAGTCCGCCGCCGACATGATCGAACTCGACGATCGCTTTGCCGCCTTCGAACTTCACGCTCTTAAACAGCGGGCCCGAGTAGACGAGATCCTTTTTGCCGTAGTCCTTAGCGAGTGCCCACAACGCCAAACGCTTGCCGACGTCCTGCTTATTCTTCGGATGGATGTCGCCCAAATTGGTGATGTCCGTCGTGACGCACATGCCGGTGTTCTTCACCGAGTTCAGCGTGCTCGCTTGCGCCTGCCAAATCTCGGCGAGCTTCTCTTGCTCCTTGAGCTTCACGTCAGCAGGCAGCGGATTGACCTTTCCGTCCGGCCCCTTCGGATCACGGACGTAGGTGTAGGGCGCGAGTTGCACGAAGTAGAACGGGAAGTCTCCCTGTCCCCATGCGCCGCGCCAGCCGTTGATCAGCGCCTGCATCTTCTTCTCATAGAGCATGCCTTCGCCGCGATTCGATTCGCCCTGATACCAAAGAGCGCCCTTGATGGCGAAAGGCACGATCGGAGCAACGTTCGCGTTGTAGAGCGCGACGGGAGTACCGGCTCCCACTCCCGGATTCGGCGCCGGCTTGCCTTCTGCTTTCGCCTTTGCAGCGGCCTCTTCGTAAGCCTTGCGCTGAGCGACAGCAGCCGTCCCGATCGCCTTCACCGCATCGTCATTGACCGACGCAAAGCCTTCGGGCGTCGTCCACGGTTCAATGCGCGTGCCGCCCCATGATGTATTAATTAATCCAATCGGGACGCCCTCAAGCTCCTTCTGCAAGTGGCGACCGAAGTAGTAGCAAACCGCCGACATATTCGGAGCTGACTGCGGAGTGCATTCCTGCCAAACAACGGCTTCGTTGACGTTGCTCATTGGAGTAATGGCTACGGTCTTCTTCGGAGCAACATTGAAGAAGCGGATATTGGGATGCTTCGCATTCGCGATCTCTTCTTGAGGATTCGCCGAAGCTTGCACGGACCATTCCATATTCGACTGGCCCGAGCCGACCCAAACTTCGCCGATCAAGACGTTCGTGAGTTCGAGCTTATTCTTGCCCTGCACGGTCACCGTATGAGGACCGCCCGCCTTTTGAGCCGGGAGTTTGACCGACCATTTGCCGTCCGCGCCCGCAGTGGCTTTCGCAGTCGCACTGCCGAGAGTCACGGTCACTTCTTCGCCTGCGTCGGCCCATCCCCAGACGGGCAGAGCGACTTCGCGTTGCAACACCATGTTGCTGCCGATGACGTTCGGCAATTTGACGTCCGCTTGAGCGACACCGCTCAGCGTCGCCGCCAGTCCTAACGCACTCAGAATCCGCAAGCTGATCTTCATTCCGTGCTCTCCGTAGTGACTCACTGTCGAAACTCTGATCGCGAACATCGCGACCGATGCGAAGCTGAGTCTTACGGAAGCCACTGCGTCACTGAAGCCTGCTGACGATTCTGTTTGAGTCGCGCCGACCGCTCGACTCGTTGTAGGATGGTCGCCCTCGACCGTCTTCCGTCTTGCGACATGCAGGCGGTCGAGTACGGCCATCACCGCCGTTAAGGAATTTCAAGTAGCCGAAATCGTCAGATTTCGGGGAGTTGCGCAGGACTCGACCAACAGCCGACTTCAAACCGAAATCTTACGATTTCGGCTACGAGCGAAGGCATCGCCCGAAAATCGCTTACGGTGTTGAGTACGGCAATCCTACGTGCGATCAACATCGCGCATTCGTCGCCGCAACGAACTGCAAAGCTACTCTGTCGGAGTTCTTACATGTGCCTCGGAGTTCCCGGTCGCGTCGTTGAGTGGATTGATCGCGACCCGCTGCTGGCGCGGGCTCAGATTGAGTTCGATGGAGTGCGCCGCGTTTGTCATCTCGCTTGCGTGCCTGAGGCTGAGATCGGCGATTACGTCATCGTGCATGCCGGAGTCGCCATCAGCCGCATTGATGCCGCAGCGGCGGAACGGTTGCTCGACGAGCTGCGGTCGATCGGTGAAGACGGCTTGCCGCTTGACGAGTTGATTGACGAGTCGCCTGAGGAGTCAACCGGGGAGTCGGCTTCATGAAGTTCGTTGATGAGTTCCGCGATTCAGAGGCTTTGCAGCGGTTGATGAAAGCCATTCGCGAGCGAGCCACTCGGCAATGGACCGTGATGGAAGTCTGCGGCGGGCAGACTCATAGCCTGCTGCGTTACGGCTTCGATCAAGAACTCGCCGGCTGCGTCGATTTGCTGCACGGTCCCGGCTGCCCGGTTTGCGTGACGAGCAGCGAACTCATTGATCGAGCGATCGAACTCTCGCTTCGACCGGGAATAATTCTGACATCCTTCGGCGACATGCTACGCGTGCCCGGCAGTCGCACGAGCCTTTCCGCAGCAAAGGCCGCCGGTGCGCGCGTGCGAGCGGTCTATTCGCCACTCGATGCCGTTGAACTCGCGGCACGAACTCCGCACGAGCAGATCATCTTTTTCGCGGTCGGCTTCGAGACGACCGCTCCAGCAACGGCGCTCGCTGTGAAGCAAGCCGCGCGACGCAATCTGCAGAACTTTTCATTGCTCACCGCGCATGTCCGCGTTCAACCCGCAATGGAGAGCTTGCTGCAAGCTCCCGACAACCGAGTGCAGGCTTTCTTAGCCGCCGGTCACGTTTGCACGGTGATCGGCTACGAGTCCTATGCCGCAATGTGTGATTGCTATCGCGTGCCGATTGTCGTGACGGGCTTTGAACCGCTCGATCTCGCTGCCGGAATTTTGGCCTGCATAGAGCAACTCGAAACGCACCGGCATGCCGTCGAGAACCGCTATGAGCGGAGTGCTCGCGCTACCGGCAATGTCACTGCGATGACACTGCTCGACGACGTCTACGAGATCGCCGATCGCGAGTGGCGCGGCATCGGTCTCGTCCCTCAAGGCGGACTGCGACTGAAAGCCGAATGGTCGCACTTCAATGCTGAGCAGCGCTTCGAACTGAGCGTCTTGCCGACTCGTGCCTGCACAACATGCCGAGCGGGCGAAGTGCTCTCCGGTCGCCTCAAGCCGCGCGACTGTCCCGAGTTCGCCCGAGGCTGCACTCCCGAAACGCCCCTCGGAGCACCAATGGTCTCAAGCGAAGGCGCCTGCGCCGCTTACTTCCATTACTCAACGAGTCCGGACTCGTTCTGATGGCGGGACGGCTTGCGCTCATCTTAGGACGTCGTCGATAGTCGCCTTTCGCTCCTATGCGAGTGGCGTTGCGGGAGCCTACGAAATGTAGCCTTCATCGCTCCGCGTGAAGTAAGCCGATCGTGAATGGCGGCGGCTCATCCCATCTGCGCATCGAGCGAATTGGAAACTGCAGCCATCCAATTCACGATCACTTCGCGGATGAAATGAGCTGCTGCCGCTTTCGCTCGGCTCACTTCACGCAGAGCGATGAAGGCTACTTTGTCTCATTCACATTCCCTATCAACGTTGTCTTGCGCGTGTACTGCTTCTTCCACTTCCTACGGAGTTCTGCATGTTGAGATTCACTCTGCTATTGGCCGCCTTCGTTGTCAGCACCGCGCTGCATGCGGCAGATTCGAAGCCGAACATTCTTGTCATCGTCGGTGACGATATGGGCTATGCCGATGTCGGGTTTCACGGCTGCAAAGACATCCCGACTCCGCATCTCGACAAGCTCGCGGCGGACGGCGTGCGTTTCACGAATGGTTATGTGACGGGACCGTATTGCTCGCCCACTCGCGCGGGGTTGCTGACGGGCCGCTATCAGACGCGCTTCGGGCACGAGTTCAATCCGAGCGGCAATCAAGGACTCTCGCTCAACGAGTCGACGCTCGCAGATCGACTCAAAGCAGCGGGCTATAAGACATCGCTCGTTGGCAAATGGCATCTCGGATCGAGCCCCGAGCATCACCCGCAGAAGCGCGGCTTCGATGAGTTCTTCGGATTCCTCGGCGGCGCTCACAGCTTCTTCGACAAGAGCGGCATCCTGCGCGGGACTCAGCAAGTCGCGGAACTCGACTACACGACCGACGCGTTCGGGCGCGAAGCGGCGTCGTTCATCGAGCGAAACAAAGGCCAGCAGTGGTTCCTCTATCTCGCCTTCAACGCCGTCCATACGCCGATGGATGCGACCGAAGAGAGGCTCAAGAAATTCGCGAGCATCGCTGATAAGCAGCGCCGCACTTATGCCGCGATGATGCTTGCAATGGACGAAGCCGTCGGAGCAGTCCGTGCGAAGCTCGCTGAGACCGGGCAAGCCGAGAACACTCTCATCACCTTCATCAGTGATAACGGCGGCCCGACAATGGAGGGCGTCACAGTCAACGGCTCGCGCAACGAACCCCTGCGCGGCGGCAAGCGCACGACTCTTGAAGGCGGAGTGCGAGTGCCATTCGTCGTTGCATGGCCGGGACGCATTCAACCGGGAGTCTTCGAGCAACCGGCCATTCAACTCGACCTCCATGCGACGGCGCTTGCCGCAGCGGGAGTGCCTGCGCAGCCGGAATGGAAGCTCGAAGGAGTGAACCTCTTGCCGCATCTCAGCGGCGAAAAGAAGACCGCGCCGCACGACGCGCTCTATTGGCGATTCGGGCCTCAGATGGCGATCCGCAGCGGCGATTGGAAACTCGTCCGCTACGACACCACTGCCGACGGACAACGCGCCAAAGGCGACGGCACATCGGACGTGCGGCTCTACAACCTCGCGAGCGACATTCACGAAGACAAAGACCTCTCGGCAACGAACCCCGAGAAAGTGAAAGAGCTGCAAGCTCATTGGGACGAGTGGAATAAATCCAACATCCCGCCGCAAAGGGCCAAATCCGGCGGCAACGAAGAAGCCCCCGCGAAGAAACGTAAGCGAGCCGCAAAGTGAGTGACTCGTAGCCGAGTTGTTACGAGGCTGTCGGAGAACATTGTGGCTCGACGCTCCGCGTCGAGAGTCCCCGAAATTCGACGTGAGTTCTTCTTCGGGACTCACGACGCGGAGCGTCGTGCCGCTCGCGCACATTATCCCCGCCGCTGCCGAGCATGACCGCCGCCCCACAACGCCAATGGCAACGCTGCGATCGGAAGCAGCGCGCTCACGAACCACAAACCGGACCACTCGCGCAGAATCACGAGCTGACTTCCGACCGTGATGCGATCGGGCAACGCTCGCCAAAAAGCCTGCGCCCAATCGGCTCCCACTTTCTCCAGCGCGACATCGGTCAATCCTCCGGCGACATAAACTCCGATTGCCGCTGCGATGCCCGAGAACATCAATGCCCGCGCCAGTCCGCTGCGTCGCGCCTGCAAGTCTCGACCGAGCAGCACTGCTGCCGTTCCGAGAAACAGCACGGTCGCAATGCCGCCGAGCACTTGAGCCAGAAAGAGCCCCGTCAACGCCTCTCGCGCGCCGAGCGGCGTTTGAGCGACTACTCCGAACGTCACGCATCGCGCGAACCAAAGCACGAGCGCCAGCAGCAACGTGAATCGCGTCCCGACCATCATCAGCAATCTGCCGAGTCCATAGAGCATCCCGACTTCCGCGACATGCGCAACGACCGACAGTCTGAGCGAGAGAGGCGATGCCGGCTGATGCTGCTCAAGCACCTTCTCAATGAAGGGCACGGCCCAAAACTCATGACACCGTTGCAGCACTGTGATCGCGACGACGGCCAGCAAGAGAGCACGGCTCGCCGTCGGCTTTGCGTCAGCACTCTCTGCGGTCGCTTCTTCAATTCGCACGCTGACTTCTTGGCGCCAAGCAATGACGAGCAGCATGACTGCCGCGATCCCGATCCATGCGCTGATCGAGTACAGCACTTCGAACGAGTCCCATGCAACAAAAGTGACACGACCGGCAGCCAGTTCGACGCACCATGCGGGGATCACAAACCCGACCGCGCCCCACAATCGCCATTCGCGCGAAGCCTGCGGGTTCGACGGAGCCGTCTGACCGGCAAGCTCATGCAGCCAACTGGCGGTCCATGTAACGAGCATTCCATAGGCCGTCGTCAGCACTGCTGCCATACGCCAATCGACCATCATCAAGCTCTGACTTTGAGTGGCAATCACGACGCTCATCGCCGCTCCTGAAGCCAGCAACTGCCCCAATGCGGTTCCGAGTCGAGGGTCATAGCGCCGTCTCTGAGCCCATCTGATCAACGGCAGCACCAGCGCGCTGCCGAGCGGTAATCCGGCACACACTGCTGCGGCACTGCTCCAATTGAGCGACGTCGATGTCTTCAAGAACAGCGGCAGCATCGGCAGGACGCTGCCCATTGCCGCATAGATCAAGAAGCTGGCGGCACAGACTGTGCGCCAGGAGCGATAAACGAGCGGCGGATCAGTGTCGTCCCAATCGCCCTTCGGTGAGTTGTCCATCGTCTAGCCGAATACGAGAGGCCCGACGCGTGAAGCCCGAAGAGCGTCGCGACCTTCTAAGAAAGACTGAATGTGAGAGGTCTCAGCGATTGTGCCCGTGCTGATGTTGGTCGGCAACCTGCTCGCGCGACTGCTTGCGACAAGCTTGCTCGCTCCTACGATCCCGCCCCGTTTCAGCCTTCTTGAAACGACCTAACGCGGTGCGACAGCAATCGCTCGTAGCCGAAATCGTCAGATTTCGGAGCCCGGTATGACTGCAACCGAAGTCTGACGACTTCGGCTACGTCACTGCGGGCAAGTCGCGCTGAACCGACGAAGTCCGACCTAACGATCAATCACAGGAGCAATTCTCAGCATGTCGAACGCCGGTCCTCACCTCGCTCACATCGTCTTCTTCGACCTCAACGACAACTCGCCTGCTGCTCAGCAAGCGCTCGTCGACGCGGGCAACAAGTACCTCTCCGGCCATGAAGGCACGGTCTACTTCTCGGTCGCGAAGATGGCCCCCGAGTTCGCACGTCCGGTCAACGATCGTGACTACAGCGTCGCACTGCACGTCGTCTTCGACAGCAAAGCCGCTCACGACAAGTATCAAGAGCATCCGCGCCACAAACTCTTCATCGACGAGTGCAAGCCGAACTGGAAGCGAGTGCGAGTCTTCGATTCGTACGTTGGCTAAGACCGATTGACGCGGTGCCTCAGGTGATGGGACGACAGCGACCGATGAGCGACGAAACCTGCTTTGCGCAGACTCATTCGTCCCATCGGTCCTATTCGTCCCATTCGCATTCCGCGTTACCCGCGCTGAAACACGTGATCCCACGGTTGTGCATTTTCGCCCGACCAACTGATCCGTTCGACGTGAATCATCACCTTTCCGATCAACTGCAGTGGCCGATCGAAGTACGGACTCAGTTGCTGCAAGACGGCTTGCGTATCGTCCATCTCGGGACGCGGCATCGACCCGGAGAGCACGACCAATAAGAACTGCCCGCCCGACTGAAGCTGTAACGAATATTCCCCCGACTCATCGGTCACAGCGAGATCGCCGCCCATTGCTTGCAAGCTCGCTCGAGCGATCCGCTGATCGCCGTCGTTATCGGCACTGCGAAATCCGACCGCTTGCAGCTTCGCCTTTCCCGCCCAATCAAGCGGCAACGCAACAACGCGTGCTCCGCGATCCGGTCGATTCGCTCCGGCTTCAGGCCGAAACGTGATGCGGCCTTTGATGCTCGCAGTGGTGCTCTTTGTCTCCGGCTCTGCTTTCGCAGGCACAACTCGCGACTCTTCTTTCGGCTGCTTTTCGACGACCGTTGCAGGCACGCTGACCGTCAATCGTCCTGCCCAAAAGCCGGCGGTGAAGACGGCGGCACTCACACCAATCGTCGCGAACCAAAACGACGCATTGAGTTCGACCGACTTTCCGCGTGCTGCGCGAGTTGATGAGTCCGCCTTCGGCCTCTTGTTCGGCGCCGAGTCGTGACGTTCGGGTTCTGACTCCGCGACGAGCGACTCCGACGAGTCGCCCTCAGCAAGTTCAACGATCGCCTTCCAATTCTGGACGGCTTCCTGAGTCTTGCGTCCCGCATGCTCTTGCTGGTCGCGAATGACCGGCACGACAGGCGCGAGTTCAATGGGCTTCGGCGGCGGTTGAACAACAGCCGGGATGATCTGCGGCTTCAGATCCGGCTTCGGCTGAGTGCTGCGGCCTGCGTCATCAATGGCATCGAACTCAATCGCGTCGCCCTCCGACGGATTCGACGAGAGATCCGCAAGTTCGTCGAGTGCCTTACGAAGTTCACTGTCTGCGAGATCGAGCTTCACTCTCGGCAACGGCTTCACGGTGCCATCAAGTTCCGGCACGCGCAACGTTCGTCCGCAAGTCGGACAATCAAAGATGTCTCCCGCGCGTTCGCGCGAGATGCCCAGAAACTGGCGACAATGCTGACAGCGAAACTTAATCGGCATGCCGGGCTAGCTCCGGGTCTCTTCGAGTGACTCGTCCGTGCCTGACATCCGATCTTCCAGCAATCGGATCACCGCGACTGCGGTCGTGATCAACAACGTCATTCCGTCGCATAGCAAGCCTGCGAGCGTCAGCCATACGAGTCCTCTCAAAGCGTTCGCTGCCGTCGGGTCGCCGGCTGCATCGAGAATCAACATCAGCGCGACGCAGAGCCCGAGCACGAACACCAATCCGATCGCCACTCGCACTTGCCAAAACAATGCAGCGCGGAGTTGCCGACGATCGAAGAGTGACGAAGCCGTGAGCATGAAACGGGCTGCCAACAAACTGAGAAACGCAATCGGCAGCACTCATTGAATCACCGCCGGACCGAGAAGACGGGCGGGAGTGTATTCAGTGATGAGACCGGAGCCATCTTCAATAGTCAGCCTCATCAATGGCGGCTCCTCGAACTCTCAAACATTGCTCGAAACGTCTCTTTGCCTCTGCGTTGCTCAACATGCTCTTGACCCATTTCGACGAGCGATCGGATAGTCCCGCTCCCATTGCATGATTCGAGCGGTCAAAGGAGTGACGCCATGAAACGCTATCTCGCGGTCGGAGTGATCGCGGTCTATCTGAGTTCGTTGTTTTTTGGCCTCGCCGCGCACGCCTTGAGCTTCAAGGCCGACATTCATCCGGCGATGTACTTCGTTGTGTGGGACATGTTCTGCGGATGGGCCGGTTACGAGAACCGGACTCACATCATCGGCGAAGGTGAAAGCGGGCGGTTCTATCAGCTTGCTCCCGGCCCCTGGGGCGACTTCAACCCGTTCGGCGACATCAGTCGGCATCACTACGACCCGTTCGTGAATCACGCTCACACCATCGCGAGCAACACGCTGCGCCATTCGGATCACGAACCGATGCAACGCATCTTCGTCGTCGATGAAGTTTGGGCGAAGAAGTTCAACCTGTCTGACTCCATGTGGGAGAAGCGGTACGTCGAACCGAAGCGACCGCATTCGTACTTCCACTTGCGCCAAGTTTGGAACGGCGAAGGTCAGCTTGTGACGCTCTATCCCGGATGGTTCGACTATCAAGCCGGACTTTGCATCAGCGACAACCCGCGCATTTGGCGCGAGGCTCAGCAAGGCAAGCCGTTCTATCAGCTCAATCCTCAATTGCGTTCTGACGAACCGCTTGTCTCCGGCGTCGGCGGCATGACTCAAGAGATCGCTGCGAAGTGATCTCTGCGCGATTCTTGAGCACCCGATAGTCGCCTTTCGCTCTGCGAAAGGGAGTGTTGGCTTTTGCTCCGCAAAAGCTTCCTTTCGCGGAGCGAAAGGCGACTATCGGAAATCGTCACCATTGCCTTCCCCGGAAAGGATTCCGAGATGAATAGCCTCACTCGAACGACTCGCGACATCTCGCGATTTTTCTTTGATGACGAAGTGCCGTTCGGACTCGCGATCGTGCGCATCCTGCTGCCGCTCGTTCTGATGTTCGACATGGTGCCGCGCTGGTTTCATGCGCGCGAGCTGTATTCGCTCGACGGTGCCGCCGCTCCGTTAGCGATCAACTACGGAGTGCCCGACATGCTGCCGACGCCTTCCGGTGCGGTCGCGGTCGCAATGGCCTCCGTCCTTCTGCTGACGCTCATCACATCCTCCATTGGATGGTGCAGCCGGTTGTCGCTCGCCCTCGCAACGACGCTCTACACCTATCTCACGTTGATGGACTGCCTCGGGACGATGACGAAGTACACGGTCATCGCATCGCACGGTTTGTTGCTGCTGACGTTGTCCGACTGCGGCTCGTTATGGTCGATCGACGCTCTGATGAGACGCCGGCGCGAGCACGGTTCCGTCTTGAAGCTCCCGACGGTGCCCGACCATGTGAAGTCTTCTGTTTGGCCGCGGCGCCTGATTCAGTTGCTGATCGGCATCGTCTATCTCGGAGCCGCCTTCACGAAGATGCATACGCCGGCCTTCTTCAGCAGCGATCAAATGCGGCAGTGGATGCTGACCAATGTGAACTCCGCGAATCCCATTGGTGAGTGGTTCTCGTTCTATCCCGGCACGCTCGTTGTCTCGGCCTATGTAACAATTATTTGGGAAGTGCTCTTTGTGTTTCTCGCCTGGCGCGGATGGGGCCGCTTCTGGATGTTGGCACTCGGCGTCACGTTTCATGCCGGAACGTCAGCGCTGCTCGGCTTGCACATGTTCCCGCTCGTTTGCTGCTCGCTCTATTTCGCCTTCCTCACTCAAGACGACGCGCAACGCATCGGGCATTGGTATCGGCGACTCGTGCGTCGAGGCAGTCGCGTCGCACTGACGATTCGCCGCGCGACAGCTCGCATTCCCGGCTTGATTCCCGGTGCTCAACCGCTGACCGCCAATGTTGTGTTCGGACTCTGCGTGCCCGCAGTCGCGCTGGCCGGAGTCGGCGCCGAGTATCAGCTCGATCCTCTGCATGACCGCAATCCGAACGGTCGACCGGCATTGGTCGAGCTCGATGCCGATGCCGTGCGTTCGATGCTGAAGCCGTCAGACCGCATTCGTGAGTACGACAAATTCCTGTCGTTCGACATTGGGTCCGAGATGTTCGGCGACGTGCTCGTCAATCACCGCAACACGTTCCGTTATGGAGAGCGAGTGCTCGCTCAATGCACGCTCAGCCCGCCGCACGAAGACATGTGGATCGAGTGTAATTTGCATGACTCAGAGAACCGGCTGATCGACCGAGTGGGTCAAGTCATTGACCGCACAACACTGCGTTCGAACTACGCCTTCGAGATGCTGCCGGCGCTGGAGCCCGGTCAGTACTTCTTAGTGGTGCGAAGCGGCGGGCAAGAGATCACGCGCCGCGCTTTCACACTGACCGCGAACTAGCACGACCCGCTGTAGCATGGACTTCCAGTCCGTGCCGTCTTCTGAAACGCCAGCACTCGCTTGAGAGTCGGCGTTCGATTGGGAGTCGGCGCTCGCTTGAGAGTCGCCCTTGAGCACGGGCTAGAAGCCCATGCTACGAGTTGCGCCCTCGCTTACATGATCACCAATTCGGCATGCAGAGCACCGGCTCGCTTCAGTGCCTGAAAGATCGAGATCAACTCTTTCGGACTCGTCCCCAGTGCGTTCAAAGCACGCGCGAAGTCGGACACTGTGATCGACTCGTTCTCATCAACGACATTCACTCGCGTGCCGACGACCGCTGCTCCCGGTGCCGGCGGCGGTTGATTCGCTGCTCCCGGTTGATTGTCGTTTTGAATGCCGAGCAGTGCTGATGCTGCCGGGCCGAGCGGTGCTTGAGACCTCGCGCGCGGATCGATCGGTCGAATGACGAGATTGCCGTGCGAGATGCCGACCGTCGCGATCTTCACGTTCTGCCCGACGATCACCGTTCCCGTTCTCTCGTTGATGATCACCTTCGCCGACGTATCCGGCTGAATGACGAGATTGCCGCACTCGCCGATGAACTTGACGACGTTCTTGTTCTGCTCGGTCGACATCGCGACTTCGACCGTGCCCATATCGAGCGTCTTTGCGGCTCCGGTGAACTTCGCGTTGATGGCTGATGAGATCTCGTTCGCCGTATCGAAGTCCGGCTCGTCGAGCAGGAACCGCAGCTTGCGATCCTTCGACATCGTGCCGAGCGCTTCCTTTTCAACGATCGCTCCGCCCGCAATGCGTCCGTTCGTCGCATGATTGATGAGTGCGCTTTGCGGCACCTGCGATTCGAGATTCACACCGCCCAATGAGACCGCTCCTTGAGCAATCGCGTAGACCTCACCGTCCGCACCTTTGAGCGTTGTGAGGATGAGCGTGCCGCCGCGCAGGCTTTGCGCGTCGTCGAGCACCGACACGTTCACATCAATCTTCGAGCCCGCTCGTGCAAACGGAGGCAGCTCGGCCGTCACCGACACCATTGAGATGTTCGTCGATTGAAACACGTTATCGAGCAGACCTTCACGAGCGATCTTCGTGATGACGTCTTGCCGACGCAGCATGTCGATCGCCATTTGCTGCGTCGCCAAACTCCGTCCGCCTGTTCGATTCAGCCCGACAACGAGCCCCAGTCCGACCAACTGGTTACCGCGTGCACCTTCGATATGCGTGACATCCTTAATCCGCACCGCCGCTTGAACCGGGGCTGCGCTGATCAACGTGATGCAGGCAATGAGCAAGCTGAAGAAGAGTCTCATGTCAGTCTCCGACGATCATTGAAGTCAGAAGTGAAGCGTCCGACTTAATGGCGTTAGTCCCATTCGTCCGATCGGTCCGATGCGCCCTAATGCGGTGCGACCGCAAACGGCCGTAGCCGAAATCGTCAGATTTCGGGGCCGCAGTGACTGAGTCCGAAGTCTCACGACTTCGGCTACAAAGATACGCGTACGGCGAGCTGAAGTTACGAAGGAAGAATCCGCTCGACGGCGCGGCCATTTCTCACCAGGGCCAAATCTTGTTCGTGAAGCGGCCGAGCCATCCGTGCTTCGTATAGCGCGTCGCTTCGCCGTCTCCGTCGTATGTAATTTTAAAGTCAGCGATCACCGTCGACTGAATCGTGTTGCCGAGCCCGATGTCGTCCGGTCGGACTTTGCCCTTCACGCGCATCACGCGAGTCTCGCCCGCGATCACGCGGCTGCGCGAGCCCTCAAGCACGAGCACGCCGTTCGGCAAGATGTCGACGACGGTGCAAGCCAATTGGTCCTGAAAGACGCGATCGCTTTGAAACTCTGCCGACCCTTCGAGCACTTTGTTCGACTCGTTGTTGGCAGTGAGGCTTGCCGCTGCGGCGCGAGCAATGCCGTTCGACGACGACTTGCCTTCGAAGCTGAAAGCGCCGTCGGCGTCCGTCTTCTTCTCCAACTTGCGTTCGTCGTTCTCATCAACGCCCGTGCGTTCGCGAATCTGCACGATGATCAGATCGCCGACTTGCCGAGCTCGCGTATCGACGAACAAGTTCGCTGCGCGCTGATTGCGTTTCTGCCACAACGACTCAGCAAACCCACTGTCGACGGCCCATAACGAGCCCCCCACAACCACTGTGAATGCCGCGATCTTTGCCACTCGCGGCACCGGCGGAATCAAGCGTTTGAATCGCGTCTGCTGAGTCATGATGAAATCCATTTCTAAGGAGTGTCGCCTTTCGCTCCGCGAAAGTGCGTGTGCTTCAGCGTCGTCGCAGTCTTTGGGGCAATAGCTCGCAAGTACGCCCCCGCCCCACCGACCTTGCGTCAGTGGTTCTCTGCCTTATGGCTACCGATCGTCCTTTAGGCTCAGTAGCCATGAGATTCTTCCTTCGTGAGTTCCGTACGTTTTGCTCGGATCTTTCGAAGACGGTTTGCAATCCAGCATCTCTGCGTTGTTCGCTCCTCTGCGGTTCATCGTCCGATTTCAACAACCGCAGAGAAACGAAGGTCCTAGCGCGGCAGTGCCGCAACCAAAATGTACGACGGACTTGTAGTCCGTCGCCGCCGCAGATCGACGGACTACAAGTCCGTCGTACAAGGGCCGCAAAAATCTTCTCGTTCCAACACGCTTTTCACCGTTTGCAGAGCAAAGAAGACATCACTCGATTCACCTCTTCCTCTGAGCTGCAGCTACAGCCAGCCATGACGCAGATAACCATCAGGACAAGCCCAATGACGACCTACTTTCGGTCGCCTGCCGAAAGCCGAAACTACGAACAATGCTGCGTGTAATAATTAGTACTGAACTTCAACCTGTCCCTTACCGACGACCTTGCCCGAGATCGCCTTCTTCGAGTCGACGTTCTCCAATCGAATCACATCTCCGACGGCTCCGTCTTGCAGTGACTTCGCGGTGACCGAGATCGCGAGCGGCCCGCCGAACGCGACGAGTTGCACGGTGTCGCCGCGACGAATGACCGGAGTCTTGTCGACGACCTTTGAGGCAACGGGAGCAGCCACTGTCTGAACCGCTTTCACATCGCCGACGCGCACGGGCTGCAACGCGGGGATCGGACGAATCGACACTCGCCCGAGCACATCGCCGAGTTCTTGAATCTGCACGCCGAGTTCTCGCACCTCGCGCCGATCGACATAGACATCGCCGTCTTGAATGGTGCGTCCCATTTCAATCGCACGCTTCGCGATCACGGTGTTTTGGAAGTACTTCACACTCAGCACGACCGGGATCGACGCATCTGCGAGCCCCTCACCGGGCGCGGTCACAATCACTTGCACGCGACCGAGTGGCGGCCATGCCGATTTCAGTTCGGCACTCAGATGTCCGAGCTGATCCTCGTGCAGATCATTCGCTCGCGCCCCGACGTAAGTGGCATCAATCTCGATGTCGCGCGGATCCCATGGAAGACGATTCAGCACCGCTTGCTTCGCGACTTCAACCACTTCCATTCGATTCGTGGGGCTCGCTGCAGCAACGCGTTTGAGAGTCGGCTTCTCAGCAACTTCCGCTGCCGCAGCTTTCAACGCTGAGACTTGCCGAATCGTATTGCTCGTCTTCTCGGTCCCGAGCTTTGACGCTGTCAGTGGCGCTTTCGCCACTTTGCGACTCAGCCCGACGACGGTTCGCTCACCGGTAACGATGATGCGTCCTGCCGGGGCTTTTGCGAGCTTCAGCCGGATGTCGACCTGCGAACGCGAGATCGTCACTGTCGCACCCGCAGTCGGAGCATCTTGAAGATCGAGCCCTTGCAGCGCTTCGATGACGACATCGCTCGCACCTTCAATCTCGGCGATGTCTCCCAGTCGCACGATCTCGTCAGTGACAACAGCAACCGGCTTGAGCGTGACGATGTAGCGATCGTCGCCGGCCCGCACGGCAAGCTGCGTGCAGAACAGCGTCAACATCACCGTTAAGCCGGCAATGAGTGAGCGACCGAATTGTGGGATGCGCTGAGTCATGATGTTGCTTCGCCTGAAGAAGGAATGGCGTCAGTCGTCATTGGCTGCTGATCGCTTACCGAACGATTGAGTTCGTCGTTTCCAACAAACGATCGCTCGTCAGGATCGCTCGCTGACTCGCTTCGAAGGCTCGCTGAGCAGTGATGAGCTGAATCAACTCCGTCACGACCGACACGTTGGCGCGCTCGAGGAAACCCTGCTGCAACGTGCCTAAGCCGTTCTGCCCCGGAGTACCTGTGATCGGAGCACCCGACGCGGTCGTTTCAGCAAACAAGTTGCGACCTTCAGCTCTCAAACCGGCAGGGTTCGAGAATCGGGTCGTCGAGATGTTGCCGACGACCGTTGCCGCATTCGGAGCACCGGCCGTCACAACCGAAACCGTGCCGTCAGTACCGACGGTGACTGAGAGCGTGTCGTTCGGAATCGCGATCGGCGGCTGCAAGAGATAGCCGTCGGCAGTCACGAGCTGACCGTTCGAGTTCAGTCGAAACGCGCCGTCGCGGGTGTAACGAAACTCACCCGACGGCAGCAGGATCTGAAAGAAGCCCGGTCCTTCAATCGCGATGTCGAGCTCATTGGATGTATTTTCAAGCACACCCTCGGTGAAGATTTTGCCGATGGCCGAGACCTTCACGCCGCTACCGATCTGAATACCGGTCGGCACTTCAAGACCCGTCGCACCCTGCGTACCGGGCGAGCGAACCGTCTGATAGATGAGGTCTTGAAACTGCAGCGAGCTTCGCTTGTACCCATTGGTATCAACGTTCGCGAGGTTGTTCGCGGCGTTGTCGACCGCCGTCTGCTGTGCCTGCATGCCCGTGGCTGCGGTGTAGAGAGCTTTGATCATCCTTGATCCTTTCACATGGAGCGCGTCGTCGACGTGCTCATGAACCTACGAGGCACTGCCTCGAAAAGTAGCTTGGGATTCCATCCCGAGCCGCAGCGGGACGACGTTCACTTTCACGAGTTGAATTTGCCGTCACGAGCGAACTCGCAGTCTCGTTTTCGTCCCACACAACGTCCTTCGGACGGACGCACCTGAGGACGCGCCGCCTACGCGGTCCCTCAACGTGTCTCGCCGTTAGTGGCTTACCCACTGCGCGGACTCGTTCTCGACGCAATTGATTCATCGAGAGCCCGTAGTGCTCGTTGCGCGGCTTCGAAGTGCCGATAGCCCGAGATCAACTGCACCATTTCCCCGATGTGATTTGCATTACTCATCTCGCGAAAGCCCGAGCGGATGTTGGCGTCGACGAGATTCGGTTCGACTCCTGCCGGCGGTTGAAACATCGTCGTCCCAATTCGAGTGAGCCGACTGGGATCATCGAACTGAGCAACCGCAACGCGACCGACCGTCAAACCGTCGGCATGCACGCCGCCATCATCCGTCACGCTGACATTGACCGCATCCGGAGGCAGCGAAATTGGCCGCCCTTGAGCATCGAGAAGCGAGAAGCCTTCCGGAGTGACAACTTGCCCGAAGCGGTTCGCCTGAAACGTCCCGCTGCGCGTATACATTGGCCCGTTCGGTCCCTCGACAATGAAGAACCCCGGACCATCAATCGCGAGGTCGAGCGGATTCTCACTGGCAACGATTGGCCCCGGAGTGAAGTCGGTATGCACGCTCGGTCGCGTCCCCCGAATCTCCTTTTGAGAACCGTCGGCCTCGAACTTCGTGACATAGCGGAGATAGCCCGGCTTACTCGCATGAGCGATGTTGCGCGACGTGACGTCCTGCATCACCGACATAGCGTTAAGCCCACTGGCTGCGGCATAGAGTCCTCGAATCACAGTCGCATTCCTTGCGGCAGAGATCCCTCAAACGGAGTCGCAGCAATCCGCCGAAGCAAGCGCTCGGCGACGCGACTCGAACAGCCGGGCCCAAAATCCGTTTCGGCTGC
>CAZNMS010000075.1:0-24711 GCA_964573505.1 uncultured Planctomycetaceae bacterium | reverse complement strand
ATGCCCCTTCGGGGCGAAAGACAATGAGTTCCCGAAGAGGGCGAAGACATCGACTCTCAACATCAACAGTGCCTGCGAGTCAGGTTTGTACCGGGAAGCATTGCAGGGAGCGTCACGATGCCTGATTCGCTCGTCGCAGGAAGCCCTGCACCGGATGTTGAACTTCAAGACGATGCCGGGCAGTTTGTTCGGCTGTCGTCGTTGTGGCGCGAGCGACCTTTAGTGCTCGTCTTCATTCGGCATTTGGGCTGCCCGTTGTGTCGGGCTCATTGCGTCGAGCTGCGCGGCGACTTCTCTTTGTTCGAGCAAGCTGGCGCGGAACTCGCGGTCGTCGCGATGGGAGATGTTGCCTCAGTAGCTGCGTTTCGTCGCGAGCTTGCACTGCCGTTTCGAATGCTCGCGGATGCGAAGCAAGAGTCCTATCGGCTCTATGGCTTGCCGCGCGGCGGACTGAGTGCCGTTGCCGGACCGCGCGTTTGGTGGCGCGGATTGAAGTCGATCCTGAGCTTCGGTGCCGGACGCATCATCGGAGATCCGATGCAACTCCCCGGCTCGTTCGTCATCGATCGAGCCGGAGTCATTCTCCAATCACATCACGCCGCGAACTCAGCCGATTGGCTCTCGACCGAAGAGCTATTGGCGGCGCTGCCGAAGCGATGCGATCGGGGGCGTTGAGGTCGCTATGTAATAAATCGCCCCCGACCTTGCGTCGGGGGTTTAACGGCCTTTGCGCTACTACGTGATGCGCGTCCGATGCGAGAACGTCGGACGCGCTGCGATTGCTCGTTCATGCGTGAAGCCGGACTGGACTCAATGAGTAGCCGAAATCGTGAGATTTCGGACTCTGTCGCCGAGCCCCCGAATTCTCACGAATTCGGCTACTGGTACTGCGACAGAGTTCGATTGCTCTTGCTCGCCTTACGGCAGATCGACTGCGAGCACGTTCGCTCCAGTCTTCACTTCAAAGCTGATCTTCGAGTCTTCACCGGCGAGCACTTCGAGATCTTCGATCGTCGGACGCGGTTCCACTCCGCCGAAGTTGCGGATCTCAACGCGGTTCGTCGCGACTGTTGCTCCGCGACTTGCCGGGATGCTGAACTTGCCCTGCGACACCATCGCCCATCCGCGCGGGGCATGGGGGTTCTTTGGGACGAGAGTCACCATTCCCCAGCGCATTGGCTTGCCGCCGACCGAGATCGTGCCGGTGACTGGCGCTCGTTCGACGTCGGCTAAGAAGGCCGACTGTCGCAGCCAATCGTGCAAGCGGTCTTTCCATCCGCCGACAGCAGCATCGCCGGGAGCGAGACCGACGCCGTGCGGGCCGTCCTGATAGACGTGCATTTCTGCCGGGACTCCGTGCTTGCGGCAGGCGGAGAAGAAGGCCAATGCATTCTCGACGGGAACGCCGGGGTCTTCGGCCGTATGGAAGATGAAGGTCGGCGGAGTGTCCTTCGTCACGTTGCGATCGTTGCTCAATGCTTCGAGTTGCTCTTGAGTGGCATCGTTTCCGATCAAGTTCTTGCCCGAGCCTTTGTGTGAGAACGGAGCGACGAAACTGATGACCGGATAGCAGAGCACGGCGAAGCTCGGTCGGCAGCTCAAGCGATCGACGGGATCAGCCGCGTTCGGATTGCCGGCATCAAAGTGAGTGGCGACGGTCGACGCTAAGTGCCCGCCCGCTGAGAAGCCGAGCACGCCGACTCGATTTGCCGCGATGCCGTACTTGTCAGCGTTCGCTCGGACAAAGCGCAGAGCGCGCTGAGTGTCCTGCAACGGAGTCGGATGGCGGTACTTCGGCGAATGGCGATAACGCACGACGAAGCCCGCGATGCCGTTGCGATTGAGCCACTTTGCGACCTGAGTGCCTTCGTGATCTGTCGCTAAAATTCCATACCCGCCGCCGGGACAAATCACGACGCCTGCGCCCGTCGCTTTCTCTTTCTCCGGCAGATAAACGCGGATCACCGGAGTGTCAGATTCCTCTGTGCCTTGAGCCCCCGGCGCTCCATTCGGCCATAACAACGTCGGCTCGGGACCGACCGCGAATGCCGTCCCCTTCAACGCAACGAGAGACAACGCACCGAACAACAATCCTCGCAACAGTCGCAGACTCATGAGACCTCCGAGTAAGTGAAAACACGAAACGCCAATGCGGCGATGAGATGCTGACTTTGTCATTTGCGATCGAACCGTAGCTGAAGTCGTCAGACTTCAGACGCTCGCGCTACGACATCCGAATTCTGACGAATTCGGCTACGGCCGTTTTCGACGCCGAGCCCTTTGTCAGAGCTATCGACTTTGTCATTTCAGCGCGGCTTTGTCGTCGAAGTGGCTGAGCCGTTCGCCGTTCATTTTCCTGTCGCCAATCTTCCTGTCTAACTCGCCTTTGAATGGCTCAGGCGAAATACGAGTGACAGAAAGATGAAGGCGCTGTAATCATGACTACACACAATGGCGGCGGCGTTTCCGCTTGATGAAGCGCTTGATTGACGCTTCGAGTGCGCACCCGATTCTGCGATCTCGCGCGATCGAGTTACTTTGGCGCCATGAGCGAACTCTTACACTCCGCTCCCCGTTGCTCTTGCAGCCATTCATTCTTCGCGCGGTCAGAAGCGGTGCGTTTGCTGTCTCGCCGCGCTGCTTTCAACTGACGTCTTTAAGGGACTGCTCATGCTCGTTGCCGACGTGCTGAAGTACTTGCAGGAACTCGCTCCACTGGATTTGGCCGAAAGCTGGGACAACGTCGGCTTGCTGATTGGGACCGGTCAGCAAGAGGTGACGTCGATCCTCACGTGCCTCACGCTGACTCCCGATGTTGCGGCCGAGGCCATCAAGGAAGGGGCGCAGCTCATCGTCAGTCATCACCCGGTGCTGTTTAAGGCGGTGAAGCAACTCAACGATCAAACGAGCGAAGGCCGCATGCTGCTTGATCTGATTCGTGCGGGCGTCGCGGTCTATTCGCCGCATACGTGCTACGACAGTGCTCAAGCCGGGATCAATCGGCAGTTGGCTCAAGCATTCAGTCTCCGCAATGTCAGACCGCTGCGTCCGCGACCTCAGACGCCCGAAGAGGAAGCGACGAAGGCGGTGCCCATTGGCTCCGGGCGTTTCGGAGACCTCGCGCAAACCGTGCTGCTTTCGGATCTCGCTGAAGCGGTGAAGCGCAGTCTTAAGCAGGCGGTCGTCGGAGTTGTCGGTGACGTTGAACGAGAAGTATGCCGAGTCGCCGTCGCCTGCGGTGCCGCTGCCGAGTTCATGCACGATGCCGCGCGCGAAGGCTGCGATGTGCTCGTGACGGGAGAGGCTCGATTTCACGCGTGCCTCGAAGCTCGCGCGCTCGGCATCGCGCTGATCGTCCCCGGCCACTACGCGACCGAACGACCGGCAATGGTGCGAATGGCGGGGTTCTTGAAGACTCAATTCCCCGACCTGCGCGTTTGGGCCAGTGAAGCCGAGACCGACCCGATTCAGTGGCTGTAACGCGGATTACTTAGCGGTGAGTACCTTTCATGACATCGCAAAGAGGCCCGTCGCAAACGCTCAATTGCGGCGGCCTCAAGGCGGAACTCCGACAACAGCCGCGCTGTGCTCGCGTCTTGATACGACAAATCTGATCCAAAACCTCTGCTCTGCAAACGGTGAAAAGCGTGTTGGAACGAGAAGACTTTTGCGGCCCTTGTACGACGGACTTGTAGTCCGTCGTACATTTTGGTTGCGGCACTGCCGCGCTAGGGCCTTCGCTCCTCTGCGGTCAAAGCCGATTCAATGAACCGCAGAGGAACGAAGGTCGCAGAGAAGACATCGCCGGATTTGCCCATTTCTCTCGGTTGCGGCTTCGCTGCGTTAGGCCGAATGTGACGCGAGCGTTCGTTGGCCGATGCCTCAGTGTTTGCAGGCTGCTTGCTTCAGTGACTGCGTATGCGGATTCCAGTCGCTGATGAAGAGGCCGCGTACGAAGTTTCGATTGAGTCATTGAGTCCGCCGTTCCCTCTTTCGATTGGCAGTATGGGTTATCGCACTCTCTCGCAATGTGTCGCGGATCTCGAACTCGCCGGACATCTCGTTCGTATCCGCGAGCCGATCAATGCGCATCTCGAAGCCGCCGAGATTCAACGTCGGCTGTATCTCGCTCAGGGACCGGCGCTGCTGTTTGAGAACATCGTCGGCTGCCGCTTCCCAATGGTCTGCAATCTGTTCGGCACGCGAGAGCGCACGCACTTCATGTTTCGAGACACATTCGAAGCCGTGCGCAAATTGGTCGAATTGAAGGTCGATCCGAATCACTTCTTTCGACGCCCGCTGCGCTATGCCGGAGTGCCCTTTACCGCGCTGCACATGCTGCCTCGCAAAGTTCGCAGCGGCGCCGTCATGCAGAACGAGACGACGGTCTCTCAATTGCCGCAGCTCAAAAGTTGGCCCGATGACGGCGGAGCTTTTGTGACACTGCCTGAGGTCTATTCGGAAGACGTCGAGAAGCCGGGTTTGATGTCGTCGAATCTCGGCATGTACCGCGTGCAACTGAGCGGCAATCAGTACGAACCGGATCGCGAGATTGGGCTGCATTATCAAATACACCGCAGCATCGGAGTGCATCACGCAAAGGCCATTGCGCGAGGAGTCCCGTTCAAGGTCAACATCTTTGTCGGCGGTACTCCCGCAATGATTCTCGGAGCGGTCATGCCGCTGCCCGAAGGAATGTCCGAGCTGACGTTTGCCGGTGCGCTTGCCGGTCATCGCATCCCGATGATTGCTCGCAACGACGGCCCCTCGATCTATGCCGAAGCCGACTTCTGCATCACGGGCACGATCGATCCCGAGCGACTCAAACCGGAAGGACCGTTCGGCGATCATCTCGGCTACTACAGCCTGGCGCACGACTTCCCGGTGCTCAAAGTCGAAAGGGTCTATCACCGCACCGGCGCCATTTGGCCGTTCACAGTCGTCGGTCGTCCGCCTCAAGAAGACACATCGTTCGGCGACATCATTCACGAGATCACCGGACCGATCATTCCGACGGTTCTTCCCGGAGTGAAAGCAGTGCATGCCGTCGATGCGGCGGGCGTGCATCCCTTGCTGCTCGCGATCGGTAGCGAACGTTACACACCGTATCGGCGGACGCAGCGACCGCAGGAACTGCTGACGAACGCGCATGCCATTTTGGGGCAGGGTCAACTTTCACTCGCGAAGTACTTGCTGATCGTCGCTCAGGAAGACAACCCGCAACTCGATATTCACGACATCGCGGCGTTCATGAAGCACTTGCTGGAGCGAGTCGATTGGCGGCGCGATCTGCACTTCGAGACGAGCACGACGATCGACACTCTCGACTACAGCGGCACCGGATTGAATGAAGGCTCGAAAGTTGTGATCGCTGCTGCCGGTCCCGTCCTGCGAACGCTGCCGACTCAGATCTCATGCGGTTGGCGCTTGCCCGACGGAATGTCCGACCCGCGCGTCTGCTTGCCGGGAGTGCTTGCAATTCAAAGTACAGCCGGCGCGAGTCTGCTGACGCATCTGCCCGACGATCATCCGCTGAACCAGTGGCCGCTGATCGTGCTCTGCGATGACAGCGAGTTCGCTGCGAAGTCGCTCAACAACTTCATTTGGGTGACGTTCACGCGTTCGAACCCGGCGACCGACATCGACGGCATCGGAGCGTCGATCGAGCACAAACATTGGGGCTGCCGGGGCTCGCTGATCATCGACGCCCGCCGCAAGCCGCATCATGCCCCGCCGCTGATTGAAGACCCGGCGGTGACAAAGCGAGTTGATCAACTCGCTGCTCCGGGCGGTCCGCTGCACGGCATGTTTTGAGCAAGCAACGAGCGAGTGACGCGATGACCGACGGACTATTGCGGTTCTTCAAAGACTGCCTGCACCGAGCACTCAAATCCGGGGATGACGTCGTCGCCCGAAAGGCTGTCTTCCAATGTGAGGATCGCACACGAACGATCGCTGCGAATCACTCGGATCGTCTTTGATGGCGGATCGACAACCCAAATAAGTCGGACGCCGGCTTTGAGGTAGTCGGAGATCTTGCCTTCGATCTCAGAGTAGGTGTCGTGCGGCGACACCACTTCAACGCAGAGATCGGGCACGAGTGAGCAATGCCCCTTCGGAGCTTGCCCTTTGGGAATGCGTCCCGCTGCGATGAACGACACATCCGGCTTGCGAACGCGGATGCGGTCATTGGGATAGGCGGACTCGAAGCACTGGTAAGACGCGTTCGAACCATTGACCGTCCCGCAGCGGTGCTCGCGGCAATACGTACCCAAAACGATCAAGAGGTTTGACGCGAATAGCTCTGATTCCCATCCCATTTTTCGCTCCAACATTTCGCCATCAACCAGTTCACAATCAATTTCGTGAGCATGTTCGAGCAACCACTCGGGAGTGTTGGGCTCCGCGTGATAGGGCGAGAGGTCTTCATCCAAAACAGCGTTCATAGGTCGTCTCCATTGTGGGGCATTGGCCGGTCCACTGATTCGATGATAGGTCGGGGGCACCTCGGCTCAACATCAAGCGGCGGATTGAAGCGACAGTGGTGAAACAACTGCTGGGTTTGGCCTCGTGTCGCACGGACGCCTCGTCCGAGAACGAGGCCGCACGGACGAGGCGTCCGTGCTACGAAATCGGGAAGTTGCTCTGCGACTACTCGATCGAAGCGGGCTTCCGGGACTCAGCATCTCTTCCGCAACCGGCACGACCGGCAGGATCGTTAAAGTTTCACATCCGCATCTGCCGACATATTCCGACTAGGGCTCGTCCGGGTCGTCGTAGCATGGGCTTCTAGCCCGTGCTGAATGGCGACTGTTTCATGAAGACGAACAATTCAGAAGGCAGCACGGACTAGAAGTCCATGCTACTCGGGCAAGCTCTGAGGGCTCGTCATGCGCCGCGGATGGCGCGTTGTGGAGGGCGACTCTGCAAGCAGACCGCGCTGTCTCGAAGGGATGTCGGATGAGGAGCCGCAAGACTCGATATCGCAAAGCTGTCGCGCTCACGCTCATTGGAGCACTAGCCGCGAGTGGCTGTCAGCGTGAGTGGTATCGGCAGCAGGCGGATGAAGAAGCTCAGTGCCTGATCGAAGAGAAGACCTATAGCCGATGGTCGACGCCCTATCGCGGCGTGACGATGGATCCCCGCAGCCGCTTCTATGACGGCACTGATCCCGTGCGTCCGCCGATGCCGCCGGACGATCCCGAATCGCACCGCTTGATGCAGCACGTTGACGGCAAGAAGCATTGGGAACATTGGCTCGACAACGGCGAAGTCAGCGATCTGCAGAACCCCGAGTGGCGTGCGCGACTGCTGCAAGATGTGCGTCTGAGTGAAGACGGCAAAGTGCTGCTCGCATTGCCGGACTCGGTGAAGCTCGCGCTCATTCATTCGCCGACTTTTCAGCAACAGCTCGAAACGATCTATCTCTCAGCGCTCGACGTCAGCACGGAGCGTTTCCGACTCGATACTCAATTCTTCGGCGGCATTGGCGGCGGTTCGGGCGGGCGGACGTTCTTCAACAACACAGCCGTCGGCCAAACATGGAATAATAGTTCCTCGAACACCGACAACTCACAACTCGGCTCAAGCACAAACTTCGGAGTGCGGCGACAACTCGCAACTGCGGGCGAGATCGTGATTGGCTTCGTGAACTCGTTTGTTTGGCAGTTCTCAGACGGGAAGAGCAACTTCTCGACATCGCTGCTCAACTTCAGTCTCGTGCAACCGCTCTTGCGCGGTGCCGGTCGGCAGATCGCGCTCGAGCAATTGACGATCGCTGAGCGAACTCTGCTTTCGAACCTGAGAGCGTTCGAGGCTTATCGGCAGGGCTTCTATACGCAGATCGCGATTGGCGAGAACAACGCGGTCGGGCCGACTCGTCGCGGCGGCTTTCAAGGCACGTCGGGACTCTCGGGCTTTACGGGCTTAGGCAGTGGCGGCTTCGGAGCGGTCGGTGATGCGACCGGTTTCGGACGCACGACGAGCAGCGCGGGCGGAGCAGGCGCCGGCGGCGGCGGATCGGGTTCGGGATTCGCGGGCGGCGGAGCGGGCAACGTCGGCGGCTTCGTCGGACTGCTGCAAGTGAGGCAACAGATTCGCAACACCGAAGCGAGCTTGAGGGCTCAGCTTCAGACATTGGAGTTGCTTGAAGCGCATCTCGATGCGGGGCTCATCGACATCGCGCAGGTTGATCAATTCCGTCAGAGCATCGAGACCGAACGCGCCAATCTCTTGCAGAGTCGCAATGCGTTGCAGACTCAGCTTGATACTTACAAGACCGGCACGCTCGGGCTTCCGCCGGATCTGCCGGTTGAACTCGATGACGACTTCATCAAGCCGTTTCAGTTGCTTGATCCCGGCTTGCAGAAAGTGCAATCAGACTTACAGAAGATCGTGCATCAGTTCGGCGATCTGCCCGACGATGCAACGGTCGCTTCGCATCGGCAGGTGCTCGCCGAGCTGCTGTCGCTGAAGCCATTGATCGACGAGCAATTTCAAGAAGTCAGCGCCGACTTGCAGCGACTGGAGCAAGTGCGTTCGCAGCGGTTCCAAAAGATGGAGCCGATCGAGCAGAAGCTCTTCGATAAAGAGCGGCAGCAACTGGCTGACAATCTGAGTTCGCTGCGCGAGCGCTACGAGTCCTCAATCAAAACCGTCGACGACGTCGGTGAGAAACTGGCTGCCGAGAACCTCAAAGAGAGCGGCAGCAAAGTCATTCAGGCGAATGGCGAGATCGCGAACATCCTCAGCGAAGTGGCGCTGATTCAAGCCCGAGCGCGCGTTGAGACCATTAACGTCGAAGCCATTGATCTCGATCCCGAAGCCGCGCTTGAGATCGCGCGCGGCAATCGCTTTGACTGGATGAATAACCGCGCGGCGCTCGTCGATACGTGGCGCCTGATTGAGTTCAACGCGAACCGGCTCGAATCCAATGTCGACGTCTTCGTGACGGGCAATCTCGGAGCGACGGGTTCGGACCCGTTGAAGTTCGGGCACGACAACAGCTCGGTGCAGGCCGGAGTGCGCTTCGATGCTCCCTTCAATCGACTCACCGAACGCAATGACTTCCGGCAGCAGTTGATTGTCTATCAACAGCAACGTCGGCAGCTCATTACCTATGAAGACACCGTGCATCGCACGATGCGGCAACTGCTCCGCGATATGGAGCAACTGCGAGTGAATCTCGACATTCAACGTCGAGCCGTCGCGATCGCGATTCGTCGAGCGGATCAAACGCGCGAGAACCTCAGTAAGCCGACTCCGCCTGCGCAGCCCGGACAAGCACAAAGTCAGTTCGGCCCGACTGCCGCAACGAATCTGCTGACAGCGCTGTCGGACCTGCGCAACTCGCAGAACAACTTCATGAGCGTTTGGCTGAACTACTACGCGGCTCGCATGCGCCTGATGCGCGAGCTGGGCATCATGAGACTCGACGACAGCGGCAACTGGGTCGATGAGCCGATTGCAGCCTCGCTCTCGCAAGCAACGGGCACGATCGAGGCATTGCCGCCGGATGTGCCGAAGAAGTGGTTCGATGCACTCGATGCCGCCGATCAGCGCGATCGCGGCGGGGCAACCGGCTTGCCTCAAACGCCGGCTCCGGCCATTCAACCGGCCCCGGTTCCGGCGGCTGAAGAGAAAGCGCAGCCGGTCTTGCCCGAGCCGAAGAAGCTGCCCGGCGCAGCCCTCGAACGGCCGCCAGTTCCGAGCGGCGTGATCCCGACATCAATGCAGCTAACACCGGCGACGGTGCCGAATGTCACCACTGTGAAATCCGCCGCCGGATGGCGTGCGACGAAGCTGCAATAGCTCCGCCGCCTTGCATTCCGTTCGTCTGAACCTCGGTTGCACATCAGCGCGCGCGGCCCACAATCCGGCCCGCGTTGATCGGGGTGACTTCTCAGAGGCGGCAAGGTGATCGCCGAGTCTCAGTCGCTTGCCCTGCATTTTTTCTCACAGCGGCCGACTGTGCCGGAGCAAGGGAGCTTTGATGATCAGCTTTGACTGCCCGAATTGCGGAAAGAATCTGAAGACCAAAGAAGACAAAGCGGGCATGAAGTCTCGCTGTCCCGGCTGCAATGAGGTCATTCAAATCCCCGACGCGGACAGCGGCGGCGGAGCTGACGAGAATCCGTACTCGTATGACAGTGGCACGCCATCGACCGACGGCATGAAGGAGTGCCCGGCCTGCGGTGAGCAAATCAAAGCCGAAGCTGTGAAGTGCAAGCACTGCGGCGAGATGCTCAAAGGCAGTGGTCGTCGCGGCGGGCGGGAGTACGCGGGAGTTTGGGCTCGATTCGTTGCCTCGTTTGTCGACGGGATCATTCTGGGCATCGCAAATTTTGCGATGCAGTTTGGGTTAGGGATCGTAATGGCAGCCATGATGCCGCAGGGCCGAGGGGAACCGAATCCGATCATTATCCTCCTCGCGTTGCTTGCATGGATCATTCAAGTCGTCGTGATGTGGTTGTATTACGCATTACAGGAATGCGGCGAACATCAAGCAACGTTCGGTAAGCGAGCAATGGGAATCATTGTCACAGATCTCGACGGTCAACGGCTGACGTTTGGTCGAGCAACGGGGCGACACTTTGCAAAGATTCCGTCTTCGATCATCTGCATGATCGGCTACATCATGGCCGCCTTCACTGAGAAGAAGCAGGCTCTGCACGACATGATCGCGGGCGCTCTCGTCGTTCGCAGGTAGACCGGAGCGATTTGCTCTGATGTAGGGGGTGACAAGCGAGCGTTCTGCTGGTGGGCCGGCGCTCGCGAGCAACTCTTGATCGAGGCATCGACTACCGCCGCAGATCGCGCTTGCTCGCGCCGGCACACCGACTCTTCGCGAGCTTGTCCGCACCCTACGAATTGCAAGCCGCCGCAGCGTTCTCCGTTTCGCAACTTGGATTCAGCTCTTCCGAAAGGATTCGACATGACCTCTGCCTCTGAGCCTGCCAGCACGAATGCGATGCCGAATGGCTCTGATAGAAACGACTGGGGACCGCTGCGACTGAATGTGCTCGGGATCATCGCCTGCGTTGCGGCGCTGCTCGAAACTGGTGTTTGGAACGCCTTTGCTCCCGATCGCACTTATCAAGTCATGATGTCGTTGCCCGTCGTCTCGGCGACGGGATTGGCTGTTGTGTTATGGGCCTTGCTCGGCGGCGGCAGGCAGTGGAGTCGCATGAAGCGACGATTGGTTGTCGTGCTTGTCGTTGGCGCGAGCTACTACGGCGCGGTGCGTTTTGATGGCTTTGAAGGCGACATGATCCCGCAGTTCAGTTGGCGCTGGACGCCGACGGCTCAGCAAAAGCTGGCCGCCTTCTTAGCGAACAACCCGACGAAGCCCGTTGCGGCAGTACCGGCCGCGAAGACTCCGGCCGCTGCTTCCGAAACCGAAGCGGCGCCGGAGAATGCACCGGCAGTCGAGCCGCGTTTAGAGATCACCGACACTGATTGGCCGGGCTTTCGCGGTCCTCAGCGTGATGGCGTTGTCGTTGATCCGGCAGCGAAGTTTGACTGGAGCAAAGCTCCGCGCGAGTTGTGGCGGCATCCCGTCGGCGCCGGATGGAGTTCGTTCTCGGTCGTCGGTCCGTATCTCTTCACGCAGGAGCAACGCGACGAGTCAGAAGCGGTCGTCTGCTACGAAGCGGAGACCGGCGCGCAAGTTTGGGTGCATCACGAGACGGCGAAGTTCAGCGAACCAATGGGCGGACCGGGACCGCGTGCGACTCCGACGGTTCATGATTCGAAGATCTACGCGCTCGGCGCGACGGGTATTTTAAATTGCCTCGATGCGCTGACCGGTAAGCAACTTTGGCGACGCGCGATTCTTGAGGACGCCGCTGCGGGCAACCTCGATTGGGCAATGGCCGGTTCGCCGCTTGTGGTTGATGACGCAGTGATCGTGAACCCCGGCGGCAAGAACGATTGGGGAGTCGCGGCCTATCACCGAGTGACCGGCGAGAAACTTTGGTCGCGCGGCAGCGATCAGGCGTCATACACCGCGCCGAAACTCGCGACGCTTTTGGGGATTCGGCAAGCATTGATCTTCGACGGCATCGGTCTCGCCGGACATGCGCTGACCGACGGCAAGCAATTATGGAAGCTCGACTGGAGCAACGGGCCGAAGGTCAATGCGACCGAACCGGCCATCATCGACGATCAGACGCTGCTCATTGGCAGCGGGTACGATCGCGGCGGCGCGTTGATCAAGCTCACGCGCGAGTCATCGGGCAACGATGAGAAGTGGACTGCGAGCACCGTTTGGACGGTCAAGCAGTTCCGGCTGAAGTTCAATGCGCCCGTCATTCACGACGGCTTCGCTTACGGACTCGACGAGCGCGTGCTTGTGTGCCTCGACTTGCAGACCGGCAAAGTGAAGTGGCGCAACGGTCGTTACGGCTATGGCCAATTGGTGAGAGTCGGCAACGAGATCGTCGTGCTCAGTGAAGAAGGCGAAGTGGCGATCGTGAAGGCATCGCCGGAGCGCTACGAAGAAGTGCTGAGGTTCCCCGCCATCACGGGCAAAACATGGAATCATCCCGTCGTGTGCCGAGACATGCTCTTCGTCCGCAACGGAGAAGAAGCCGCCTGCTTCAAGCTTGCCCGTTAAGCGAAATGACCTCATAGCTGACCGCGTGCCGCATAAAGCGGCGAGGTTCATTTTGGCCTCGCATTGGGTCGCAGAGCCGCGCCCATTAGGAAGCGGAGTTTTGGCTATTTCGTAACGGATTCCGCTTCCTGACGGGCGCGGCTCTGCAGCCTCATCGTCAATCATGCCGCATAAAGCACGTCTTTGTTCCGGCTTCGCCGCCTATGGCGACTCTGACCGCGACTGCGGTTGTGAATGTTGAGCAGGCTCTTCAAGTTGCGAGCGTTCGTCTTTTGCTCGCTCAGAAAGGACTGCTCATGCCCCGCTTTTTTTGCTGTTTGCTGCTCACTCTTGCTCTGACGTCGCCGCTGTTCGGAGCCGAGAAACCGAACATCCTCTTTATCGCGATCGACGATCAGAACGACTGGATTGGTTGCCTCGGCGGGCATCCTCAAGTGAAGACGCCGCATATCGACAAGCTCGCTGCGAGCGGCACGCTCTTCACGAACGCGCATTGTCAGGCGCCGCTCTGCAATCCGTCCCGCACATCGCTGCTGACGAGCAAGCGTCCCGAGACGACCGGCATCTACGGCCTTGCTCCGTCGTTCCGCGCGGTCGACGGGTTAAAGGATCTCGTCAGCTTGCCGCAGCACCTGCGACGCAACGGCTACAAGAACATCACGACCGGCAAGATCTATCACGGCGGCATCGGTCGCGGGAAAAAGGATGACGAGTTCGATGTCATCGGTCCCAATGGCGGAGTCGGCGCGAGGCCCGAAAAGAAGCTCGTCAAAACGCCGAGCAATAACCCGCTCGTCGACTGGGGCACGTTCCCGCATCGCGATGAAGACAAAGGCGATTGGCAGATCACCGACTGGGCCATCAAGCAACTCGAAGGCACGCACTCGCAGCCGTTCTTTCTTTCGATCGGCTACTTCCTGCCGCATGTGCCGTGCTACGTGACTCAGAAGTGGTACGACCTCTATCCGACCGAGACGCTCAAGCTGCCGCCGGTGCAGCGAAATGACCGCGATGACACTCCGCGTTTCTCATGGTACCTGCATTGGAAATTACCCGAGCCGCGATTGAAGTTTCTGGAAGAGAGCAAGCAGTGGGAGAACCTCGTTCGCTCTTATCTCGCGAGCACGTCGTTCGTTGATGCGCAGATCGGTCGGCTGCTTGAGGCACTCGATCGCAGCGGACAGGCGAAGAACACCGTGATTGTTTTGTGGTCCGATCATGGATGGCATCTCGGTGAGAAGCTCATCACCGGCAAGAACACACTTTGGGATCGCGGCACGAAAGTCCCGCTGATCTTCGCCGGTCCGGGCATCGCGACTGGTGCGCGCTGTAATCGCCCGGCTGAGCTGCTCGACCTCTATCCGACGCTCAGCGACCTCTGCGGCTTGCAGGCACCGGCAGGGCTCGAAGGACACAGCCTCGCGCCTCAGTTGAAGGACGCGACCGCTCCGCGCGAATGGCCCGCGATCACGACTCACAATGCCGGCAATCACGGCATCCGATCCGAGGACTGGCGCTACATCCGCTACGCCGACGGCACCGAAGAGCTTTACGACATGCGCCGAGATCCGAACGAGTGGACCAATCTGGCAAACGATCCGCAGCATGCAGCAGCGAAGGCTGCGCTGAAGAAATGGCTGCCCGCAAAGAGTGCCCCGCCAGCACCCGGCAGTCAGCATCGCGTGCTGACGTTCGACGGCGGCAAAGTCGTTTGGGAAGGCGAAGCCGTCAGCCCGAACGACCCAATTCCCGAGCTATAATGAACAATGCGCGCCGTGCGACAAAGTCGTTCGTCAAAAGTCCGCCCTCATGCACGCATGAGGCAAGCCTGATGAACTACTTCGCGTTCGGTGGCGAAATATCACCGGTTTAACGCGAATGCGGCTTGCTCAAATCCAATTTGTGGCGCACTAAGCGTCAACCTACAGTCCCCGCGCCAGTGCGAAGTCGCCAATCATTTTTTCAACACGAGTCGTGCGGGCAATACCATTTTTTAGAAGGAGGTGTGTGTGTCAGTGTGGCGAAAGGTTTTCTCACAATATGGAGGGATCACAGTATTGATACTGATTTTCTCCGCGATCGGCTGCGGCGGTGGAACTGCCATTGAGCGAGCCGACGTCAACGGCAAAGTGACTCTTGACGGCCAGCCCTTAGAGTCCGGCTCAATTACCTTTTTGCCGACCAAAATTGGCAAGGGAGTACCAGCTACGGCGGAGATCAAGAATGGCTCCTTCAGTTTGGCGGGTGAGAATGGTGCGACAATCGGGTCGAATCGAGTCGAGATTACGTCGATCAAGAAGACTGGGAAAATCAGTAACTTCGACGGAATTCAAACCGAAGAAACGGTGCAAATCATTCCGGCGAAGTTCAATTCGGAGAGCGAATTGACGACGGATGTTAAGGCTGGCGCCAATCAACCCGAGTTTGCCCTGACATCCAAATAATGTCCTACGAATTTCAAGTGGAGAACAAAGAGGTATGTGTAGCGTTACTCAAAGGCCGCGTGCGCGCGGCTTCACACTCATTGAGTTATTGGTAGTCATTGCCATTATCGCAGTTTTGGTGGCGCTGTTGTTGCCCGCAGTGCAACAAGCTCGCGAAGCTGCTCGGCGAAGTCAGTGCAAGAACAATCTGAAACAGATTGGTCTCGCGTTTCAGAACTATGAAGAAACTTACAAGATGTTTCCGTCGGCATCGTTGCGTCGAAACGTGCCCGATCCGCCAGGAACATGGAATACGAGCGGTCTCGCATGGTCTAGTCGCATTCTGCAGTACATGGATCAGTCTGCGATCTTCGAGCGTATCGACTTTGAGAAGGAACCCGGCACCGGACAAGCTGTCGGTAATGAGGAAGTCTCGGCATATCGCTGTCCGAGTGATACCGGCGGAAAGGGCACGACCGGATCAGGCCTCGGGCCGATTAGTTATGTCGTCTGTATCGGAAACACCGACACTTACACTGCTGGTGGGGGCACGTTCGCCAACAATGGCCGCTCTGTATTCTTCATGAACAGCGCGGTACGAATTCGTGACATCACGGACGGGCTTACCAACACGATGTTCGCATCGGAAACCAAAGTTGGATACCGCTACGACAGCACGGTCAATTCCACTGGTGGAGTCTGCCCCGCGCCTGCTGGTACTGGTGGCACACTTGTGGGACGAAGTTGGCTTGAAGGCATGAATTGCGCAACATGGTCATTCAGTACTTTGTATGCGCCTAACGATGCGCGTCGCGGGTGTGCTTTGAATTCCGGCAACTGCCTGTTCGCTGCTCGGAGTGAGCACGCTGGTGGAGTTCAGATTTTACTGGGCGACGGAGGCGTCCGATTTGTTAGCGACAATATCGACGTCCCCGGCACATGGACATACCTCGGCAACAAGGCCGATGATAATCCGGTTGGCGAATACTAATCGCAAAACTGCGATGGGTGAGCTGAGTTCTTGAGTAGAACAAATCGAAGTTGCTGAGAGGCGAGTCTCATGGAGGCTCGCCTCTTTTTATTCATCGAGGGTGTAGCAAGCTTTGCTGGCGGCTGTTTTTTGTGGTCGCCTTTCGCTCCGCGAAAGAGCGTCTTCAAACGCGTCGCCGGATAATGCTGCATCAATTTTTGATGACGCCTCAAAAGACGCACTTTCGCGGAGCGAAAGGCGACCACAAAACTTCACACAGTATTCGAGATCGTCGGACTCAAGTGACCTAGAGGCGGATTGCGTTGCAGTGACGGCTTGCGGTGAATGAATTCAGTGTGTGTCCTTTGGCCGGCGCTGGATCCAGTGATTGGTAAATTGAAGCGATGCATTCACCGATGCTTTCGGCATGTGGCACGGCAGGCAATTCGATGTCTTCGAGGCTTGCGAGCACTCGCGGCCAACGCCTGAATGACACTGAGCACAAACTCGAAGCGAACGAGTGATATCAGTTTCGAGTGGTTGATGCGGATCGTGACAACTGGTGCAGACGAGTCGCTGTCCTCCAATTTCATGTTGCGACTGAAAACACTGGCTTAATACCAATCCCACTGAGGCGAAGCGGAGAAGCTGAGCATTATCAGGACGGAGTTCGTCGGGCGGAAAATGGTCGCTGCGGCGATGACATTCGCCACAGCGATTCACCGACTCCAGCGGAGTGAGGCTCGACCAACTTTCGATTCGAGTATCACCGCGTTCCGCCGCATCCGCATGTTTGGCAGCATCGACATGACATCGAGCGCACCGAACGCCGGCAACGTGCCGCGGCCAGTCAGGCCCAGTCGGCGTCAGAGGGAATTCGGTTGAATGGCAGCCGAAGCAGTTCTCCGCAGCATTGCGCGCATGCACAACGCCCATCGCATGCACCCCCTCACCTTGCGTTTCACCTCGCTCCAGACCGATAGTCGGTGCGAGTCCCGACTGCGGATACAAACTCACCGCATGCTCCAGCAGTTCAAGCCGCTGGTCGGCCAACAGCCATGTTGAAACCGGAGTTCGAGCATGTCTGCCCGAACCGAAGACCCAGTCCACGTTGAGTTCGCGTCCGTTCTTGGTCGATCTCGCGAGCAGTCTTCCATCACTCCGACGGAACGTCTCACTCAGATCAGCAAGGCGGTCGTCGGTCGCCGGAGCGAACAGCATTTGAAGCTTCGGATCGTTAGCCGAATTCAATGTCAGTCGATGTCCCGTCGCGGCGAACGCTGAGACGATGTCTTGATGGCAGCGAGCACACGCTTGCTCGTCAGCAGAGGCGGAAGGCGTTTGCAGTTCGAGATAGCCGGACTGAGTGAAGCGCGAGGCACGGAGGCTGAGACCGAGGATGCACAGCGCTCCCAGTCCACACACGGCAAGACGCCGCCAGCTTCGTGCGTGCAGCGATTGAGGCTGAACCGTCATTGGACTGCCTCCGCACTCATTCTCAGTTGATGCTGCACCATCGAACGGGCTGCCTGCGACAGCGGCCGGTCCATGACTTCGCGGAGTGCCCGGAGTCGTTCATGACTCAGGGCGTTCTTAGCGAGCCATTCCTCATGCGCCTGAGCCACGAGGCTGAGCGCGTGCTCGTCGCCCAGTCGCCGATCAGCCAACACTGACCGAGTCGCGTCGACGACACGCAGTGCCGCCCCATGCAGATTCATGGCACGCAGAGTTCGAGCTTGCCTCCAGGCAGGCTCAGCGTCTCGGTTGAATCCGAGTAGCTCACCAAAGTCGCAACGGGAGTCAGGGCGCGCATCCGTGACGGAATAATTCCACGGTCCGCGTTCGACGAACTCCCTCTGCCTGAGCACGAGCATGATTCGCGGCGTGACGCCGGCATCACCAGCTTTCGCAAAAGGAATCACGCCCCCTTCAAGCAACAGTGGCTTCCACACGGTCGGTTCGAGCGCAGCAATCAGTTCGGCGTCCTCGGCAGCCCCAACAACCAACTCGACGCGCTGCTGAGTGAGCGGCAACCACCAACCGGCGGTCGTTCCGTCGGCCCGTCGCTGCGAGTCGCGCCATCCTCGCCGCAGATCAAGATTCAAAGCGGCATAGTCACGAAATCGACCTTCAAGCCATGCACGCTCAGCACTGTCTGCGACCTTAAGCCCTGCTGGACGTAGCCAAGCGATCGCACCTTCCGCCCGTCGTCCAACGCACCAGACAGAGCCTTTCGCTTTGATGTCACTGAGAGCTTCGTTGACTGGCCCGAGTGCAAGTCGAGCGTCGAGTCCCCAGCCGGGACGCCGCTCGTAACCACCAAGACATGCTCCGCAACCGGCGACCAACACGAGCACTCTGCCACATGCAGCCCACTTCCTCGCAGTGACGACATCCATTGCGAGTGGCAGGTTTGCTGACAGTCGTTCGTCTGCGGCACGCATCCAACGAACCGCCAACAACACGGCGATCACCGGCATCAGGCTTGAGACGCACCATCCCCAAGTGCCCCAGAGGATCCATGTCGGCCATGTGCGGTCACTCATGAGCGAGAAGCCTCGTGACATGACGCCCCCACATAGCAAGCAGCCGAACGCGATCACGGGCATGGCCACAGGCTGCTGCCACAACGGCCCCATCTCGGTTCCGCGTAACCAGCCATTGGTCTCAAACAAGAACGGCCACATGCGGCGCGCCATATCGAGAAGCCCGAATGGCCCGCAGGGTGTCATACAAAGTCCAATCAAGCTCGCGGCGAGGAGCTTCACTGTCAGCCGTCGATCTCCAAGAGGTGAGCGGCACGTCGAGCCATCAAGGAGCATCACAACGCTCAGGAGTCCAAATTGCCCCGTGTTGGCCCAAAGGCAACTCAAGGCGAACATGCCCAGTGACAATCGGCTTCCGCTGTTTCGCGCGGCCGATGCCATCAAGGCCAGCGCTGCGGCGAAGCAAACGCAATCGAGACTCGTCGAGTGGCAGTCCCATGCGTCGCGCGTCGCCATCAAAAGTAAGAGCACGATCACCCAGACTGACATCGCTTGCGGAGTTGCGTAGCTTTGTCGCAGCACGCAGGTCCGCAAGACGGCAGCAAGCATCAAGCCAGCCAACAGGATCTTGAGCAGCATCAGTCCCGATGCACCGAGAGCTTCAAACGCAGCCCACCAAATAACGCCCGAGAGCCAGTCGGCCTCAGGCCTTGAAGATGCACTTAGCAACGCTGCCGTCGGGGATAGATTTCCTGAGACGGCTTCACGTCCTCGCGACAACAGCCACCATACGCCGTCATCGCGGACAGGGAATAGCAGCACAGCCAGCAACAGTAGGCTGACGCCGCACAGCAACCGCCGTGTCCCTATCGAAACGGAGGGGCGCTCGTCTTGTAAGAAGTATTCCACAAATCAGTTCCAGCACTATCTAACAAGGCAATATTCGGCACTCATCTCTCGGTCAGCATCGATTGCGCACGGCGTAGGGTGGGACAAGCATTCGAGGTCCCATTCTGCGAACCGGCGCTCGCGAAGTTTGTGGCGAGCGGAAGCAGTCTGTCTCCCGATGCCTTACTCGAATGCGCCGGCCAACCAATGACCTGCGTTCGCTCTGTTGTAGAGACCGAGGAACTCGGTCACACACGTTCGGAGATATCGGTAACAGGTTGAGGGGCGGGAATGATAACGGTCTGGAACTTGAGAGCCTCAGGGGCTCGGACAGCCTCCTGAAGACAGAGTAATGAGCTGCGATTCAGGCGAGTTCTTACGATCTTGGCGAATTGTCGGAGGATGTGCTTCAACTCCGTGTTGAATGGCGAGCGTGAAACGAACGCGACCATTCCAATGGTCTGCATGAACCGACTGAGGGAACCATCATGAGTGCGAATGACGGCGGAGGTGCTGAGGATGGCAACGACGTTGTGGGAGCAGCGAATGCGCCGTCGAAGGGCCGTTCATGGCGGGTGCTTTTAGTGGTTGCTGCGGTCGTTGCGTTCGTGAGTTGGGTGTGTTGGCGTGAAGCTCGAAACACGCATCAAGAAACCGTCTGTAAGCAACGCTTTCGACAAATCGGCGAGGCTCTGCATCAGTATCACGACCGCTATGGCAGCTTTCCTCCGGCCTATGTGCGCGGGCCAAACAATGAGCGTTGGCATTCTTGGCGCGTGTTGTTGTTGCCGTTCTTGAATGAAGGCGAGCTGCATGCCGAGTACCACTTTGATGAGCCATGGAACGGGCCGCGAAACTCGCAGTTGATCGCGCGGCGACCCGATGTGTTTGCGTGCCCGGCAGGAGATCATGTTGATGAGGGCGCGACGAACTATTTGGCGATCGTTGGTCGAAGGTCGGCATGGCCGGAGTATCTCTCGCTGCGCATCCGCGACTTTCAAGACGGGACAACCAACACCGTCTTGTTGGCGGAGTCCGCAGACTCGTCGATCAAGTGGACCGAGCCCAACGACATGACTGAGAAAAGCTTCTTGAAGTGGCATCAAGCGACGTCCGCTCCGAGTTGTTGCAGTCGTCACTCCGGCACGGCAACGAGGCGGGTGTTGTTAGGCGGTGGAAGCGTGAGAGGTATTCGCAATGACGTTGATCCAAGCATGCTCGGAGGTCTGCTCACTCCGACGCGCGGTCGTGTCGAACGAAGACTTCCGCCCAATGAGGTCGCGGATAACGACGGCGCGGGTGAAATATTTCCTACACGCCGAGAGGCAACAGAGTTCAAACAAACGGATGTCGCGGTGACGCTTGCCGAGCCGCATGTGCCGGGGAGAAACCGCTTGTATTGCAGCACGCTGCAACTCGCTTGGGATCTGTTGCGTCGGCTGCCGGACAATCGCGTGCATACGCGCGAACAACGCCCCGTTGTTGATGCGCTGAATCTAGCGCCGTTTCCGAAAGGCTGTTTGAGCGAGGAAGATTCGCTGCAGCGCGTCGTGCCAATCAGCAAGATCGACGAGTTGCGAGCCGAGCTCGAACGGCGCTTTCCGAATGCTCAAGGGCCGAAAACTCGTCCGTCGAATGTGCCGGGCTTCATCGTCTTCGCGTACTTGCGAAAGAGTTTTCCGTTCAACGCGCGCTTCGACGTTCTGGAGAAGCCAATGACGTTTCCTCGGGGCGGTTCGCATCAAGTCATGGCGTTTGGTCGGCTACCGCAGACGGACAATCCGTCGGATGAGCGACTGAAGCAGGTTCGAGTCATCTCGTATCGTTCGGACGATGACTTCGTGATCGAGCTTCTGTCGAAGAACACGCGCGATCGACTGATCTTGGCCCTCGTCGAACCGCAGGAGTCACTGCATGCGACGGTCGACAGCGTGCTCTCACGAAGACCGGATGCTCGAAAGCCTGTGCTTCAGGATGTCGACGAGTTGGCGATCCCGCGCTTTGCCTTCAATCTCTTGAAGACGTTTCCCGAGATCGAGGGCTTGCCTCTGCCGGACTTCGACAAAGAAGTCAGCGGAGGGCCGGCATTCATCAGCTCTGCGAACCAATGCATTGCATTCGTCTTGAATGAACGCGGGGCCGAGTTGGAATCGTTTGCTGAGTTAGAGGTTCTCGGAGCAGACGAGTCTCCGCCGGAACCGAAGCCGCGCCAGTTCATCTTCGATCGACCGTTCCTAATCCTGATGATGGAACGCGACGCCGCCGCTCCGTACTTCGCGTTGTGGGTCGAGAATGCCGATCTCATGGTCACGCGGTGATGAATGCAAATTGGACTCGACGGACTGAAAGTCTGATGTTTGGGTGAGAACCATCCTCCAACGCTGCGCGAATCACGACCTGAAGATCAATAAACCCTACGCTGCGACTCGCCCCAGCGCTTCGACTTGCCTTTGTCCTCTTCTGTGAAGTTCAACATGACTCCATCAAGCCGCCGCGACTTCTTGCAGACTTCTTCGCTCCTCGGAATGGCCGCTCTGGGTTCTCTCTTGAATGATGGAACGCAGGCGGCGGAGACAACTGGCACCAGCATTGGACTGCCGGGCTTCCCCCATCATGCGCCGCGAGCGAAGCGAATTATCTACTTGTTTCAAAGCGGAGCTCCGTCGCAGATGGACCTCTTCGATGAAAAGAACGAGATCCAAAATCGGCGCGGCGAAGACTTGCCCGCTTCGATTCGCATGGGACAACGACTGACGACGATGACCTCGGGACAAGCAAAGTTCCCGGTCGCTCCGTCGATCTTCAAGTTCAACGCGCATGGGCAAAGTGGCATGCGGCTGAGTGAGCTGATCCCCAACATCGCGTCAGTGGCCGATGACCTTTGTCTCATTCGCTCGATGAATACCGAAGCGATCAATCACGACCCCGCCATCACGTTTTGTCAGACCGGGCATCAGCTCGCAGGACGTCCGAGTATTGGCTCATGGGTCAGCTACGGACTGGGGAGCGTCAATCAGGATTTGCCGGCCTATGTCGTGTTGACGTCGTTCGGAAGTGGCAGGCCCGACGATCAGCCGCTCTATGACCGACTGTGGGGCGCGGGCTTTCTGCCGTCGAAGCATCAAGGCGTGAAGTTCCGCAACAAAGGCGATGCGGTGCTCTATCTGTCGAACCCGGCGGGCGTCGATCGGGATGCTCGACGCAGCACGCTCGATCGCATTGGAGCACTCAATCAACAGCGCTTCGAACAATTGGGAGATCCCGAGATTCAGACCCGCATCGCTCAGTACGAAATGGCCTTTCGCATGCAGGCGAGCGTGCCGGAGCTGCTCGATGTCTCGAACGAACCGCAGCATGTGCTCAATGCCTATGGTCCCGACGTGAAGCGACCGGGTTCGTATGCTGCGAACTGTTTGCTCGCGCGGCGATTGGCCGAACGCGATGTGCGCTTCGTGCAGCTCTTTCATATGGGATGGGACCATCACGGCGGCTTGCCCGCGGCGATCAAGGGACAGTGCAAAGACACCGATCAACCGACAGCGGCGCTCATCAAGGATCTCAAACAGCGTGACATGCTGAAGGACACGCTCATCGTTTGGGGCGGCGAGTTCGGACGCACGATCTACTCGCAAGGAGCGCTGACCGCCGACAACTACGGTCGCGACCATCACCCGCGCTGCTTCTCGATCTTCATGGCCGGCGCCGGCGTGAAAGGCGGGCTCACTCACGGAGAGACCGACGAGTACTCCTACAACATCACTCGCGACCCGGTGCATGTGCACGACTTAAATACGACCATCATGCACTTGCTGGGCATCGACCACACAAAGCTGACGTATCGTTTTCAAGGCCGCGACTTCCGTCTGACGGACATTCACGGAGAACTGGTGAAGCCGGTGCTGAGCTGAGTGAGGTGCGGCACTTCAAAGCCTGATCGCGGGAGCGTGTCGTCGTAGCGTGAGGCTCCTTGCCCGTGCTCTTCGGAACTGGTGAGGTGCAGTTGAAACTCTCGAAAATGCGGCACGGACTGGAAGTCCATGCTACTTCCAACGCGGCTTTTGACGGCAGGCTTGCGAGTAAGATTGATTCCACTTTGCCGCATCAAAAATCAAAAGCGGCTTCGCCGCTATCGGAAAGCGGGGATGAATCCCCGCACTCCAAAACTAATGACACTCAATGCTGGAGCTGATTTATGGATCTCGGACTCAACGGACAGGTTGCAGTTGTTACAGGCGGGGCGAGTGGCATTGGTCGCGCGATCGCGACGGCGTTTGCTCAAGAAGGTGCACGCGTCGCTTTGTGGGACATCGCGAGCAACGTCGTGCAAGTCGCGCATGAAATCGAAGCGGCACATACCGTCGATGCGATTGGCTGCTCGGTCGACATCACGAATGCGGAGTCCGTCAACGCGGCACTCAAAGCGACGATCGCAACGTTCGGCGCGGTCGATCATGTCGTACATGCAGCGGCGATCGGCTCGGGCAAGTTCGGCTTCCCATTTACGAACCTCGCGCCGAGCGATTGGCCGCGAGTGCTCGACGTCAACATCATGGGAATGGTGCATGTCGCTCATGCAGTGGCGCCGCATATGGTCGAGCGAAAGAGTGGCACGATGGCGTTTATCTCGTCCGTCGCCGGGCAGATTGGTTCGCCGACAGATCCGCCGTACTCCGCTTCAAAGGCTGCGAACATCAACTTCGCGCAGTGCATGGCAAAGGATCTTGCTCAGCACAACATCCGCATCAATTCGATCTGTCCGGGAATGGTGCAAACGCCGCTCAATCGCGGAGTTTGGCAAGCATGGCACGATCAACAGCCGGAAGATCAGCGTCTCGATTACGAGACATGGGCGGGCGAGAAGGTGCGAAAAGTCGTGCCCCTCGGACGCTGGCAAGAGCCGGCGGATATCGCGGATATGGCCGTCTTCCTCGCATCATGCCGAGCCCGACAAGTGACGGGGCAGACCATCAATGTTGATGGCGGGTTTGTCATGCATTGGTAGCGATAAGCGTCGCAGCAGATGAGAAGTTACCGGCGGTCTTCTGTACGACGGACTTGTAGTCCGTCGCAGTCGCAGATCGACGGACTGCAAGTCCGTCGTACTGGTATGAACTCACCTGCCGCTCGCCTTAGCGTCGCGGCAACGAGTGCGTCGGCGGGATTGTCGGTGAGTTCGTAGCACGGACGCCTACGTCTCGTTGTGACACACAGACTATGCGACGTTTTTCGGGGGTTCGTTGTAGATCGTGTCACCGAGCGTGATGTCGTGTAACTGTTGCAGGCCCTCCCACCGTGTCTGCAGGCCGGACTCATCTTGGCGAACTCGAT
>CAZNMS010000074.1:0-24804 GCA_964573505.1 uncultured Planctomycetaceae bacterium | reverse complement strand
CCTGCTGTAACAAATCCGACAAACATCGGGACGAGCAAGATCTCGACCGCGAGCAGCAGCGAGGGGTACTCCTGCATGATCTCGACGAACCGGTCCGGCTGACCGCGTTCGTTGCAAAGTTCTTCAAGTCGCGCACGAGAGAACCCGCGCAAGCTGTAAGCCGCCCATGATGCCAGAAACACAAACAGCAACAGCGAGATTGTCAGAATGCCGAGAGCCAGCGCACTCACGATGAGCCTCCTCGACGAGGACGAGCCGCCTTCTTGACCGGCGCCGCCTTCGAACTCGCTTTCAGACCGCGTGCCGCCGAGCCTGCAGCTCTTGTCGTCGCCGTCTTCTTCGTCTTCTTTGCAGGTGCCGTTCTCGTTGTAGGTTTTGTTGCAGCCGCAGCCGGCACGACTGTTGAAGTTCCGCGCGGCTTCTTTGGCTGAGGATCATCAGCTCGCAGCGGCAAGTTAAGTCCGAGTGCTTCTAAGACATCGCGTTCGCGCCGCCGCATGATCGGCAGTTCGGACTTTGTGAGGTCATCAAAGCCGCAGAGATGCAGCAGGCCATGCACGATGTAGAGCGTCATCTCGTCCGCCGCCGGCCAGCCAATCGCAGCAGCTTCGCGCTGCGCGGTATCGGCACTCAGTACGATCTCGCCATTCAGCGACTTACCCGCTCCGCGTTGTTGAGCCGCACGCGGATCGCTCGTGCCCTCGGTGCCATCGAGCAGAAAGCTGATGACGTCGGTCGCGAAGTCGTGCTTCAAGAAGTCCCGATTGAGGCGATGAATGGTTTCGTCATCAACGACAGCAATGCTGATAGTCGCTTCTGCAACGCCCTCCATCTTGAGCGTCGTCGATACCGCGCGACGAATCGCGCCGCGATCAAGGGGCAGCGTCTTCTGACTATTGGCAATGGCGATTTGAAACATGCGGTCGGCAGTCACTCTGAAGGACCAATGAGGTAGAACGATTCGCAGCATAGCGGCATGAGGCGGAAGCTCGCCCGAGTCGCATCGACTTCCAGTCAGAGCAAGCGACTACCAGCTTCGGCGTTATTGAGTCATTAAGTCTGCAATTTAAAGACGCCGTCGTAGAGGCAGTCGGCGATTTGCTTGCCATTGCCGCTGAACGAGTCGCGAAGACACAACGGCTGTAACGCACCCCCAAAAGACGTGCGGCGATCAGGAACTTTGAATCGCCACAGACACTTCTTGCTGGCGGAAGGCTGAATCGCCGCTCCGACTCTGGCCGTTCTTCCCGCACAAGCGGATGGCGGATGGGTAGAAGCAGATCCCGCAACTCGAAACAAAATCTCGATACCACGGGAAAAATGCCGATACAGAGAACAGACCGACAAATCGAGCAGACCGGTAGCAGCCACATCATAAAAGTCATGAGAGTTACGTTTGTTGTTGAACGCAGAATTGCGCCAATTGGTTTGCAGCGACCCATCCGGCAAAGCCGGTCAGATCCAATCGTCTTACTGAGTTGAAAGCCCCAACTTATCCCATAATTCCTATTTCATCCCTTCACCTAAACCGAACTTTTGAGCTACATACCGCAACGAGGACCGTCTAATCCCTCCTCAAACTCGTGGGAACTCAAGGCTGAGCGCATGACGCGGCGCAGCTTGGGTGGGTGAGGAGACAAGACGGTCGGCACAAACGGAGTTGTGCTGCTCACGCAACTGTCATTCGAAATTGAGGGCGAGCTGCTTCCGACGATTGGGGCGGTTCTTCGAGTGACCGGAACGCAGTTGGCCATGACGAATCGGTCCCCTTCAGGGCGGAGCGGGACCAGTCGTGCGTCGAGTTCTGTCGTCAGTGCGCTGAGTGGTTCGAGCAATCCGTGCAAGAGCAACGGTCACTTCGGGGTGATGGTGACGTGCTCAGAGAAGTCCGAGTCCGGCAGAGTCGAAGGTCGGCCAATGGCATCTGGCGAGTGATGAGCGCTCGCATCGTGTTGTTGGTTGTTGGTTCAAAGGCTCGCAGGTTACGGCGGCAATCTCTGAACTTGCTTTGAGCACGGAGAGCACGAGCACTCACACACTCAGAAATGGCAACGGAATGAGATGGCACGTTGAGTCGAGGTCACAGCGTCAGCGCGTGAGTGATCGGTGTCGGACTTACCCCTTCCTGACTACTCAGAGTGCATTTCATGATTGCTCCCACTTCGTTGCTGAGTCGACGCGGCAACGTTTGCGTGCTGGAACTGCAAGAAAGGACTCGTCTCGCTGCCTTGAGCGCGAGACATCGAGACCGCCAGCGCTGGCGTTCGTTGGGGCTCTATCTCCGTGAAGGATCGCCGCCGGTCCTCCGATGCTGGTTTGAGCTTGATGCCACTGGTGCATCGCCGCCCGCCTGATCGCGATTGATCTTCCGCAAATCGCCGATGGAGCCCGATGATGGCTCCTCTTTACATCGAACAACTTCAGCAAGTCGCGCGGCTTGCTGACCCAAGACATCTCCAGTGGCTCGATCGAGCCCTTCTACAATTCGAGGACGAATCATGTTTTTGAAGTCATGGATCAATCAGTTTTCGAACCGTCTCACTCACAGCGTCTTGATGCGTCGCCTGAGATCACGAGCGACTCGACGTCAGGTTCGAATCCCGGTTGCGAGCCAGTTCTTCGCTCGTCCCACAGCGATCTCTGGCAGTGAGAAGCTCGAAGACCGAGCCCTGCTGGCGAGTGTCGTAACGATTACAGCCGGAGCGGCGGGCAGTGGCTCGCTCGACTCGTTCTTGGGTGCGAGCGACGGCACGCTCGACTTCGCGGATAGCACGGGCGTCGCCGGAACGCTGTCGGTAGGAGCGTTGCAGGCAGTCGGCGGGACCACTCCGATCTCGATCAATGCCGAGTCGCAGATCGTCTTCAACACCAGCATCGGAAGCCTCGATTTGGCGAACGATGCCTCGGTCTCGTTCTCAACCAACACGACGGGCGGCACCTCGATCGCTTTCGAAGACCTCATCGACGTCGTGAATGTGACGGGTGCCGGTAGCTTGTCGTTCACAGCGGGCACGTCACTGAACCTTGGCAGCTTGACCGCTAATAATGACGTTACCCTCTTGGGCGGACGCCAAGCTGCGGGCGACATCACTCTGCGAGGCATCACGACGATCGGTAACGCCCTCGTCGATAATGACAACGGCAACATCAACCATACGGGCCCGTCATCGATCTCGACCAGTAGCGGTTCTGCCGACTTCGCCGCGACCGGAGACATCGTCGTCGACCGGATCATCGCCAGTCCTGTCACGATCAATTCGACTGGCGGCAGCGTGACGTCGAAAGCCGGTTCATCGAACTCGGTGCAAGTCACCGGAACGCTCACCGTCGATGCCAAGTCTGGAGTCAACTTGCGCACGATCGCTGGTCAGATTGCCGTCGACAACACGACGAGCGGCGACATCGTCGTTACTCAAGGTGGCAGTCAGGCATTGACTGTTGTGGGCGAAGGCATCCGCAACATGGTCTCAGGCGGAAACATCACGGTTACGAACGCGAACACGATCACCATTACTTCGCCGGTCCAAGCGACAGGCAGCGGCGGCATTTCGATCTCCAATACCTTCGGTACGATCAGTGTTTCCAACAACGTGACTTCGAGCACGGGCACCATTTCGTTGTCTGGCCATGGCGGTTTGACGCTGCTCGGTGCGAACAACATCACGACTAATGCTGCCATCACACTTAATGGAGACGGCAATGCAGATGGCACCGGCAATTACTCGCACGCATCGGGCTTCACCGTTGTTGCAGGTAATAATCCTGTCACGGTGACTGCTGCTGATGTTGATATTTCCGGAACGATCAGCAGTGGCACCGCGCGAACGACCATTCGCAACTCAACGACCGGCCGCACGATCAATGTCGGCAACGACGTTGGCGGCAGCTTGTCATTGACCGATGCAGAAATTGATCGCATCACTGCCGGGGTTATCGAAATCGGCCGCAACGACGCGACCGGCTCGGGCAACATCACGGTCAGTGCCGGAATCACACCGCTCAACACGACAACGCTCGCGCTGATTACGGCGGGCAGTGTTTCTGGTGTCGGAACGATCACAGAGGACAATCTACGCATCGAAGCGAAGACTGGCGTCAGCCTCAACACTGCGAACGATGTCGACAATCTTGCGATCGCCGCTGATGCCAATGTCCTCTTCCGAGACGCCGACGGATTGACGGTCGGTGCCGTAGACGGCGTGAACGGTATTAATTCTGACACGGGCGCTGACGGCAGCGGCACGGTCACGCTGCATTCAACGACCGGCAATGTGATCGTCAGCAATACGTCCGCGAGCAACGACATCAATGCGGGCGGAGCCGTTGCGATCAACCTCGAAGCCGACGATGCAATCCTGCAAGTGGCGACTGGTGCGGACGTCGAAACCTCAGCGGGCGGCGTTACGTTCCAAGCAGATAAGATGGACCTCGACGGAACGATCACCGCGACCGGTCAGGCGGTTGCTCTGCGATCCTTCGAAGTGGGCGAAGCAATTGATCTCGGTTCGGCGACAGACGCTGCTGCTGACACGCTGGAGTTGTCGGACGCGGAATTGAATGGCATCACAGCAGAAACATTGAGCATCGGTGCGGCGACCGCCGGAGCGATCTCGATTACAGCGGCGAGCGTCGGCCCGAACAGCGTGACGAAGAACTTCAGTCTCGAAACCGACTTCGGTGTCGGTGACGCGACCAACGCCGGCTCGATCAGCTTCGCCGGAGCCTTGCGCATCGACGCGGACCTCGCGGTTGATCTCGATAACGGCGCCGCGGGCAGCGACGTCGACACATTGGCCGTCAACATTGCTGATGCCGGTCAAGCCTTGAACTTCCGCGACAGCGACGGCTTCACGGTCGGAACGGCGAGCAACGGCACAGCGGACCTCAGCGGCATCACAACCAATGCGGCTGACATCACGATCTTGTCCGGCGGCACGGTCACGATCGGCGACGGAGCAGGGCAAGACATCACAACCGGCAGCCCGGCCGCGAATCGCGTGACCTTGAATTCAACCAACGTCGCTACGACTTCCGCCGCGACTGAAGACACCGGCTCGACAATCACCGCCGGCGAATTGCTGCTGCTCGGCAACGGCGACTTCACGCTCGATCAAGCGAATGATGTCACGACACTCGCAGCCAGTACGACGGGCGCAGTGACCTTTACCGACGCCAACAACTTCACCGTAGGCAAGGTCGACACAACGGTCGGGATCACCACAACAGCCGCGACGGGCGATGTTACCCTGAGTACCAATGGGACTGCGGGGGATGGGTTCTTGACTCTCAATCAGGACATCCAAACGGACGGTGGCTCAGTGGATCTGAACACTCAGGTTCGAGTGCAGGGCGTGCGCACGATTGACACCGAGACGGGCGCAAATAGCGCCGCAGGTGCCGTAACAATTACAGGCGGGGTCGCGGCCCACTCTGCGACGACCGACATGCTGACGATCGACGCAACCGGAAGCACGGACGGCGATGTTGACGTGCAGAGTCAAATCACCGGAGCAGTACAGCTCGGACGAGTGACGATCAGCGGTGCTCAAGTTGACGTCGACATCATCGTCGTGAGCGGTGCCAACGCAGCCTCGGGCGGTATCAGCATCACGGGTTCGACCGGCATCGATCTCAATGGCACGACCTATTTGATCAACGGCAAGGCCGGCAATAACCCGATCGTCTTCACGGGTCCGGTTGACCTCAATAACAACGTCGCAGTCATCGGCGGTACTGGAACCGGAGACAACGTCACCTTCAGCAGCACGATCGACTCCGAAGGCGGGGCACGCAGCCTCACGAGTATTGCTGGTAACGCGAAGGTGACAGTAGACGGTGCGATCGGTGCAGCTTCGGGCGGCACGCTCTCCGCACTCACACTCACCGGCGACGATGTCGAGATCAACGACATCGGCACCTCTTCGCAAGATGGCGTGAGTGGTGCAACATCTCTGACAGGCAGCGGCACGATCACTGTTGATGGCTCGAATCTCCGGACTGGCGGATCTCAGTCCTACAACGGCAAGGTCAGCTTGAATGCAGCCGCAGGCGCTATCGCAATTCGAACGACGGGCGGCACCGATGCGGATGACATTACGTTCGCGGGCACGGTCAACGACTCCAGTGCGAACAACGATTTGTCGATCGATGCTGACGGCAGTGCCGATGTGACCTTCCAAGCGGCAGTCGGCGGAACCGGCGGGGAAGAACTCAATAGTTTGGATGTCATCGACGGCGATGTCGTCACCTTCCAGAGCACCGTCGAGACCGATGGCGGGGCGATCAATGTTGGTGCCACTGGAGCACGCGTCGGCACGCTCGTGATTGAGGACGACTTCTTCTCGCACGACAGCAGCGGTGCGAACGCCGGAGCGATCACTCTGTTTGCGGACGCAATCGTCGTCGGAGTTGCCGCAGGGGCAACGGCGACCACAGTGACGTTAGACGCCGATGACGGCGCAACGGCGGGCAACGTCACGATCGAAAGCACGAAGGTCAGCAGCGTGACCGCATGGGAAGACGGACTCACGATCGAAGGTGCGGTTGTTGATCTCGACACCGCGATTCTCAATGAACTCGATCACCTCGATCTGACGGCGACGAGTGCTGAACTCGGAGCACTGACGCTCGGTGACGGAGTGGGCAATGGCAATGTTGGCCTCGACGTCAACACCACTGGAAACGTCGGCCTGCACGGAGACATCTCGACCGCCGGCGATTCATCGACGAACGCCGGTCAAATCGACTTCGCGGGAATCGGCGGGACGATCACGCTCTATGGCGATGGCGACGACAGAATCTCGATCACGACCGATGCCTCAGGCACCGACGCGCCGATCGCTGTGAGTTCGCCAATCGAAGGCGATTCAGCCGGTTCAGATGACCTCCGCCTCGATGCGGGCAGTGAAGACGTCACCGTCAGTGCCTCGATCGGTGTGACGACGCAGGTTGGTGCCATCACTATCGAAGGCAACGACATCACCATTGGTGACAACTCTGGGACCGACGACATCGAAGCAACGAGCCTTAATGTCACTGCGACTGAAGGTGCCGATGGCGACAGCATCACTCTCGATAACCTCGCGATTGACGTGAATGCCGGCAGCATCCGATTCGCGACCGACGACTTCTCGATTGCCCACACCGTGTCACTGAGTTCAACCGGTGCGAAGAGCGCCACGGTCACCTTCACCGCTGAGACTGATGCGCATTCGATCGGACTCGGAAGTGCCGCCACTGGCACACTGAATTTGTCCGAAGCGGAGTTGGGTATCGTCGAAAGTACATTCGTCGAAACGGTGGTTGGTGCTGAGGACACTCAATCGGGTGACATCGACATCGACGATGCGGGCGGACTGACGTTGATCAACACGACGTTGCGATTGCGAGCCGAGTCGGGCGGCGCGGATATCCTCATCAACAGCGACATCACGTTGGGTGATGGCACGCATCTTGATCGCGATCTCTACATCGAAGGCTCGTTCGCAACGACGACCATTGCTGCCGACATCACGACGTTCAATGGCGACGTCTCCATCACCGACGACGTGCTCATCGACGGCGCGCGAACGATTGACACAACCGGCGGCGACACAGTTGATGCCGGTGGAGTGGTCATTGTTGGTCAGATTGACGGAGCGAACTCGGCAGGCACCGACACACTGACGATCGACGCCGCACGCGGCGCGATTAACGGATCGGGCGAAGGCGCTGTTGATCTGCAAGGCGATGTTGAAGGTGCTGCGGGCTCAATCGGTGTGACTGCGGGCGAAGATCTCGAAGGTCTGACGATCACCGGCGGCCAGATTGATCTGCAGAACGTCACGGTCGAAGGCAGCATCTCGGTCAGCGGCACGAACATCGACCTCAACGGCACGTCCTATGAAGCCGCTGACAACGGCGGAACTGAGACCATCTCCTTCACCGGGCCGGTCGATTTGCATGCGAATGTATCAGTGATTACACCCGGCGCGGCGGGAGAAGACATCAGCTTCTCGGACGTCATCAATGCTGATGACTCGACGGCTGCCGATCGCGAACTGACGGTCAACGCCGGAGCAGCGGGCAAGGTTTCGTTCGGCGGCAGCATCGGAACCGGTACGAACGGGGCACTCGCGGACCTCAATGTCACCGGTGCGACGATCACGCTCAGCGGCGCGACGGTTCAAGTCGACGATGGCGCGGGCGGTGAGACGGTCTCCTTCGACGGCGACGTTGTGCTCGGCAACAGCGTGACCATCGACACTGATGGAGCCAATGACAACAGCGTCGACTTCACTGGCAAGATCGACGCGGATGACGCTGCCGCTAACGATCGCACGCTTACGGTGACCGCCGGCAGCGGCTCTGCGACCTTCGGAGGCGATGTCGGTTCGACGGACGAACTCGCTGACTTCGACGTGACAGCAGCGACGATCAATCTCAACTCGGGCACCTTCAACATCAATGACGGAGCGGGCGGAGCGACCGTGACATTGACCGGTGCGACGGTGCTCGGAGCGAATGTGACCGTTACTACTGGCGGCACGAACGACAACAACATCGAGTTCGCAGGCACGATCAACGCCGATGACGCCGCGGCCGAGAACCGCACACTGACCGTCGCAGCCGAGACTGGTGCAGCGACCTTCGGCGGCGATGTCGGCGGCACTCAAGCACTGGCTGACTTCGATGTCACTGCCGCGACCATCAACCTCAACGCAAGCTCGTTCAATATCAGCGACGGCACAGGCGGAGCGACGGCAACATTGACCGGTGCGACAGTGCTCGGCGCCAACGTGACCGTCAACACCGCAGGCACGAACGACAACAGCGTCAACTTCGCAGGCACGGTCAACGCAGACGATGCCGCGACCAACAATCGAACGTTGACCGTCACCGCTAATACGGGATCGGCAACGTTTGGCGGCGATGTCGGCGGCACTCAGGCGCTGGCAGACTTCGATGTCACCGCAGCGTCGATCAACCTCAACGCGAGCAACTTCACGGTCAATGACGGAGCAGGCGGAGCGACCGCTACTTTGACGGGTGCGACGGTGCTCGGTGCGAACGTGACCGTCACCACCAATGGCTCGAACGACAACAGCGTCAACTTCGCCGGCACTGTCAATGCCGACGACGACGCTGCGAACGATCGCACGTTGACGGTACTTGCCGATACAGGCTCGGCGACGTTTGGCGGGAATGTCGGCGGTACGGAAGCACTCGCCGACTTCGACGTCACCGCTGCGACGATCAATCTCAACGCCGGCACCTTTGACATCAGCGACGGAGCAGGCGGAGTGACTGCGTCTTTGGCAGGAGCAACAGTGCTCGGAGCTAACGTCACGTTCAACACCGCTGGCGCGAACGACAACAACGTCGACTTCGCGGGCACAGTTAACGCCGACGACGCAGCAGCCAACAACCGCACGCTGACTGTAACAGCATCTACAGGCGCGGCGACCTTCGGCGGAGACGTCGGCGGTACACAAGCACTGGCTGACCTCGATGTCACAGCGGCAACGATCAACCTCAATGCCAGCAACTTCAACATCAGCGACGGTGCGGGCGGAGCGACGGCAACCTTCACCGGACCAGTCGTGCTCGGCGCGGATGTAACGATCGACTCGGATGGCACGAACGACAACAACGTCGACTTCACTAGCACGGTCAATGCCGACGACGCTGCGGCAAACAATCGCACTCTGACAGTCGTTGCAGATGCCGCCTCGGTCACGTTCGGCGGCAACGTCGGCGCGACAGAAGCCCTCGCGGACTTCGACGTCACAGCGGCGACGATCAACATCAACGCCGGCAAACTGACCGTCAATGACGGTGCCGGAGGAGCGACCGCGACTCTGACAGGAGCGACCGTTCTCGGTGCGGATCTCACCGTCACAACCGATGGCACAAACGACAACAGCGTCACCTTCGCAGGCACCGTCGATGCTGATGACGCAGGGACGAACGATCGCGTGCTAACAGTGGTGGGCGGTGCTGGCGCGGCAACATTCGGCGGCGATGTCGGTGCTTCTGACGCGCTCGCAGATCTCGACGTGACAGCGGCAACGATCAACCTCAACGCGAGCAACTTCACGGTCAATGACGGAGCGGGCGGGGCAACAGCGAAATTCACCGGAGCAACGGTGCTCGGCGCCAACGTGACGATCAATACCGCCGGGGCGAATGACAACAACGTTGACTTCGTCGGGACCATCAACGCTGACGATGCCACTGCCAACGATCGCACGCTGACGGTGACAGCCGACACAGGCAACGCGACCTTCGGCGGAAGCGTCGGCGGCTCTCAAGCGCTCGCTGACTTCGATGTCACGGCCGCGACCATCAACCTCAATGCCACCGATTTCACAGTCAACGACGGGGCGGGCGGAGCAACAGCAACTCTCACGGGAGCAATCGTCCTCGGCGCCAATGTCTCGGTGACGACAGACGGCGCGAATGACAACAACGTTGACTTCGCTGGCACGATCGACGCTGACAACGCCGGGACGAACGATCGCACTGTGACGGTCACAGCCGGAACTGGCACCGCGACGTTTGGCGGCAAAGTCGGTCAGACGGAAGAACTCGCTGACTTCGACGTGACTGCCGCGAAGATCAATCTCAATGCAGCCAGCTTCATGATCAATGACGCTGATCCCGCATCGGGCGGCACGATTAGCTTGACGGGTGCAGTGGAACTCGGGACGAGCGTCACCATCGACGGCGACAAGGGCGGCAACGACAACCAACTGATCGTGACCGGAACCATTGACGGCAATCATGCCTTCACGGCTGATGTCGGAACTTCAAACGTCGAGGTAACTGGAGTCGTCGGCGCAACGACAGCGTTGCAGTCCTTCACGGCCAAAGCACAGGGCACGATTACTGTCGATGACATCGACGCATCCAATGGCAACAGCAGTACGGCGACGAGCGGCATCGCTCTCGCATCAAGTACATCGAAGGCCGGTTCGATCACCCTCAATGGCGATCTCACGACGGCCATCGACGACGGGACGAATGGCGCAGGAGATATCTCGATCTTCGCAACAGCCGTCATCCTGCTTGATGACGGCGACGATCAAGTTGTTCTCGACGCTTCGAACGCAGATGTCGGAGCAGCAGGCGCGGTGACGATCGGCGGCGGCGGCACTCTCACGAGCAAGACGGCAAATCAAGACGGTCTCTCGATCAACACCAGCTCGACCGGAGCTGCGGCCAATTCGAAGGCCATTGATCTGACCGCCATCACCTTCACCGCATTGGATCACATCAAGGCCAACGCGGGCGGAGCCTCTGTGACAGCCGGTAAGACTTCAGTCGATGACGGTTCGGGCAACAGCGGCAACGCGATCGAGTTCATCGCGGCGACGATCAACCTCACCGGGAATCTCTCGACTGCCGATGCCAACACAACAGGTACCGGCGGAAACGTGCTCTTGAATGGCGATGTCGTCCTCGGGGCCAACATCACCATCGACACAACGACGGACAACGTCGACGGCGATGTGACTGTGACCGGCACGGTCGACGCTGATGATGCGACGGCAAACGATCGGACGCTGACGGTCGATGCGGGTTCGGGCACGGTCACGTTCAGCGGCAGCATCGGCGCGGCAGCGAAAGGTTCGCTTGCCGATCTCGATGTCACCGCAGGAACGATCAATCTCAATGGGGCTACGGTTGACGTGAGTGACGGAGCAGGCGCAGCAACGGCCTCGTTCAACGGAGCAACGGTGCTCGGCGCGAACGTGACCGTCACGACGAACGGCGCGAACGACAACAACGTCAACTTCAACGGCACTGTCGATGCCGACAATGCAGCGGCGAACGATCGCACGCTGACGGTCAATGCCGGCACTGGCACCGCGACCTTCGGCGGTGATGTTGGTGGCAGCGGAGCACTTGCAGATCTCGACGTCACAGCGGCGACGATCAACCTCAACGCTTCAAGCTTCATCGTCAACGACGGAGCAGGCGGAGCAACGGCATCCTTCAATGGAGCGACCGTGCTCGGCGCGAACGTGACCGTCACGACTGCTGGCACGAACGACAACAACGTCGACTTCAACGGTACCGTCGATGCCGACGATGCAGCGGCCAACAATCGGACGCTCACAGTCAACGCGGATGCGGGGATCGTGACCTTCGGCGGCGATGTCGGTGCGAGCGATGCACTGGCAGACCTCGACGTCACAGCGGCGACGATCAATCTCAACGCCGGCACGTTCAACATCAATGACGGAGCTGGCGGAGCAACCGCTACGTTGTCGGGAGCAACGGTGCTCGGCGCGAGCGTGACCGTCACGACGAACGGCACGAACGACAACAGCATCAACTTCAATGGCACTGTCGATGCGGATGATGCAGGGGCTAACGATCGAACGCTGACGGTCGATGCTGGCACGGGCAGCGCGACCTTCGGCGGCAATGTTGGCGCCAGCGAAGAACTCGCCGATCTCGACGTCACTGCGGCAACGATCAACCTCAATGCGGGGACGATCAACGTCAACGACGGAGCTGGCGGAGCAACGGCAACCTTGAGTGGAGCGACCGTGCTCGGCGCGAACGTGACCGTCACGACCGATGGCGCGAGCGACAACAACGTCAACTTCAACGGGACAGTCGATGCAGACAATGCGACTGCGAACGATCGCACTCTGACTGTCATCGCTGGCACCGGCTTCGTGACCTTCGGCGGTGATGTTGGCGGAAGTGCCGCACTGGCCGACCTCGACGTCACTGCGTCAGCGATCAACCTCAACGCGGCGAGCTTCAACATCAACGATGGAGCAGGCGGAGCAACAGCAACCTTGACCGGTGCAACGTTCCTCGGCGCGAACGTGACCGTCACGACTGATGGCGCGAACGACAACAACGTCAACTTCAATGGCACCGTCGATGCCGACGATGCTGCGGCCAACAACCGGACGCTGACAGTCAGCGCGGGTACGGGCAGCGTGACCTTCGGCGACGAAGTCGGTGCGGGTGATGCACTTGCAGATTTGGACGTCACTGCCGGGAAGATCAATCTCAACACCGGGACGTTCAACCTCAGTGATGGAGCAGGCGGGGCGACAGCAACCCTGTCGGGAGCAACGGTGCTCGGCGCGAACGTGACCGTCACGACGAATGGCACGAACGACAACAGCGTCGACTTCAATGGAACCGTCGATGCTGATGATGCAGCGGCGAACGATCGGACGCTGACGGTCGATGCGGGCACGGGCAGCGCGACTTTCGGCGGCAATGTGGGTGCGACGGAAGCGCTGGCCGATCTCGACGTCAACGCGGCAACAATCAACCTCAATGCGGGGACGATCAACGTCAACGACGGAGCGGGCGGAGCGACAGCAACCTTGACCGGAGCAACAGTGCTCGGCGCGAACGTGACCGTCACGACCGATGGCACTGCCGACAACAACGTCAACTTCAATGGCACTGTCGATGCGGACGATGCGACTGCAAACGATCGCACGCTGACGGTTAGCGCTGGCGCGGGCATCGCGACCTTCGGCGGTGTAGTTGGCGGAAGCGATGCACTCGCCGATCTCGACGTCACAGCGGCGACGATCAACCTCAACGCCGCGACGTTCAACATCAACGACGGCGACGGCGGAGCGACCGCAACTCTCAGCGGAGCAACGGTGCTCGGTGCGAACGTGACCATCACGACCGATGGCACGGACGACAACAACGTCAACTTCGATGGCACTGTCGATGCTGATGATGCGACTGCAAAGAATCGCACGCTGACAGTCAGCGCTGGCACGGGCAGCGTGACCTTCGGCGGCAATGTGGGTGCAACCGAAGAACTCGCCGATCTCGACGTGACTGCGGCAACGATCAACCTCAACGCCGGGACGTTCAGTATCGATGATGGTGCGGGCGGAGCGACGGCCACTCTCGACGGTGCAGTCGTGCTCGGGGCGAATGTCTCGATCGATACCGACGGGACCAATGACAACAACCTGACCGTGACCGGAACCGTCGACGCTGACGATGTCGCCAATGACCGCACTCTGTCAGTGACCGCGGACGGCGGAAACATCGACTTCCAAGCAGACATCGGCGACACCGAGAACTTGCGAAGCTTCACCGTTCACAGTGCGAACGACCTCACTCTCAACGCCGTGACGACTCAAGGCGGCACGACCACAAACACCATCGACCTCGGTGCGACATCCAACATCGCCGGCACGCTTACTCTGCAAGGCGATCTGCGTACTGATGGAGCGGGAGCGGGCACTGCAACCGGCAACATTCGCATTGCTGCGGACAATCAAGTCGTGCTCGCGACTGACGGAGCCGGGACAGCAGGCAGCATCCTCTTGCGAACGAACGAAGGCACCAATGGCGTCGCTGACGGTTCTGTGACGTTCGTTGGCGGCATCGACGTTCGAAGCTCAAAGGCCTACGAAGACGGTCTCGAAATCAACGTCGGTGAGAACAATGTCGACCTCTCCGGAGCGACGCTGCAAACCCTCGATCACCTCGTTGTCGTGACCGATCTCGCGAATTCGGTAACGACCGACAGCTCGATCACAGTCGGAGATGGAGCGGGTACGTCGGATGAAGCCTTTGATGTAACAACAGGTACACTCAATCTCGGCGGCAACGTCAGCACGGACGGGGACACAACGAACTCGGGCAACTTCCGAGCAAACGCAACGACCACAAAGCTCGCAGCCAATGTGACTGTCGACACCCATCACGCTTCGGGCACGGACGGCACAGTGCTCTTCACGGGGGCGGTCGATGCTGACGATGCGAGTGCCAAGAATCGCACTCTGACAGTCGATGCAGGCACGGGCACAGTGACCTTCGACGGCAGTATCGGTGCGGGCACGAAGGGCGAATTGGCTGCCCTTGATGTCACCGGCAGCACAATCAACCTCAATGGCGGCAGCGTGATTGTTGATGACGGAGCGGGCGGAGCCGCTGCTACCTTCACTGGTAGTGTCATCCTCGGCGCCAACGTGACGGTCGATGTCAATGGGACCAATGACAACAACGTCTCGTTCGTTGGGACGATCGACGCGGACGATGCCGCCGCCGAGGACCGTACCTTGACCGTTGATGCTGATACCGGCAGCGTGACCTTCGGAGGCGATGTCGGCTCGTCAGATGCGCTTGCGGATCTCGACGTCACCGCTGCGACCATCAACCTCAACGCGAGCGCGTTCAACGTCAACGACGGGGCGGGCGGAGCAACGGTCTCCCTGACGGGAGCAGTGGTTCTCGGCACCGATGTGACCATCACCACCGACGGCGCGAACGACAACAAACTCGTCGTCACTGGCACGATCAATGGCAGCAAAGCCTTCAGCGCGATTGCTGGTTCAGGCAACGTCACCGTAACGGGAGCAGCGGGCGGAACGACGGCACTCGAGTCCTTCACAGTCGAATCGACTGGCGACATCACGCTCGACGATGTCGATGCCTCGAACGGCAATTCGAGCACCACAACAAGCGGCATCGCGCTCGGCACGAGCGGCGCGGCAGCAAAGAACGTCAATCTCAACGGTGACCTCACGACCTCCATCAGCGACGCCACAAATGGCGCGGGTGACATCACGATCTATGCGACCGACTTCGTCACGCTCGACGACGGCGACGATCAAGTGTCGCTCGATGCTTCGAACGCCGGAGCAGGTGCCGCAGGGGCGGTGACGATTGGCGGAGGCGCGGAAGTGACCAGCGCGGTCGTGAACGAAGACGGCCTCGCCATCAACACCAGTTCGAAGGGAGTTGCAGGAAACTCGAAGTCCATTGATCTGACTTCGGTGAGCTTCAGCGCTCTCGATCACATCCTCGCGAATGCGGGCGGTGCGTCGGTGACAGCCGGAACAACTTCGGTCGACGATGGCTCGGGCAATGGCGGCGACGCGATCGAGTTCATCGGAGCGACCATCAACCTGACTGGCAATCTCACGACGGACAATGGCGGCAATGTGGTGCTCACAGGCAACGTCGTGCTCAGCGGAGCCGACATCACGATCAACACCAACGCGGCAGCGGCCGACGGTACGATCACCGTTACGGGCAAAGTTGATAGCGACACAACCGCTCGCGACCTGACGCTCGACTCAGGCACAGCCAACATCACGGTGACGGGCGCGGTCGGTAGCGACGCGCCGCTCGACAAGCTCACTCTGGAGAATGCGGGCGACGCTGACTTCCAGTCGTCTGTCTCGACGGGCTCGATCACAACGACCAACACCATCGACAGCATTCATGTCGGCGGAGCTGTTGAGACAACGGGCGCCATCTACATCTCGGCCAACGGCGACACGGGCGGCGGAGCGAGCATCGACTTCGACAGCACGGTCGACTCGAACGGCAATGACATCACGCTCGAAGCCGCTCAAGACATTGTCTTAGGCGGATCAGTGTTCTCAACCGGAGCAACGACCGGCGAGACATTGACTCTACGCGGCATTGTGGCGGGTGATGCCATCAACATCGGCGGCGGCAATACAGGAGTTGTCGATCTCAGCGACAACTCGATCGACAACATCGACGGCGGCTTCAGCAACATTGTCATCGGTCGCACCGGGCAGACGGGCACGATCACCTTCGATCGCGCTGACGATGGCACGAGCAATCTCGACAGCAACGTTGAGGTCATTGCCGATGGCGTTGGCGGTGCTGCGGTGGACATCCTTGACGACATTTCTACGAGTGAGAGCCCTGATAACGACTTCACCATCACAGCCAGCGCGACGACCGTAACAACGCTCGGTGGAGACATCACCACGCAAGGCGGCGACGTCACTCAAGACAATGGCGAATTGCAGGTCGACGGCGATCGAAGCATCACAACGTCCTTTGCTACTGGCGGCAGTGTTGACCTCAGCAATGTCACAACCTCGGCAGCAACCGCAGGGAGTAAGCTGACGATCAACACCTCGGCTGGAACCGCCGGTGATATCGACCTCGGCCTCGTCAACAACGCGGGCAGCAATTTCTTGCAGAGCCTCACGCTCAATACGAACGGCGCAACTCGAGGCATTGTGTTCCTGCACGGCAATGTGACCGTGAATGACAACGGTGGAGCGACGGCATCCGCCCTGAACTTCCTCAGCGGTGGCGACATCGTCGCGATGGCGGACATCACACTCAGCACGGCATCTTCGACTGACGGAACGGATGCGGGATCAATCCTGTTCAATGGTTCGACGATCTCAGCGAATGCCACAGGCTTCGATCTCGTCATCAACACGAATCACACCGATGCCGGGGACAACGGCGGCAACGTCAATGGCTTTGGCTCAGTCACGGACGATGGCCGCGAGTTCTTCGACACACTCTCCATCAACATGAATGGAGACAACGGAGCAGCCGGAACCGCGAACGATGGCACGCTCTCCTTCGCGAATCCGACAGCAGTGCTCGAAGTCGTCGGCGATGCCGTAACGCAAGACACCGCGACGATCACGATTGCAGGCAAGCTCACGTTGCCGACGACATCTTTGCGAGTCAGCACGAATGGCTCCGCCACGACTTCAGTCGTCGATGCAGACTCGGGTGCGATTGATTGGCGTGCTGTTGCTACTGAAGGCCCCGGCGCGTTGACCTTCACCACCTCGGGCGTCTCCGGCGGCGAAAGCAAAGTCGCGGGCAATGTCCGCATCGGCGATATGGGCGCGACCACTCCGCTCAGCAGCCTGACGGTCGAGACCGTCGGCTCGACGACCAATGGCACGCTCTTCATTCATGACAGCGACAACAACAGCACCGCAGTCGTCAACACCGATGGCGGCGGCAACATCGACTTCAGCAAGGCGGCGGTCATCGTCCTCACCGCTGATACGACGCTCGATACCGACGCAACCGGCGGTACGTCGGACGCGGGACTAGTTCTGCTCGGCTCGACCGGCGGCACAGTCAATGGCACCGTCAATGGCAAGCAGGGACTCACGATCAACACCACTGCTGACGGCGGTGCGAAACATGCCAACGTCACGATCGGCAGCGATGTCGGCGGCACAACTCCGCTCGAATTCGTCACGGTCACCGGTGCGTCGATCACGATCGACGGCAACGTCGATACGACGAACTCAGGCGGAGGCACCGGCGACCAGTCTTACACAGCGACCGGCGGCACCAGTTCGATCACTCAGAACGCGACAAGCAGCATCACGGCGACCGGCGGCGGTGCGCTCTTCGTTGCTCCGGGCGATGTAACACTCAATACAGTGTCTGCCGGAGCCAACAACTTCCCGAACCGAGCCGGCTCGGCGAACTCAGCGGCGATCAAGGTCGACGCACTCGGCGACGTCACGACGAACGGCGTCCTCTCGACGGAAGTCGGCACGCCCGACCTCAACATCGACCTCGACGATCCGGTTGACGTCACGATCAACGCCAACATCTCGGCTTCGGGTGATGTCGACATTCACGCTCTCAACAACGTCACCATCAGTGCCGGAGTCACGATCACTGCCGACGCAGACACAGACACCTCGGGCGACGTCACGATCGTCGCCGATAGCGACCTCGATGATTCCGGTGACGTCAGTGCTGTCGACACCACAGTGATTCAAGGTGCTGCAGTCTTCATCGACGGTGAGAACGTCACGACCGACGAAGTAACGGCATCGGACGGCGATCTCGTCATCGCCGCTGACGAAACGGCAACGATCAACGACACAACGACGGCTTCGGGCGCCGGAGTGAACCTCACCATTGTCGGCACCGACAATGACGTCGTGCTCAATGGCGACGTCACCGGGGCAACAGCCACCGTGCGACTCGTCGCCGGTGATGCCATCAGCCAAGCCGCAGGCAAGCTCGTCACGTCAGATGACTTGCTGCTCCTCGCCGACAACGCGGTCGGTACAAGCTCCGCTCCAATCAACACCAGTGTCGCTGGCGAACTCGCAGGCGGCGTGACCTCAGCAACGGCAACTGGCGACTTCTATGTCGTCGAAGTTGCAGCCGGCGGCGATCTCACGATTGGCACTGTCACCGACCTCAGCGCGACTGCGGTCAACGGCATCGACACTTCTGCCAACGATCGCACGCTCGATGTTCGCACGACTGACGGAGACCTCTTCGTCACTCAAGCGGTAACTGCCGGCACCGGCACGGCCAATCTCGTCGCTGCCGAAGCCGCAGAAGCAACCGCGGCCAACGTCGCACTGACAGCCAATGTCACTGGCGGAACGGTGCGAGTCGTTGCTGGCGACAACATCACTCAAACCAGCAGCCTCATCACTGCGACTGACTTGCTGCTCGATGCAGGCAATGGCATCGGAGTGACTGCGAATCGCATCCAAACGTCGGTTAGCGGCAACCTCGCTGCCCGAGTCACCGATGCTGCTCCAACGGGCGACATCTACATCGTTGAAGTCCTCGCAGCCGGAGCATTGACGATCGACACAGTCACCGACCTCAGCGGCGCTGACGTTGACGGTGTCACAATCGGCGGCACCGGTCGCACTGTCGACATCCGCACGAACGATGGTTCGCTCACGATTAACGAGGCTGTCAGCGCTGCGAGTGCGACCAGCACCGTCAACCTCGTTGCGGCAGAAAGCGTCACGGCGACAACCGCTGACGTCGCGCTCAATGCCGACATCAGCGGCGGCACGGTTCGACTCGTCGCCGACGACGCCATCACAGCCAACGGCAAGAGTGTCGTTTCCGCAACCGACCTCTTGCTCGATGCCGAGACCGCAATCGGTGACGGAGCGAATGCGATTCTGACCTCAGTCAGTGGCAACCTCGCGGCCCGTCTCACAGACGTGACCTCAACCGGCGACATTTACATCAACGAAGTCACCGCTGGCGGCGACCTCACGATCGGCACTGTAACCGATCTGACAGGCGCCGATGTCGATGGCATCACGACTGTGTCGGACGATCAAGACATCGAGGTCTATACCGACGACGGCAGCATCACGGTCAACGAAAACGTCTCGGCCAATGGGGCGGACGGCGGCTACGTCTACATCTCCGCGGGCGGCGATGAAAAGTTCATCACGAATAACGCTGCGATCCTCGGCGAACCGATCGACCTCGAAGCCGACAAGATGGCGCTCGCTGCGGGCACCATCACATCGACGGGCAGATTGACGTTGACCTCATACAACGACGGCGATGCTGTCGACCTCGGCTCAACAACGGATGCTGCGACCAACACGCTCGAACTCTCGCAAGCCGAACTCACCACCATTACGGCCGGGCTGATTCAGATTGGATATGCCGATCAGGGCGACATCGCCGTCACTGCTGCAATCAATATTACAGGCAGTGGCACTCTCGTCCTGAGTTCCGGCGGGAAGATCACCAATACGAAGGTCGCCGGATCGTTGACGGTCCAGAACCTGAGCATGGACGCAGTGGGCAACATCAGCCTGACGGGCAACAACGATGTCGACACGATCTCCGGCGACTCGACTGATGGCTCGATTACCTTTACCGACACCGACGATCTCATCGTCGGCACGGTTGACAGCTATGTCGGCCTCGTGACCGACGGCGAAGACATCACTCTCAACGTCAACGACATCGAAATCGTCGATGTGATCGACTCAAACGATGGCGGCGGTTCGACCTTCCCAGATGGCGCCGGAGCGATCGTCACGATTCAGCAGACGACGGACGGCACTGGCATCCAACTGGGTGCGACGGGGTCAATCGGCAGCATCAACATCACCGATGCCGAGCTTGATCGTGTCACGGCGACAGCCGTTCGTCTCGGTCGCACAACGGCGAATGGCAACATCAACTTGACCGGCGGCATCACGCAGGTCGGATCGGATTACGGAGTCCTCTCGCTGCTCACCGGCGGGGCAATCACCGACGGCACCGTCACTGAGCAGTCCGACATCACGGGCGCCTCACTGCGAATGGAAGCCGCGAACGGCATCGGCAGTGGTAACGAACTTGACCTCGCGGTCTCGACTCTCGCCGCTTCGAACGTCGGCATCGGCAATATTCAGATCGAGAACACCGGCGACCTCACGCTCGGCAACAGCGTCGACACGCTCTCGGGTGTCTCGAATGCTGGCGGCGGATTCGTCCGAGTGATTGTCAACGGCGGCCTCACAAACGACGGCCCAATCACTGTCGCTGACGGCGGTAACCTCACCCTGCAAACCTTCGGCACCGCAGCGAACTACACGCAAACGACGAAGGGCTCGATCGCACTGACCGGCGGAAACGGAGCTGTCCTCATCGAAGCCGGAGCAGTCGGCCTCGGCGGCACCAATGGTTCGATCACAATCAATGACAATTCGGCAACACTGATCGACATCAGCGCGGACGGAACTGGCACCGTCACGCTGCTCGCCAATGATGCGATCACGGTCAACTTCAACGCGGTCATTCAATCCGGTCTCCCAGCGACGGGCGGCGGTCAGATCACCCTGACTTCAGGCTCGGGCGATGCGACCGAAGAGAGCACCGACGACGTCACGATTGGCGGCCAGTTGCTGACGCGCAACGACATTGTCATCAGCGCTGATGAAGACCTCGATGGATTCGGTGGCGGCATCAACTTGCTGCCGACGGCAACTCTCGGTGCTCCGAGCAGCGGACTCGCTCGCAGCATCTACCTGACCTCGGCAGAGGACGTGATGCTCGGCAACCTCCGAGCCAGCACGCTGATCAGCGTCCAATCGACCTTCGGCAGCATCCGCGACGACGGTGACGACGCGACCTACATCCGAGCCCGCGACATTACGTTGCTCGCTTCGGACAACATCGGCGGCAACAGCACGATCACGATGACCGACATCGCTCAAGAAGCGACCGGCGGAACATCAACCGCAACCTTCAAGGGTGCGATCGACATCGACCTGCGAAATGGCCGATTGACTCTCGGTCAAGACGGTCCGCGCGGCACGGTCGGCGGCAACATTCAGATTCGTGAAGTGAGCGGAGCGTTCCAAACTCGCTTCCTCGACATTCAACCGAGCGTCACTGCGGACAACACCAACAGCCGCACGCAATTCGCGCTCATTGCTTCCGGCGGAGTTGCTCCAGCAACGACGGCCGGCTCAATGATCGTCGACGCCGCAGTCACCAATCTCGCTCACGACCTCTTGCTGGCTTCGACCAATGGCAACGCGCTGCAAGTCAACGCCGCTATTACCAATGACGCCAGCGGTCGAACGACAACGCTCGCTTCCGCCGATGCCGCAGTGACGATCAACTCGGTCGTCAGTTCGCTCGGCAGCGTCTTTGTCCTCGCTGACGGCAACGACGCGACGGACGGGATCACGATCAATGCCAACTTGACCGTTCAAGAAGGCGGCAGCGGCACTCCGACGATCACCGTCCGAGCCGCCGAGAACGTCCGCATCAACACTCCGGCCTCGCTCACCACTCCGAGCACCGGCGGTGCAATCAGCATTACAGCCGGTGAAGACACTGCTGCGGCGAAGACAAACGGCACGGTCACAATGGTCGGCCTCTCGACCGTTTCAACGCAGGCCAACAACGCGTCGATCACGATCACCACTCAGACCGGTGCCGCGAACAACGTCGTTCTCGGCGTTGTGAATGCAGGCTCCGGCAACGTCGTTGTGAACGCAGGCGGGTCACTCAATGGAGACGCTTCGGTCAGTCGACACGTCGCCGGCGGTTTGCTCACTGCGACAGCCGCTAAGGGCATCGGAACAAGCCGAGCACTCGCAACCGCAGTCTCCACTCTCAACGCGAACGGCGGAGACGGCGGCATCGTTGTCACCAACACCGGAGCACTCACCGTCACTGGTGCAACCGCGACTGCCGGAACAATCGCGATCACAACCGCGAGCCCGCTGACTATCGACGGTGACGTCACGACGGCAGGTGCAATCGTTCTGACAGCCGGTGACTCGACGACTCCAAACGTCGACAACCTCACGGTCAACGCCGGAAAGACAGTTCAATCGACCGGCAGCACCGTCACGCTGCAAGCCGGTGACGCCGTCAACCTCTCGGCCGCTTCGACCATTCAAGCAAAGACCGGCATCGTCATCACCGGCGGTTACAACGACGCGGGTGATAACGGCTCAGTCACTCTCGGCAGTGCCCTCACGCTGACGAGCGATACGGGTCTCGCAACGACGGTGCAGGGCGGTCTCGGCGACGACACGATCACCATCAACTCTGCTCCGGCTGCGGGCCTCGTTGTGCGAGGACAAGTCGGCAGCGATACGGTCACGATCAACCTCGGTGCGACGGTTCTCGGCGATATCTCAGTCGAAGACACCGCAGCAACGGGCATCGACAGCTTGACGATCAACGACGAAGCCGGAGCCGCTTCATCCTTTACGGTCACAAGCTCGAAGATCAGCAAGGGCTCGGTCGACGTCAGCTTCGATTTGGGCGTCGAGAACGTCACCCTCGCCGGTGCAGACGGTAACGACAGCTACACCATCAACGGCGGGACGGCCAGTCGCTCGGTCACTCTGACCGACACTGACGGAACGGACTCAGTGACGCTCAACGGCACAGCGTCCGGCGACATCATCACAGCGAGCGACAGCAGCCTCGTTGTCGGTAACGAAACCTACATCACGGGCACGAGCTTCGAAGCGGTCACGCTCAACGGCGGCGACGGCAGTGATGCCATCGCCGTTACCGCCAGTGCGACAGTGCCCTTCACCGTCAACGGCGGCAATCCGACAACTCTGCCGGGCGACACGCTCGAAGTTCGAGGAACTGTCACCGTCAACTCGGGTTCGAGCGACACGATTCTGCCAGACGGCAACATCACGTTCAGCTCGGCCCATCAAACCATCACCTTCACTGGCATCGAGACCCTGATCAATGCCCCGATCATCACTGCACCGGGCAGCCAACTGACGGACGAAGATGTTGCGATCAACTTCAGTTCGGGAGCGAACGTCATCAGCGTCTCAGACGTTGATTCGGCATCGCTCACGCTGACGCTCACTGTCACGAACGGCGTTCTGACCTTGAGTGGCACAAGCGGTCTCAGCTTCACCACTGGCGACGGTACGACCGACGCGACGATGACCTTCAGTGGCTCAGCCGCTTCGATCAACGCCGCACTCAATGGCCTGCGATACATCCCGAACGCGAACTTCAACGGTTCGGACACGCTGACTATTGGCGCCAACGACGGCTCGAACGTCGACCAGAAGACGGTCGCAATCACGGTCACCTCGGTGAACGACGCTCCGGTCAATGGCATCCCGAACGCGCAGTCGGTTGCTGAAGACAACACCTTGACCTTCACTGGCGGCAACGCGATCTCGATCGTCGACGTCGATGCCACAAGCGACGTCACAGTCACGCTCTCGGTCGCTCACGGCAGTTTGTCGCTCAGCGGCACAACGGGGCTCAGCTTCACCAATGGCGACGGCACGAGCGACGCGACGATGACCTTCAGCGGCACCGTCAGTGCGATCAACACCGCGCTCGACGGCTTGAGCTACACACCGGCTTCGAACTTCAACGGTTCGGATTCGCTGACCATCGCTACGAACGACAATGGCAGCAGCGGTCGCGGCGGAGCATTCAGCGACACTGACACCATTGCGATCACCGTCACTGCCGTGAATGACTCACCGGTGACGACCGACGGAACGGTGACGATCAACGAAGACGGAACAGCAAACGGCACGATCAGCGGCACCGACATCGACAGCAGCACGCTGACCTTCACGGTCAATAGCAAGGCTGCTCACGGTTCAGTGACGGTCGACTCGAAGACCGGTGCTTATTCCTACATCCCGACCGCGAACTACAACGGCAGCGACAGCTTCACCGTTGACGTCACAGACGGCACCGACACAGTCACCTCAACGATCAGTGTCACCGTTCACTCGGTGAATGATGAGCCGGTCGCGACTG